>NZ_JBSGZV010000013.1:0-190341 GCF_053611185.1 Streptomyces sp. NPDC054834 | reverse complement strand
CCCACCCACCGCCGCGGACCCCCCGCCCACCCACCGGCGCGGCCACAGCCGTGCTCCCTGCCATTCCCGCCAAAGGGGGGGGGGGGCCCCCCCGCCCCCCCCCGGCCCTCACGCGCTCAGGAACTCGGGCACTGCTTCCACGCCATGTGGTACACGGTGCTGATGTCGCCGTCCGTGGAGTCCATGGTCATGAAGCTGACCTTGCCGGATGACCCCGGGGCGACCCGGAGCTCGGTGTTGATGTTGAAGTTCCGCAGCACCCCGCAGGGCGCCCACACCAGCTGCGCCCAGTCGGTGCTGTCGGTGGCCTGCCAGTCGTCGTTGTACGGACCGTTGAACGGGTGGTTCTTGAACGCGGTGTTGGACGAGCCCTGGAAGTAGTACGAGGCTCTCTGCGTGCCGCTCGCGCCGGACTGGAGCGAGGCGAAACCGCGGTAGTCGGCGCTGGCGATGGCGTAGGTGAAGCCCTGCGGGACGTGGACGATCAGGTTGATCTGGCAGTTCTTCCGGAACGCCGTGGGGTCGGAGTTGCCGCCGGCCTGGGCGAGGTAGTCGCTGTAGGTCACCGTGAAGGCCGTGTTGTCCGGGGAGACGGCGACGGCGGCCGTGCCCTGGGGACAGCCGGAGCCGTTCACCGTGGCGACGTCGATGACGATCTTGTCCGGGGGCGGGTCGGTGACGACCGGGGACTCGGCGTGCGCGGGTACCGCGGTGGTCAGGAGCGCGGCTACCGCGCCGCTCAGAAGCAGGCCACGAGCCATGGTTTCTCCCTGTTCTCGGGTGGGGGGTGGGTCGCCCCGGGCCTTAGGAGAAACTGTGTGAAACCTGTGAAGGCCGGAGGGCGTTCGCATCGTAGGAAGCGCCGCCCGGGCCGGGCAGGGTCAACTCCGGCCATTCACAACAGGAATTTCACGCACCGACGGGCTGCCGCTCCGGAAGTCCCGCCCCGGGCTCGGCCCCGGCCGCCTTCTCCTTCAGGCGGGCCCGGACCGAGTACACCAGCGCGGCGGCCCGCAGGGCGCACAGGACGGCGCAGAGAGGAGCAGCGAGCGTGCCGGGCACGCCGAACCAGTCGCCGTCCCGGGCGAGCCAGGCGGCGACCGGGGCGACGACCACGCCGCCGAGGAGGACCGACACCACCCAGGACCAGTTCACGCCGTGCGAGCCGAGCGAGAGGAGGAAGCCCAGGCTCGCGGCGACGGCCACCAGCGCCTTGCTCGCGTCCACGGAGCCGACCACCTTACGCGGCTCCAGCCGGCCACTGGCCGGCAGCGCCGGGGTGCCGATCAGTCCCCAGCCGCCCCCGCCGGTGGCGCCGAGGAACCCCGCGACCAGTCCGACCGGCGCGAGGAAGCGGACCCGCAGGGGCTTGCCCGCCCACGGCGCCCGGGACACCGATCCAGGCCACGACCCGCCGGTCGACGTTGCCGAAGCGCACGTGCGAGGCACCGGACACCAGCCCCGTGCCGATCTGGGCGAAGTGGACGACGGCCGAGGCGGCGGCCGGAGTCGTCCCCATGGCCGGCAGCAGCACGGTCGAGATCACCCCGTGAGCCATGCCGGGGCTGCCGTCCACGAGCTGGGCCCCGAGTCCCGCGGGGGCGAGCAGTAGCAGCGTGCGCATGAGGGGCGACGCCAGGGGGTCGACCTGAGCGGAGGCTGAGACCGGGATGAGGACGCTTCACGGACGACGGCTCGCACCGCGGGAGCTCAGGGGTTCTCCCAGGCCGCCGGCTCCTCCGCCAGCCTGCGTACCGGCTCCGGAAGCGCGTCCGCCGCGAGGTCGGCGACCGTGACGCCCTCCAGGATGCGGCGCACATTGGCGCGCAGCGCGATCCACAGGGGCAGCAGCGGCTGGGCGGTGCCGCTGTAGGCGAGCCCGGTGGGCCGCTCGCCGCGGACCGACACGATCGGGCCGTCGACCGCGCGGATGAGGTCGGCGACGGTGATGGCCGAGGCCTCCCGGGCCAGCCGGTATCCGCCGCCCCCGCCACGTCGGCTCTCGACGATCCCGGCACGCCGCAGATCCCCGAGGATGCCCTCCAGGAACTTGTGCGGAATGTCCTGCACGGCGGCGATCTCCTCCGCCTTCACCGGGCCGTCACCCTGGCGTACGGCGAGCTCCAGTGCCGCCCGTACCGCGTAATCCGCCCGTGCCGAGATCCTCATGCGTCCATTGTGGGGCGTGGGTGCATGGAGAATGGCCGGACCCGGTCCCCGTAAGATCGCCCGGGAGGATCCCTTGGCGCTCAGCAGACGTACCTTCAGTGCCCTCGCCGGCTCCGCCGCGCTCGGCTTCGCCCTGGGCGGCAGCGGCGGCCCCGGGGCGCCCTCGGCGTACGCGGCGCGCAGTGTGCCGACCGGCCCGGCGCCCGCGCCGCCCGGCGCGGACGGGCGGCGGCACACCGTCGGCCACGACTCGTACTCGCTCGTCGTCGACGGCAGACGGCTGGTGCTGTGGTCCGGCGAGATGCACCCCTTCCGGCTGCCCAGCCCGTCCCTGTGGCGTGACGTGCTTCAGAAGATGCGGGCGCACGGCTACAACGCGGTCAGCGTCTACGTGGCGTGGAACTACCACTCCCCCGCTCCGGGCAAGTACGACTTCACGGGCGTCCGCGACCTGGACCTCTTCCTGCGCACGGCCACCGAGACCGGGCTGTACGTGATCCTGCGCCCGGGGCCGTACATCAACGCCGAGATCGACGGCGGCGGCTTCCCGGGCTGGCTGACGGCGACCAAGGGCACCGCACGCACCGACGACCCGACGTATCTGGGTCACGTCGACCAGTGGCTGACCGCGGTGAACCGGATCGCGCGCCGGCATCTGTTCACGCGGGGCACCGGCACGGTCCTGCTGTACCAGATCGAGAACGAGTACGACGCCCACGTCGACGAGCCGGCCGGCCGGAACTACATGTCCCACCTGTACCGGAAGGTGCGGGCGGACGGGATCGACGTACCCCTCTTCCACAACGACAAGGGCCGCAACGGCGACTGGATCCCCGGCTCGTTCGACACCGGTGGCGAGAGGGGGCGGTGGCTGTACGGCTTCGACGGGTATCCGTCACCGTCCCAGGTGCCGCCGGACTGGGGGCACTTCGGTCCGGGCGGCCTCAAGGGCGGGGCCACCGCGAGTCCGCGTACGCCCGGGTTCATGCCCGAGTTCGGGGGCGGCTGGTTCGATCCGTGGGGCGGGGCCTGGTTCGACGGCAAGGGGTACGCCGAGTCGCGGCGCACCCGGGACGCGGCGTACGAACGGCGCTTCTACCTGACCAACCTGGCCAACGGCATCACCCTGCACAACGTGTACATGACCTTCGGGGGCACCTCGTGGGGCTGGCTGCCCGCGCCGGTGGTGTACACGTCGTACGACTACGGCGCCGCCCTCGACGAGGCCCGGAACGTCACCGGCAAGATCGTGCCGATGCACCAGCTCGGGCACATGCTCCAGCGCGTGCCCGACTTCGCCAAGCTGGACCGGGCGGCGGACGTGAAGGCGGCCGGGCTGAAGGTGTACCACCTCACCAATCCGGACACCGGCGCCCATGTGTACGTGGCCCGCAACGACGGCGACAAGGAGGTCACCTCCACCCTGCCCACCGACGCGGGCGAGCTGAAGATCACCGTCCCGGCCCGGGACGCCCGGATGCTGACCACGGGGCTCTCCCTCGGGCACCGGAAGGTGAAGTACTGCACCGCCCAGCCGATGCTGCGGCTGACCGCCGGACGGCAGGACATCGCCCTGTTCACGGGCCGCCACGGCGAGATGGCGCACCTGGTGCTGGAGTGCCCGAGCGAGCCGTACGTCACCCGGCTGGACGCCGAGGGGGCCTGGACGTACGACCAGGACGAGCTGCACGTGACCGTGCCCCTCGGCCAAGGCGGTCTGACCCGGGTGCTGGTGGAGCGCGGCGAGAGCGAGACACCGCTGCTGCTGCTCTTCGCCGACGAGGCGTATTCGGTGCGCCTGTTCCCGTACGACACGCCGTCCGGCACCCTGCTGGTCTACGGCCCCGCCCTGCTGCGCCACGCCGAGCTGCGCGACTCCACCGTCCACCTCACCGGCGACACCGTCCAGGAGACCGGCCTCGAGGTGTGGGGGCCGCGCGGGATCGACAGCGTGACGTGGAACGGGCGGCCGGTGCCCACCCGGGTCGCGATGTCCGGGAGCCTGGTGGCCGGGACGCTGCTGCCCGGCGTGGCCGGGGTGCGGCTGCCCGAGCTGGGCGGCTGGCGGATGCGCACGGAGAACCCGGAGGCCGGTCCCGCCTTCGACGACTCCACGTGGCGGGCCGCCGACCGGACGACGTCGTTCAGCACCACGCCGGTGCCCAAGGGGCAGCCGGTCCTGTTCGCCGACGACTACGGCTTCCACTACGGCGACGTCTGGTACCGGGGTACGTTCACCGACGCCACCGGCATCGAGGAGGTCTCGCTCGCCTACAGCACCGGCACGCAGGGCCTGCTGATGGCGTGGCTGGACGGGGAGCCGCTGGGCACGCACCGGATGCCGGTGCCGACCAAGGACACGGCCCGGCAGGGCAGCTGGGCGGACACGGCCGTCTTCCCCGTACGGGAGAAGCTGCGCGGGCCGGGCCGGCACGTGCTGTCCGTGCTGGTGCGGCGCATGCAGCACGACCAGGACGGCAAGGGGCTCGACACCCACAAGGTGGCGCGCGGTCTGACAGCGGTCACCTTCGAGGGCGGCGCCCCGAAGGTGAACTGGCGGTTGCAGGGCGAGGCCGCGCCCGATCCGGTGCGCGGGCCGCTGAACAACGGCGGGCTGTTCGGGGAGCGGGAGGGCTGGCACCTGCCCGGCTTCGCCGACCGGGGCTGGGAGCCGGTGAAGTTCCCGCGTGCCGAGCGGCGGCAGGGCGTGACCTGGTACCGGACCACGTTCAAGCTGGCCGTGCCCGCGGGCATCGACGCCTCGGTGGGGCTGGTCCTGGAGGACGACCCGTACCGGGCCTACCGCGCCCAGCTGTTCCTCAACGGCTGGAACATGGGCCAGTACATCAACAACGTGGGCCCGCAGCACACCTTCGTCCTGCCGAACGGCATCCTGCGCACCCGGGGCACCAACACCCTGGCCCTGGCCGTCCTGTCCGAGTTCACCTCGCTGTCGGGCCCGGGGAAGGTGCGGCTGACCCTGCTGGGCAGCTCGGCCGGAGGAGTACCGGTGACACCGGTGGCCTCCCCCGGCCGCTAGGGCCTGTTGCGAAAGTCCCGCCTGCCCGGCGACGCCCGGCACGCACTCTCGCCGCACCGGGCACAGACCCAAGTACGTCCAGTACGAGGGCCTGCGCCCGGCACGCCGAGAGCACGCACCGACTGCGACACCAGGCCGCCCCGCGGCGGGCGCCGGGCCCGCCCTCCGGGCGGACGACGGGACTTTCGCAACAGGCCCTAAGTGCTTCCTACGCGAGCCGGATCACGTTCCAGGACAGCGGCTCCAGCACGGCGGTGAGGCTGCCGTCCTTCAGGGTGGTGCCCTCGGCCGGGTGCGGGGCGACCCGCTCGGGCGCGTCGAGCGTGTTGCGGGCGTCGGGGTCGGCGTCCGCGAGCACGCTGTGCTCGACGACCGAGGTCAGGTCCAGGCCGTTCAGGGCGACGTCGAGGGGCAGCGCCCGCGTGCGGTCGCGGTTGACGGCGAAGACGGTGACCGTGCCGTCGTCGGCGCGGACGGCGGTGGCGTGCAGCAGGTCCGTCTCGCCGTACTTCTCCGTCCCGTACGTCGGTGAGTCCACGCGGACGTCCAGGACCTGCCCGCGCCCGTACTTCGCGGCCTGCGCGAACGGGAAGAACGTCGTCTGCCGCCAGGCCGGGCCGCCCGGCTCGGTCATGATCGGGGCGATGACGTTGACCAGCTGGGCGAGGCAGGCGACGGTGACGCGGTCGGCGTGCCGGAGCAGGGCGACGAGCAGCGAGCCGAAGACCACCGCGTCCAGGACGCTGTAGTTGTCCTCCAGCAGACGGGGCGCCTCCGGCCAGTCCCGCTGGTCGATGGTGCGGGCGTGCTCCTCCCAGCGGGAGAGGTACCAGACGTTCCACTCGTCGAAGGAGAGGTTGATCTTCTTCTTGGACTTCAGGCGGGCGCCGACGTGGTCGCAGGTGGCGACGACGTTCTCGATGAAGGACTCCATGTCGACGGCGGAGGCGAGGAAGGAGTCGATGTCGCCGTCGACCGGCTCGTAGTAGGCGTGCAGGGAGATGTGATCGACCAGGTCGTACGTCTCCTTCAGGACCGTCGCCTCCCACTCCGCGAAGGTGGGCATGGACTGGCCGGAGGAGCCGCAGGCGACGAGTTCGACGGACGGGTCGATCTGGCGCATGGCGCGGGCCGTCTCGGCGGCGACGCGGCCGTACTCCTCGGCGGTCTTGTGGCCGGTCTGCCAGGGGCCGTCCATCTCGTTGCCGAGGCACCAGAGCTTGATGCCGAAGGGGTCCTTGTCGCCGTGGGCGGCACGGAGGTCGGACAGGGCGGTGCCCTCGGGATGGTTGGCGTACTCCTGGAGTTCCAGCGCCTCGGCGACTCCGCGCGTGCCGAGGTTGACGGCCATCATGGGCTCGGCCTGCGGGCCGATCTTCCTGAGGAACGCGATGTACTCGGAGAGCCCGAAGTGGTTGGTCTCGGTGGAGTGCCAGGCCAGGTCCAGGCGGCGGGGGCGGTCCTCGACCGGGCCCACAGAGTCTTCCCACTTGTAGCCGGAGACGAAGTTGCCGCCGGGGTAGCGGATGGCGGTGACGCCGAGTTCGCGGACGAGGTCGAGGACGTCCGTGCGGATGCCGTCGGCGTCGGCCGAGGGGTGTTCCGGCTCGTAGATGCCCGTGTAGACGCAGCGGCCGAGGTGTTCGACGAAGGATCCGAAGAGACGGGGGTCGACCTCGCCGACGGTGAAGGCGGGATCGAGGGTGAAGCGGGCGGCGCGGTTGCTCATGGGGTCCTTTCGGGAACGGGCGTTATGTGAGGGTGGGCCAGCCGGCACGGTTCCAGCCCAGCTTGTTCAGGCCCAGCTTGGGCGTGCCGTTGTCGTCGGCGTCGTAGTAGTGGTACGCCAGCCAGTCCTTGCCGTGGGTGCGGAACACGGACTCGCCGCCGGGGCCGATGTAGCGGCCGTGCGAGGCGAGGAACAGGTCGCCGCCGCCGTCGGGCATCGGCTTGCCCGTCCTGTCGGTGTACGGGCCGGTCACCGAGGTCGACCTGCCGACGCGGATCCTGTACGTGGAGTTCACCCCGGCGCAGCAGGCGTCGTAGGAGGCGAAGAGGTAGCAGTAGCGGCCGTGGCGGACGATGGACGCGCCCTCGACCGCGTACGGCGCGTCCGGGCGGGTGGCCAGGTGGTGGACCGTGGCGCCCGGGACGGCCTTGCCGGTCCTCCGGTCCAGCTCGACCATGCGGATGCCGGTCCAGTACGAGCCGAACGCCATCCACAGCCGTCCGTCGGCGCGGATCACGGCCGGGTCGATGGCGTTCCAGCTGTCGGTGGTCTCGGAGGTGAAGGCCTTGCCCCGGTCGGTCCAGGTGCCGGCAAGGCCGGAGGGGGAAGTGGCAACGCCGATCGCCTCCTGGTCGTTACCCCAGGAGGAGACGGCGGCGTAGTAGAGCCATTGACGTCCTCGCCCGCCCGAGAGGTGACGATTCCGGCCTGCACCACTTCGTGGCGCTTCCCCGGGTTCCTGCTTCAACGGCCCCTGCCGCGCCGTTCGCGTGGTCTTACGCGGGCCTCCACAGGCCTGACTTCCCGCCCGTCCGGCGGTAGGTCCGCCAACCGGATTGCCGGACAAGGCGACTGTAACAGTGGTGCTATGCCGCGACGGACCGCCGATTCCGGGACGGCCTGTATCTACATCCTCAAAAGTGACGCGCTGCAACAGAGGCTCTCCTCGAGTTCGTTACTGCCCGGCCAGACCGGTGTGGGCCACGCCCCGCACGATCTGGCCCTGGAAGAAGACGAACACGATGATCAGCGGCAGGCCCGCGATCAGTCCGCCGGCCATCAGCTGGGGCCAGACGATGCCGAAGGCGTTCTGCACGGTGGCGATGCCGTTGGGCATGGTCATCAGATCGGGGTTGTTGGTGACCATGTACGGCCAGATGAAGTTGTTCCAGGACGCGATGAAGGTGAAGATCCCGACGGCCGACAGGGACGGCTTGGACAGGGGCAGCACGATGGTGAAGAAGATCCGCCAGCGGCCCGCGCCGTCGATGAAGGCGGCCTCCTCCAGTTCCTTCGGCAGGGACTGGAAGAACTTGTAGAGGATGTAGACCATCGCGGCGGGGGCGCACTGCGGCAGGATCATGCCCCAGTAGGTGTCGACCATCCCGAGCGACTGCACGGTGGTGAACAGCGGGACGCCGAGGATCGCCGGGGAGAACATCAGGCCCGCCATCGTCAGGGCCATCAGCGCCGACTTGCCGCGGAACTCGGTGCGGGCGAAGCCGTATCCGGCGAGCGCGCTGACGAGGAGCACGATGAAGGTCACGCAGACGGAGACGACCACCGAGTTCACGAACCAGTTGGGGATGTTGCCGGCCTGGAAGACCTTCTGCCAGGAGTCGAGCGTGAAGTCCTTCGGGATCCAGTGGGGCGCCTCCACCGACTCGGTGGGCGTCTTCAAGGACGTCGACAGGGCCCACAGCAGGGGGGAGAACCAGATCAGGGACAGGGCCGCCGCGACGACCGTCAGGGCGATCTGCGCCGGGGTCCAGGTGCTACGGGACTTGCGCAGTACGGGAGTTGTCATCGGGCACCCTCCTCGCGGTTGCGCAGCAGCCACATCCGGGCCAGGGCGACGGCCGCGATGATGACGAACAGGATGAAGGAGATCGCGGAGGCGTAGCCCACGCGGTAGCTGGTGAAGCCCTCTTCGAGGGTGTACTGGACGAAGGTCCGGGTCGATTCCTCCGGTCCCGGGTTGAAGTCGTACATGACCACGACCTGGTCGAAGACCTGGAGCGAGGCGAGGATCTGGAGGGCGATGACGAGCCCGGTGATGTTGCGCAGGTTCGGCACGGTGATGTGAAGCATGCGCTGGAAGGCGTTCGCGCCGTCCAGCTCGGCGGCCTCGTAGAGGTGCTGCGGGATGTTCTGGAGGGCGGCGAGGTAGAGCAGGAAGCTGAAGCCGACCGTCCACCACAGGGTGGCGATGACGGTGGCGAGCAGGGCCGTGGACTTCTGGGTGAGCCAGGGGGTGTCCAGGCCCAGGACGTGGTTGACCATGCCGTTGGTGGGCTGGAACAGCCACTTCCAGAGGTTGGCGACGACGGCCGAGGGCAGCAGGAACGGGGCGAAGAAGCACAGTCGCCACAGCCATGTGAAGTGCAGGGTGTGGTGGGCGATCAGCGCCATCAGCAGGGCCATCACGACGATCATCGGGACGACCCAGAGCGTGAACTTGACGCTGTGCCACAGCGAGTTCCACACCAGGTCGTCCTTGAGGGCCTCGCGGTAGTTGTCGAGGCCGACGAGGTTGGTGTGGTCGCCGGAGATGTTGGCGTCCGTGAAGCTGAGGTAGAGGCCGCGGACGACGGGCACGACGACGAACAGCCCGTACAGGACGAAGAACGGGGCGACGAACCAGCCGCCGTGCTGGAAGCGGCGGCTCCAGCGGGCCCGTGCCGAGTCCGCGGCGGTGGCCGTGCGGGGCCGTAGCACCGTGGGGACGACCGTGGTGCCGGTGGTGCTGCTCATGCGCCGGCTCCCTTCAGCTCCTGGGCGGCCGTGCGGCCGTCCATGGGGTTCTTGGCGGCGAGCAGTTGCTCCAGCGCGGCCTTCATACGGCGGGCGGCGGCGTCCGGCTTGGCGGAGCCGAGGTTGGAGGAGGCGACGATGGGACCGACGCGCTGGGCGAGGATGCCGGTGGAGCCGGCGAACCAGATGTGGGGTTCGGTGGCGGGGTGCTCCATGGCGGGCTTGGAGTACTCGTTCTGCGGGCTGAGCTTTAGGTAGGCCGGGTCCTTGAAGGTGGGCAGGTAGGCGGGGACGTGGCCGCCGTTGGCCCAGGTGGTGGCGTGCGTGACCATATAGGCGGCGAGCTGGTAGGCGCCCTCGTTCGCGGCGCCGCCGCGGCCGGCCTGGTGGGGCAGGATGAAGGAGTGCGACTCGGCGTGGGTGGCCGGCCTGCCGAAGACGGGGGGCAGCGGCTCGGCGCCGAAGTCGACCTTCTCGCCGTTGAAGTACGGCACCGACCAGTTGCCCTCCCAGGTGAAGGGCGATCCGGCGAGGAAGGCCTCGCCGTCGACCGCGCCGACGGTGACGTAGCCGTCGGTGACGTGCTTGCGGAAGAACTCCAGGATCTCGGTGGCCTTGCCGGTGTCGAAGGTGACGTCGGTGCGGTCGTCGTTGAAGTAGGTGCCGCCGAGCTGCTGGTAGAAGGCGACGAAGAACCACCAGCAGAAGTTCTGGTCGTTGGCGTGCAGGCCGAGGGTCTGCTGCCCGCTCTTGAGCTGCTTTTTGGCCGCCTTGAGGATGTCGAACCACTCGTCGGTGGAGCCGGCGGCGGGCAGCTTGCCGTCCGCGTCGAGGAGACCGGCCTTCTTGCAGACGTCCTTGCGGTAGAAGCAGAGCTGGACGTGGATGTCGAGGGGGAGGGCGTAGAGCTTGCCGTCGACGATGCCGCGCTGCCACAGCACCGGGTTGAAGTCGGACTCCCGCACGCCGTACCGGGCGAGGATGTCGATGTCCCAGGGGTCGAGAAGACGGCCGGGCGCGAAGCCGGGGATGCGGCCCTGGTGCATGACGGCCAGGTCGGGGGCGCGGTTGCCGGCCGCGGCCATGGCGAGCTTGGTGTAGTAGGGGCCGCCCCAGGTCAGCGTGGAGTCCTTGACGGCGATGTCCGGGTGCGACGTGCGGAAGGCGTCCACCATGGCGACCTGGTTGGAGCCGTCGCCGCCCTGGAAGAGGTTCCAGTACCGCACCCGGGCGCGGGAACCGGCCGCCAGGGCGTCCGCTCCCGTGCCGAGGGCCGCGAAGCCGAAGCTGCCCGCGACCGCCAAGCCGCCCGCGGCGGCGAGAAGTTGCCTGCGGTTCAGGCCAGGTTGTCCCATTCCCCGCCCTCACTGTTCGGTATTTCACTGTTCGGTATTTCGCTGTTCGGTATGTCGAATAGCGCTCGTAACTTCGAACGGACCGTAAAATCGAAGCGCTTCCGCGTCAATGGGTCCGACAGGAACTCGCGGCGTTGACTTTCGATCGTTCCCGGTTGAACTACGGTCGTGTGAGCCCATGACGCGGACACATCCGAACGCGTAATCTCGGACAGGCCGTCGTCCGGCGGTGAGAGGGGGGAGCGATGGACATCGCGGGCGCACTCCTGCGCTTTCGGCCCGGTTCGGCGATGCGTGGCCTCGCCGCCGACCTCGCCCGTGCGGTCCGCGACCGCCCGAACGCCCCTTCCGACGTACGCGAGTTGTGCCGGGCACTGTGCGAGGAGATGAGCGCGCGGCGCTCCGGGCGCCCCGTCGAGCTGCGCTTCGAACGCTTCCCCGACGAGATCGAGGTCACCGGCCTGTGGGTGGAGTTCCAGGACTTCGACCTGGTCATCGTGGAGGAACGGGCCGAAGCCGTGCAGCAACTGGTCATCCTGGGACATGAGTTGTGGCATATGCACGCCGGCCACCGGCACCACCACCGGGTGGGGGCGGCGGCGGCCCGCGCCCTGGCCGACGGCCCCGGCTGGCGCGACCTCGCCCTCACGGTGGCGGCCCGCAACGGCTCCCGGCAGGCCGACGAGGCCGAGGCCGACGACTTCGGTCACCGGCTGGCGACCCTGTTCCGGCCGTACGTCTCCGGCGACGGCCCGGGCGCCCCGCTCGACCCCGTCCAGCGCACCCTGGGCTACCGAGGGCGCGGAGGGACGGCCCGGTGACCCAGCCGTCGCTGGACCCCTCCGAACTCCTGGGGGAGCTCTACATCTCCTTCTGGATCCCCACCGCCGTGCTCACCGCCGCCCTGGTGATCAAACTGCCCACCATCATCCGGCTGTGGCGGGACCCGCTGCTGCGCGCGGTCGGCGGACTGCTGCTGCTCGCCTGCGCGGTGTTCGTGTTCTGCACACCGTCGACGATCGCCCGGGTCAACCGGCTGGTGGGCGTCTCCAACATCTCGGCGCCCTGGTGCTACTCGCTGATCACCGCGTTCTGCGGCTCCTGCCTGCTGCTGATCATCGCCTGGCGCAACGGCCTGTCCGACCGCTCGGCGGAGACCCGGCGCGCGATGCGCTGGGTCATCTCCGTCTACTCGGGGGTGATCGTCGCGCTGTGGGTACTGTTCGCACTCGCCGACGCGCCCGTGGAGCGACTGCGGGACCTGGACACGTACTACGCCAACACCCCCTTCATGCGCGAGGAGATCGTCCTCTACCTCGTCGCGCACGCCGTGGCCTGCGTGATCACGTCCAAACTGATCTGGAGCTGGGCCCGCACCGGCGGCCTCGACGCCTGGCTGCGCTGGGGACTGAAGTCGCTGGGCGCCGGCTATGTGACGAACCTGGTCTTCGACAGCTCCAAGCTGACCGCCGTCACCGCCCGCTGGACCGGTCACGACCTGGACTGGCTGAGTACCGACTTCGCCCCGCCCGTGGCCGCGCTGTCCGCCATCCTGATCGCGGCCGGCTTCATCCTGCCGCACGCCGGCCAGTACCTGCACGACCGCTGGCGGGTCCGGCTCGCCCACCGCGAACTGCGGCCGCTGTACCAGCTGATGCGGACCGTGAGCGGCGAGGGCGTGCCGTTCGTGCTGCGTGCCACGCCCGAGCTGCGGCTGACCCGCCGGGAGACGTTCATCCGGGACGCGCTGCTGCCGCTGGCCCGGCGCGTCGACACCGACCTGGGCGGACGGTCGTACGACGCGGCGCTCGGCCTCGGACACCCGCCGGACCGGGCGCGTGAGCTGGCCGCCGCGGTGGTCGTCCTGGACGCCGTCGAGGCCCGCGGCCGTGCGCCCGAGCCCGCGGATCCGACGGCCTCCCCCGACACGACGGATCTCCTCCGGGAGATCGGGGCCGTCTCCCGAGCCCTCCGCCATCCCGACGCCGTCGAGGCGGTCCGCGCGCATGCGGCCGCCCCAGCAGAGAGCGTGCCCGCACATGAGTGACCGCACCACCGCCGTCGTCCTCGGCGGCTCCCTGGCCGGCCTGCTCGCCGCCAGGGCGCTCACCGGCCTCGCCGACCGGGTGGTCGTCGTCGAGCGGGACGCACTGCCGGACGGGCCCGCACCGCGCAAGGGGCTGCCGCAGGCCCGGCACGTGCACCAGCTGTGGTCGGGCGGGGCGCGGGCGCTGGAGCAGCTGGTGCCCGGGGTGATCGGGCGGCTGCGGGCGGCCGGGGTGACACGGCTGCCGGTGACGACGGACATGGTGGCGCTGTCGCCGTACGGCTGGTTCCGGCGCTGGGGCGAGTCCGCGTTCATGCTGCCGTCCAGCCGGGACCTGCTGGACTGGGTGGTACGGCAGCAGGTGCTGGCCGACGACCGGATCGAGCTGGTGGAGCGGGCGGAGGTGCTCGGGTTGGCCGGCACGGACGCGGCGGTGACCGGGGTACGGATCCGGGCGAACGACGGCTTCGAGCACACGATGCCGGCCGCCCTGGTGGTCGACGCCACCGGACGCGGGTCCCGTGCCCCGCGGTGGCTCACCTCGCTCGGACTGCCCGCGCCCGAGCTGCGCGAGGTGAACTCCGGTGTCGTCTACGCGAGCCGGCTGTACCGGGCACCGGACCAGGCGCGGGACGGCTTTCCCATCGTCCACGTCCAGGCGGACCCGCGGGACGGGCGGCCCGGGCGGGGCGGCGTCCTGATGCCCATCGAGGACGGCAGGTGGATGGTCACCCTGTACGGCAGCCGGGGCGGCGAACCCACCACCGACACCGGCGACTTCCTCCGGTACGCCCGGGAGGAACTGAGCCATCCGATCGTCGCCGACCTGCTGGTGAACGCGGAACCGCTGAGCGAGGTGGCGTTCACCAGGACCACCGCCAACCGCCGCTGGTTCTACGAACGGATGCCCGCCTGGCCGGAGGGCTTCGTGGTGCTCGGGGACGCGGTGTGCGCGCTGAACCCGGTGTACGGGCACGGCATGTCGGTGGCGGCGCAGTCGGCGGTGGTGCTGCGGGACGTGGTGCGGCGCCATGGGATGAGGTCGCCCGCTCTGTCCCGGCGGATCCAGAGGGCGGTCGGCCGGCCCGTCCGGGCCGCGTGGGACCTGTCGACCGGGGTGGACGTCTTCTACCCGGGGGCGACGGAGGGCGGACCCACGCTCCGCGAGCGGGTGATGGCGGCGTACGTACGGCGACTGCTGCACACCGCCACCGGGAACGGGCGGATCGCCCGCCGGGTCACCGATGTGACGGCGCTGGAGCGGGGCGCGGAGGTGCTGCTGGCGCCGAGCGTGGTCCTGGCGGCGGCGGTGGGCCCGCTGAGACCGGCGCTCGGCGGGCCGCCCTTGACCACTGAGGAGTGGAAGGCAGCCGGCCTGTGAGGAAGCCCGCGTAGCTGCGGGCAGTCGTGCCGCGGGGGCGGCACGGGTGGGCGCAGCGGCACCCCGCGAGCGCGGGCAAGCGACACCCACCCCGAGCGGCAACCCCGCTCAGCCCGCGAACGCCGGCTGCGCCAACCCCTTCCCCGCCCCCGGCACCACCAGCACCGACCCCGACAGCGGATCCGGCGCCGCCAGCCCCGTCCGGGCGGTCGTGATGTACAGGTCGGTCAGATCGGTCCCGCCGAAGGCGCAGGCGGTCGTACGAGGAGCCGGTACCGAGATCACCCGGTCCAGCTCACCGTCCGGCGTGTACCGCCGTACCGCCCCGCCGTCCCACAGCGCCACCCACACGCACCCGTCGGCATCGACCGTGAGCCCGTCGGGGAAACCGGCGCCCTCCTCGATCTCCGCGAGCGGACGCCGCCCGGACACCCGCTCCCCGTCGCAGTCGAAGACGTCGATCCGCCGCGTGGGGGTGTCGATGTAGTACATGAGGCTGCCGTCCGGGCTCCACCCCGTGCCGTTGCTCACGGTCACGTCCGGCAGCACGGTCGTCACGGCACCGTCCGCCGCGACCCGGGCCAGCGTGCCGCCGCCCGTGGCCTCGTCGTAGCGCATGGTCCCCGCCCAGAGGGATCCGTCGGGCGCGACCGCGGCGTCGTTGGCGCGCCGGCCGGGGGCCGGTTCGTGGTGCAGCCAGCGGAATGTGCCGTCGGGGTCGAGCAGCCCCACGCCGTCCCGGAGGTTGAGGACCAGGCCGCCGCCCGCCCTGGGCTTGACCGCGCCGACGTGCTGGGGCGTCGTACGGACCGTGCGCCGGCCCGACGAGGGGTCGTAGGTGTGCACCCGGGACTGGAGGATGTCGATCCAGATCAGCCGGCCGGTGGCCGCGTCCCAGGTCGGTCCTTCGCCGAGTTCCGCCTCGGCCCGTATCGCGACCTCGTACGCCGTCATCCCACGCTCCGGTGTCCGAGCCGCTCCGAGAGCTCCGCCGCGCCCTTCGCCGCGAGCTGCTCCAGCTCGTCCCGGCGGTCCTCGCTCCAGCGGATCATGGGCACGGAGATGGACAGGGCGGCCACCACCTGCCCGGTGCGGTCGCGCACCGGCGCGGCGACGCAGGACACGTCCGGGTTGGACTCCCGGTTCTCCACCGCGATCCCCCGCTGCCGGATCTCGGCGAGAACCTCGCGCAGGGCGCCCGGATCGGTGATGCTGTTGGGGGTCATCCCGGCCAGCTCGGTGCCGTCCGGGATCCGCGCGGTCAGCTCCGGCTCGGGCAGCGAGGCCAGCAGCATCTTGCCGACCGAGGTGCAGTGGGCGGGCAGCCGGCGCCCGGCCGCCGACACCATGCGCACCGCGTGCGTGGAGTCGACCTTGGCGATGTAGATGACGTCGGTGTCCTCGAGGATCGCCACGTGGACGGTCTCGTCGCAGGTCTCGGCGACCGAGCGGGCCACCTGCTGGCCCTCGGCGGCGAGGTCGAGCTGCTCGGCGTAGCGGCTGCCGAGCTGGTACGGGCGTACCCCGAGCCGGTAGCGTCCGGGCTGGCCGGTCACGGGAACGATGTACTGCCGGGCGGCGAGCGTGGTGACCAGCTCGTGCACGGTGGTGCGCGGCAGCTGGAGCTTGCGCACGATGTCGGGGGCGGAGAGCGTCCCGTCCCCGTCGAGGAAGAGCTCGAGAATGTCGAGAGCCCGGGTCACGGCAGGTACGAGGCGTCCCATGTCCGGCCCCCTCCCTTGGGTCTCAGCGTCTGCGTTCGAGATTTCAACAGACGATCGGCATGACGAACACAGGCTAGTCATCGACAGTTGCCTGGGCAATGGGCGGGAATGGCGGGAACGGGTACGCGGCACCATGGGTTCCATGCCTCTCGACTTCCAGCTGGTGCTGCTGCGCCGCATGGCCGACCACAATCCGGACCTGGTGGAGGACGCCCGCCGGGAGCTGGGCGCCTCCGTCGCTCAGATGCGGGAGGCCAACAAGCGGTGGCAGGCGATGGCCCGCTCGCCGCGGTCCCGCTCGGCGGCCTCGCGATACCGCTCCGCCCTCGGCCCCCCGGAATCCGAGGGCAAGCGCACCATCGGCGACCTGGAGTGCCGGGTCTGGCAGTGGCCGCTCCCCCTCTGGCCCGACCTGCGGTTCGAGGTGCTGGTCTCGTCCGAGGGCGCCGTCTGGAACGAGTGGCTGGTGCGCGCCCCCGGGGCCGAGGGCCCCGCCCTGCGGACCGTCGAGGACCTCACCCCCTGGTCCTGCACGGTCGACGAGGCGGCCCGCGCCTTCGCGCCCGCCCGCCCCCTGGAGGGGACCGCCCCTACTCGCTGGGGCCTGGCCTTCACCGCCCCGGACGCGCGGGGCGTACCCAGGGACGTGGTCGCCGAGTTCACCTGGGGGCTGCTTCAGCGGACGGCGGTCGCCGGCGTGGACCGCTGAGCGGGAGCGGATCAGGCGTCGAACGCCGTCGCCCTGGCCTGCTTCTCCCAGGCGGTGACGTCCTCGCGGACCTGCTCCAGGTGGCCCAGAACGGCACTCACCGCGTCCTCGCCGAGCGCCAGCCGCAGCGGGGTGTGCTCGGCCTCCAGCGCGGCCAGGACGACGGTCGCCGCCTTGGCCGGGTCGCCGGGCTGTGAACCGTCGCCGCCGGTGACGAAACCGCGGGTCTCGCTCACCGCGGCGTACACCCCGCTGTCCGCGCTCACCCCGGCCCGTCCGGTGCCGAACAGCGAGGTCCGGAACGCTCCCGGCTCCACGATCAGCACCTTGATGCCGAACTCCCGCACCTCGTCCGCCAGCGCCTCGGACATGCCCTCCAGCGCGAACTTGGTCGCGCTGTACGCCCCGAAGCCCGCGAAGGACATCTGGCCGCCCATGCTGCTCATCTGCACGATCGCGCCCGAGCGCCGCTCCCG
Source organism: Streptomyces sp. NPDC054834 (assembly GCF_053611185.1). NCBI lineage: Bacteria > Bacillati > Actinomycetota > Actinomycetes > Kitasatosporales > Streptomycetaceae > Streptomyces > Streptomyces sp. NPDC054834. The sequence continues at coordinate 172,957 of NZ_JBSGZV010000013.1, read as the reverse complement.
CATGTGCGGCAGCACCGCCCGCACCAGCGCCGCCGGCCCGAAGACGTGCAGGTCGAACAGGTCGCGCAGCTCCTGGTCGGTGGTCTCCTCGACGGCCCCGACATGCGTGCGCCCCGCGTTGTTGACCAGTACGTCGATCCGCCCGTGCCGCGCCACCACGTCCCGCACGGCCGTCTCGGCCGCGGCCGGCTCGGTCACGTCCAGGCGCAGCGCCTCCACCTGGTCCGGATGAGCGTTCACCAGGTCGTCCAGCGCCTCCGGGCGCCGGACCGCGCCGACCACCACGTCACCGGCGGCGACCGCCGCCTCGGCGATCGCCCGCCCGAAACCGCTGCTCGCCCCGGTCACCAGCCATACCTTGTTCACGGCGACTCCTCGTACGTCTCGTACGTCCTGTTCCTCGCTGACACGGTCCAGCCTGCTGCCGCGCCCGGTTGCCCGTCCAAGACCCATGGTGATAACCAATGGTTATGACGGTGGACGTCCACGCCCGCGACCTGCGCTACTTCGTCGCGGTCGCCGAGGAGCTGCACTTCACGCGCGCGGCCGAGCGGCTGTACGTGTCCCAGCCCGCGCTGAGCAAGCAGATCCGCGCGCTGGAACGGCAGCTCGGGGCGGAGCTGTTCACGCGCGACCGGCACGGGGTGACACTGACGGCCGCAGGCGAGGCGCTGCTGCCGCACGCCCGGCGGGTGCTGGGCGCCTGGGCGGAGGGCACGGCCGCGGTGGAGGCGGCCAAGGCGGCGCAGCGCAGCACGCTCGTGGTGGGCATGAGCACCAGTCCGGGCCGGGGCGGGCTGCTGCCGGCCATCCGCTCCCGCTTCACCGCCGCGCACCCGGAGGCCACCACCCGGCTGCGTCAGGTGAGTTGGCAGGACCCGACGGCGGGTCTGGCGGACGGCGCCGCGGACGTCGCCTTCGTGTGGCTGCCGCTGCCCGACGAGGAGCGCTACGGCTGGACGGTGGTCGCGGAGGAGCCCCGCCTGGTCGCCCTGCCCGACACCCATCCGCTCGCCGCCCGCGCCGAGATCGACTTCGCCGACCTGATCGACGAGCCGTTCCTGGCCCTGCCGGAGCACGCGGGCCCGCTGCGAGACCACTGGCTGGCCCTGGACGCCCGCGCGGGCCGTCCACCGTGCGTCGGCGCGGAGATCGCCGGGGTGGAGGAGACGTACGAGGCCCTGGTCGCGGGCCTCGGCGTGTGTCTGGTGGCCGCGGGCAACGCCCCGCTGATCAGCCTGGGCGGGGTCACCACCCGCCCGGTCCGGGGCATCGGCCCCAGCCGTTACGCCCTGGCCTGGCGCCGCGAGGACGAGCACCGGCCACTGGTCCGGGCGTACGCGGAGGCGTGCCGGGGCACGGTCTCGGGTTAACGCTGCACGGAGTTCTCGCCGGCCGCCGCCAGGATCGTCTCGACCACCCTCGGCACGGATCCCGGGTGCAGGAACAGGAACAGGTTCGGCTCGACCAGTTCCAGCTCCATCACCCGGGGCTTCCCGTCCGCCCCGTCGGCCAGGTCCACGCGCGCGTACAGCAGCTCGGGTGCGTCCGGTACGGCGGCCAGCGCCCGCTCGGCGACGGAGAGTTCGGCCGGGGTCGGGGTCCACGGCTCCAGGTCGGGGTGGGCCACCTTGTCCGCGTCGTAGGCCGTGCCGGCCGCCAGCACCGCCCGCTTGCGGCTGGCGTGCAGCAGCCGGCCGCCGAAGAACTGGAGCGCCCGCTCGCCGCTGACGTCGATGTGGGTCAGGTACGGCTGCACCATCGCGGTCAGCCCCTCCGCGTGCATCCGGGCGAGCTGCCGGAGGGCCGTCTGCCGTTCGGCGGGCGTGTACCGGGCGGCGAACCGGGCGCCCGCGCCGAAGGTGGGCTTCACGACGAAGTCGTGGTCACCGGGGACGCTGTCCGCGGTCACCGCGTCGCCGGGGGCGAGGTACCGGGTGGGGACCACGGGCACGCCGGCCGCCGCGAGGTCGCCGAGGTAGCGCTTGTCGGTGTTCCAGCGCACGACGGGGACCGGATTGGCCACGCGGGTCGCCTTCGCGCACCGCTCGGCCCAGGCCACGAACTCCTCGGCCCGCCAGCTGTAGTCCCAGGTCGACCGTATGACGACGAGGTCGAAGCCGCCCCAGTCCGTGTCGGGGTCGTCCCAGGGGACGGCGACCGCGTCGGCCCCGGCCGCGCGCAGGGCCCGCACCAGCCCCGGCAGATCACGGTCCTTGCTCGGCTCCGCTCCGGGGTCGTAGGTGGCGAGTGCGATGCGGGACACGGCGGGCTCCTTCGGGGCGGAGGGGGGCAGCCCCCGCAGGCTAACAATCTTCGCCGCAACCGAAACAGGCCGTTGACCTTCCCCCTCGGTGAAGCCCCAGCATCGGAGGCGGGAACCGGAGGCCCCGGAGAACTACGAGGTGCACATGGAGATGCTGACGATCGGCGCCTTCGCCAGGGCGTCCCGGCTGTCGCCCAAGGCGCTGCGGCTGTACGACGAGCTGGACCTGCTGCGGCCCGCACGGGTCGACCCCGGCACCGGCTACCGCTACTACGCGGCCGAACAGCTACAGCAGGCCCGGCTCGTGGCCTGGCTGCGGCGGCTGGGGATGCCGCTGGCCGGGATCCGTGAGGTGTCCGCCCTGCCGCCGGCCGAGGCCGCGCGGGAGATCCGGGCGTACTGGGCCCGGGTCGAGGCGGAGACGGCCGTGCGGCGGGACCTCGCCGCGTTCCTGGTCGACCACCTGTCGGTCGGCCTGTCGACGGAGTCGAGGAAGGACACAACCATGCTCGAACTGCGATACAGCGCCCACACGGACACCGGTCACGTCCGGCCCGCCAACCAGGACACCGTGTACGCGGGCCGGAGGCTGCTCGCGGTGGCCGACGGCTACGGCCCGGCGGGCGGACCGGCGAGCGGCGCGGCCGTGGACGCGCTGAAGTTCCTGGAAGGCGCGGACCTGTCGGCGGGCGGGGTGCTGAACCTGCTGGAGGACGCCGTGCAGGGCGCGGGCCAGGCGCTCCAGGACCTGGCGGCGGACAGCTCTCCGGGCACGGGCGAGGAGGTCGGCACCACCCTCACCGCACTGCTGTGGACGGGCTCCCGGCTGGCCCTCGTGCACATCGGCGACTCCCGCGCCTACCTTCTGCGAAACGCGGAGCTCTTCCGCATCACCCACGACCACAGCGTGGTCCAGTCCCTGATCGACGAGGGCCGTCTGACCCCGGAGGAGGCCGCCAGCCACCCGCAGCGCGCCCTGCTCGCCAAGGCCCTGACCGGCACCGCGCCCCCGGCCACCCCGGACCTCCGGCTGCACGACGTCCGGCCCGGCGACCGGTACCTGCTGTGCTCGGACGGTCTGTCCGGTGTCGTACCGGACGACGACATCCGGCGCCTGCTGGCCGACGGCCCGGACCCGGACCGCGCCGTGCACGCCCTGATCGACGCGGCGAACGCCGTCGGCGGTCCGGACAACGTCAGCTGCGTGGTGGCCGACGTGGTCGAGGCGGCGGCGAGGAGCCTGGTGTAGGACGCGAGGAGCCTGGTGTAGGAAGGGGGTGTTGGTGCCGAGTGCCCCCGACAGTTAAGGAGTGTCCCGCGTGTCCTCCCTCTTTCCGGCCCTGGCGGGCGGTTCGGGCGAGCGAGTCGCCCTGCGGTTCGGCGACCGGTCGTTGACGTACGGGGAACTGGGTGCCGCGGCGGGGGCCGTGGCCGAGCGGGTCCGGGAAGCGGGCCGCCGGGTCGCGGTCTGGGCGACGCCGGAACTGGAGACGGCGGTGGGGGTGGTGGGCGCGCTGCTCGCCGGGGTGGCCGCGGTGCCGCTGAACCCGAAGTCGGGTGAGAAGGAGCTCGCGCACATCCTCTCCGACAGCGCGCCCGCGCTCGTGCTGGCCGCGCCGGGCGCCGAACTCCCGGCCGCCGTCGCCGGCTTGGAGCGGGTGGACGTCGACGCGTACGGTGCCGGGGCCGTCCCCGAGGACCGTACGCCCGAGGGCGACCCGGCACTGATCGTGTACACCTCCGGCACCACCGGCCCGCCCAAGGGCGCGGTCATCCCCCGCCGGGCCGTCGCCACGACCCTGGACGCGCTGGCCGACGCCTGGCAGTGGACCGGGGACGACGTGCTGGTGCACGGGCTGCCGCTGTTCCACGTGCACGGGCTGGTGCTGGGCATCCTGGGCCCGCTCAGGCGCGGCGGCTCGGTACGGCACCTCGGCCGGTTCGGCACCGAGGGCGTGACCCGGGAGCTGAACGAGGGCGCGACCATGCTGTTCGGGGTGCCGACGATGTACCACCGCATCGCCGAGGCCCTCCCGGCCGACCCGGAGCTGGCCAAGGCGCTCGGCCGGGCCCGGCTGCTGGTGTCGGGCTCGGCCGCGCTGCCGGTGCACGACCACGAGCGCATCGCGGCGGCGACCGGGCGGCGGGTGATCGAGCGGTACGGCATGACCGAGACGCTCATGAACACCAGCGTGCGGGCCGACGGCGAGCCGCGCGCCGGGACGGTCGGCGTGCCGCTGCCGGGCGTGGAGCTGCGGCTGGTGGAGGAGGACGGTACGGAGGTGAGCGCGTACGACGGGGAGACCGTCGGCGAGATCCAGGTGCGCGGCCCGAACCTGTTCACCGAGTACCTGAACCGGCCCGAAGCCACCGCCGCCGCCTTCACGGCCGACGGCTGGTTCCGCACCGGAGATGTCGCGGTGCGCGAGTCCGACGGGTACGTGCGGATCGTCGGCCGCAAGGCCACCGACCTGATCAAGAGCGGCGGTTACAAGATCGGCGCGGGCGAGATCGAGAACGCCCTGCTGGAGCATCCGGGGGTACGCGAGGCGGCGGTCACCGGGGAGCCGGATCCGGACCTGGGCGAGCGGATCGTGGCGTGGATCGTCCCGACGGACCCGCGACAGCCGCCGGCCACGGAGGAGTTGGCCGATCACGTGGCCCGCCGCCTGGCTCCGCACAAGCGTCCCCGGGTGGTCCGCCACCTGGACGCCCTGCCCCGCAACGACATGGGGAAGATCATGAAGCGGGCGCTGGGCGATGCCTGAACGCCTGTCGGCACGGGCCATGCTCGACCTGGTCACCGACGCCGGCACCTTCGCCGAACTCCCGTATCCGATACGGGAGTCCGAGCGGGACGGCCCCCTCTCCTGGCAGGGGTACGACGCCTCGCGCGCCCGCGCCGCCGCACGCACCGGCGAGCGGGAGTCCGTGGTGTGCGGCACCGGGAGCGTCGAGGGCACCCGGGCCGTGCTGATCGCGTTCGAGTTCGGCTATCTCGGCGGCTCGCTGGGCGAGGGCACCGGCGACCGGCTGGAGGCGGCGTACACCCACGCCCGCGAGCACCGGCTCCCGGTCGTACCGCTGGTCGCCACGGGCGGCAGCCGAATGCAGGAAGGCATGCTCGCCCTCACCCAACTCCAGCGCGTGGCCCGCCAGTCCGTACTCACCCGCGAGGCGGGCCTGCCGCAGATCGCGGTGCTGCGGGACCCGACCACCGGCGGCGGCTGGGCCACCCTCGGCGCCGGCGCCGACGTGATCCTCGCCCTGCCCGGCGCCCAGATCGGCTTCGCCGGCTCCCGCGTCCGCCCACCCGACACCGACCCGACCGCGTACACGGCCGAGGCCCAGGTGACGGCGGGAGCAGCGGACGCGGTGGTGTCCCCGGCGGAGCTGCGGGGTGTACTGGGACTCTGGCTGCGCCTGCTGGCCGGTGGGCCGGCGACGCGGGGGACGCAGCCCGGGCAGCCCGGAGCCTCGGGCGCACCCGCCGCTTCCGGCACGCCCAGCGCTTCGGGCGCCCACGGCAGGCCGGGTGCTCCCGACGCCCACGGCACGCCCAGCGCCGTACGCGCGGCCGACTCCCCCGGTACCGCGGGTACTTCCGGCGCATCCGCGGCGGGGGCCGGGGGCGAACCCCGTGCCACGCGACCACCGGCCCCGGCCGCGGCGGCGGCATCCGAGACCGCGGCCCCGCCGTCCCCGGCCCGCGTCGAGCCGGCCCCCGTCCCCGCCGCTCTCGGTGCCACGGGGCTCCCCCGGACCGGCTGGGCCGCCGTCCAGCGCGCCCGCTCCCCCGAACGGCCCCGCGCCCAGGCCTATCTGGACGCCTGCTTCACCCGCCGGGTCGCCCTCTCCGGTGACCGCTGCGGCGGCAGTGACCCCGACGGCATGCTGTGCGGCTTCGGGGAGCGGGACGGCCGTACCGTCGCCTACGCCGCCCAGACCGGCACGGCCACCCGCCCCGCCGGATACCGCACGGCCGCCCGGCTGGTGCGGCTGGCGGACCGGCTGGGCATCCCGGTGCTGACGCTGGTGGACACGCCGGGCGCGGCGAACGACGCCGAGGCCGAGCGGCAGGGCGCGGGCGCGGCGATCGCGGACCTGTTCGGCGCGGTGGCCGCCGCCCGGGTCCCGGTCACCACCCTGGTCGTCGGCGAGGGCGGCTCGGGCGGTGCGCTCGCGCTGGCCGCGCCCGGCAACACCTGGGCCACACCGGACAGTTACTTCTCGGTCATCGCCCCGGAGCTGGCGGCCGCGATCCTCAAGCGCCCGCCGGAGGAGGTGGAGGCGACCGCCGAGCAGCTGCGCATCCGGCCGCAGGACCTGCTGGAGCTGGGGGTGATCCGGGGCATCGTGGATCGCCTCTGACCCCCACCGTGCCCGGGAGCGTGACACGGAACCGCAGGACATCGCCGGCCGCCGTCCGCCACAATGGAGTTGATGCGGCATCAGCACACGGGGGAGCGAGCGGCGCCATGAACAGGCTGGTGGAGTTCAAGACCGAGGACGGCGCACTCGTCGTCGTGGAGACCGCGGAAGCGGCGACCGGTTCCCGGCTCGTGTCCCGCGGCGAGGGACCGGCCGCGCAGACCGCCCGCACCTTCGAGAGCGCCCTGGACGGTGTGCGCGCGGCGGCCCAGTCCGCGCTGCGGGTCTTCCGGGACGGCGCGCTGCGGCCCGACTCCGTGGAACTGGAGTTCGGCGTGAAGCTGAGCGCGGAGGCCGGGGCGGTGATCGCCAAGGGCGCGGCGGAGGGCCAGCTGGTGGTCCGGCTGAGCTGGACGCCGGGCCAGGAATCACAGGGATCAGCGGAGCGGACGGCCACGGTCCCGCAGGCCTCGGAGCCCACCGCCCGGTCATGAGCCGCGCTGCCTGGCATGCCCGGATCGAGTGCGGGGGCGAGGTGGCCGGAGCCGGCTTCCTGGTGACCCCCAGCAAGGTGCTGACCTGCGCGCATGTCGTGCGGAACGGGGACTGGGCGCAGGTGACCGTGACCTTCCCGCACCGCAGGGAGCTGAGCGAGGTGCCGGCGCAGGTGGTCGTGCACGGTGGCTGGGCCCGCTCCCCCGCCCTGGCCCCGGAGTCCCTGAACGAGCTGGCCGAGCAGCTCATGCCCTACCTCGGTGGGGCCGCGCAGGCAGATGCCTTCTGATCCCTCCGCCGCCTCGGCCGCCCTGGCCCGCCTGACCGACGTACTGGCCAGGGCGGCCGGCGGGGTGCGCCCGACACCGCTGGAGCTGGCGGAGCCGCTGTGGCTGGCCCGGCAGATGGAGCGGGCGGCCGCGGAAGACCCGCAGCCGACTCCGGAACCCACGAGCACCACGGACGCCTTGGAGGAACGGGCCGACGTCCCGGAACCCGCACCGCCGCGCCCCATGTCGGAGCACCCCGCGACGGAGTCCGAGTCCCCCCGCGCCCCACTCCACCTGCCGGCCACGGGCGCGCCACCGGGCCCCTACGCCTCCCTCCTCTCCCCCCTCCTGCAAGCCGCCCAGTTGCGCTGAACCCCGTTCAGCCGCACCCCCACCCGGCCCCCTTAAAAAGGCGCCCGCCCCCGGCGCCCGCGCAGGATGCACAGAGGAAGCCCGCGCGCTCGGAAGGATCTGCCGTGACCGTCAGTCTGGAGCAGTTGCGCCGCTGCCATTTCGCCGTGGACATGGGAGCGGCCCGGACCCGTGTGTACGTCAAGGGCCCGGGGCTCGTCGTGGACGAGCCGTCCGTCGCCGCCGTGAACACCCGTAGCGGCTCCCTGATCGCGGTGGGTGAGTTCGCGGAGCAGATGACGGGGCGGACGCCGGACTACATCCGGGTGGTGCGGCCTGTCTCCGGTGGCACGGTGGTCGACATCGAGATGGCCCAGCGCATGCTGCGCCATCTGCTCGGCGACAAGATGCGCCGCAGCCTGCGCCGCAGACCGCGGCTGCGCGCGGCGGCCTGCACCCCGCACGACGCCGATCCGCTGGCCCAGCGGGCGACGATCGAGACGCTGGTCGGGCTCGGTGCCCGGCGCGTGGAGCTGGTCGACACGCTGATCGCCGCAGCTGTGGGGTGCGGGCTGCCGGTGGAGCGGCCCGAGGCGACCATGATCATGATGTGCGGGGCCGCGGCGACGCAGGTCGCCGTGCTCTCCCTGGGGTCGATCGTCACGGCCCAGCGGATCCCGGTGGGCGGCGAGGCCGTCGACCACGCGATCGTGCAGCACCTGCGGCACGCGCACGCGCTGATGCTGCCGAGCCAGTCCGTACGGCCGCTCCAGCTCGCCCTGTCCGGCAACGGCCTGACCCCGCACGGCCCGGCGTCCGCCGAGATCCACGGACGGGACGTGGTCACGGGCCTCGCCCGCAGTGTGCGGGTCGACACCGCCGCCGTACGGAACGCCATCCAGACCCCGCTGACCGCCGTGCTCGACGGCATCGGCAAGGTGCTGCGGAACTGCCCGCCGGACCTGGTCGCCGACCTGGCAGACCGCGGGATCGTGATGGTCGGCGGCTCCGCGCTGCTCCCCGGCTTCGACCAGATGCTGATCGGGGCGACCGGTATGCCGGTGCACATCGCCGAACGGCCCGAGATGTGCGCCATCCAGGGCATCGGCGCCATGCTGGAGGGCCGCATCGAGCCGCTGGTGCTGGATCCGCTGGCTGCCTGAGAGTGTCGCTGAGGGGGCGCTGAAAGCGTCGCCTATCGCGCCAGGTAGCAGCGGATCGTGGTGCCGTCCGCCCCCGTGTGCAGCCGTACCAGGTCGGCCACCAGGTTGACCAGCAGCAGGCCGCGGCCGCCGCGCTGGTCGCGGCTCGCGGGCCGGCGGCCGGCCAGCGGGTCGGTCAGCCGGCCCTTGTCGCGTACCTCGCAGACGACGTGCCCGTGCTCGGCCCAGACCCGCAGACGGCCCGAACCGCCGCCGTGCACCACGCTGTTGGTGGTCAGCTCGGCCGTGATCAGCGCCAGGTCCTCCAGGCGGATGCCGGTGAGCCCGAGCCGGGCGCCCTCGGCGGTGGCGGTGTGCCGGGCCTCGGAGAGGGTCTCCGCGAGGAAGTCGAAGGACAGCCCTTCGGGGGCGGGCGGCAGCGGCTCGTTGTAGCGGGCGACGACGGCTTCGGGGGCGTACGCCTCGCTGTCCCGGCCGCTGGTGGCGCCGGCCGGGATGACGGTCGGGTGGGTGGCGTAGGCGTCCGCGAGGACCTGTTCGTCGAGGCGCACGGTGTCGTACGGGCACAGGATGGTGACCTCGCGGCCCCGGAACGCCGCGTTGATCAGTGCCTCGTGCTGGACGCAGGCGGGGTACTCGGTGGTGCTGCGGCCCGCCCAGATCGGCTCGCCGATGATCCAGACCCGCCGGCCGGGCGGCTGGGTGTCGGCGAACGCGCGTAGCACGCCGGGGATGATGCGGCCGGGGTTGCGTCCGGCCTCGCGCATGTCCAGAAACCGCACGGACTCGCCGTCGGCGCCCAGCTCGTCCTGGATGAGCCGCAGGTTCTCGCCGGGGACGGCCACCGCGACCGGTTCACCGGCGGCGAGCCCGTCCCGGATGAAGGGGACCGTGCCCGCGAGGTACTGCTGCTCGTCCGCGTAGAACAGCGCGGGATGCACGAAGGGTTCGGCCACGGCGGTCATGACTTCGACACCTCGATCGTCCGGAGGCCGGGCCAGAACAGTTCCAGGAGGCGCGGCAGGGCGGGCGGTGGCCGGTCGACGACGATCCGGCGGCCGTCGCGGAGCCGCTGGGCGGCGCCCGCGAGCGCGTCGACACCCGCGACGTCCACGAACGTCACCGCGGAAAGTTCCAAGTAGTACACATCCTCGTCCTCGCGAACAGCCTGCTCCAGCGCGCCTTCCCAGATCCCGCGCGTGGCCAGGCTGACCTCGCCCAGCGCCTGTACGCCGATCCGTCCGCACAGCGGACGGACCCGCAGCTGTGCCGACGGCGCGGCGCTGCCCGGCGGGGCGTGTCGCGCGGGCTGGGGGATGCTCACGCCGTCTCCTCGGTGCTCGGGGCCACGGGTTCCCAGTATGCGCCGTCCCCACCACCCCGGTCCCCCGGACCGCCGGGAATCGCCGGTCCCATCGGCATCTTCTCCCTCTTCACTCCGCACCGGGGTGTGCTCCGGCGCACCTGGGGCAGGCGCACACCGAGTTGTGCGTCGACCCGACGCACACACGGTGCATCAGCGCGAGCACTGTCCGGGACGACCAAGGGCGGAGACATGACCTCAGTGGCACGCGCACCTCTTTCCCCGCGGCCGGCCGCGCTGGTCATCGACTCCCGTACGGAGACGAACAGGGCGCTGCTGATCCCACAGGGCGAGCTCGTCCACGGCTGCGCCGACATCCTCGCCACGGAGCTGGCGGCCCTGCCGACAGGTGTCGTCGGGGTGGAGCTGGACATGTCGGCGGTGGACTTCATGGACACGGCCGGGCTGGAGTTCCTGGAGCTCCTGAACCGGTACGGCCGGCACCACGGTGTCCCGGTCTCGGCCACCGCCTGGAAGGGCCAGCCGCGCCGGGTCCTGGAACTGGCGGGACTGGACACCGCGGACCCGCTGCACACCCACGCTCAGGGCCCGGAGCCGGAGCCGTCCGTCCCCGCTTCCGCTTCCTCGTCGGTGTCGCGGGAGCGTGCGGAGCAGATGCGCGTACTGGAGGAGGAGATAGACCAGTTGCGCCGGGCGATCGTCTCCCGCCCGCTGATCGACCAGGCCCGGGGTGTCCTCATGGCCACCCACGCCTGCACGTCCGACGAGGCGTGGGACATCCTGCGGGAGACCTCCCAGCTGTCCAACACCAAGCTGCACACCGTCGCGGAGGCGGTCACGGCCACCAGCACGGCCGACGGCTCGCCGTTCCCGGAACGCCTGCGCGGTGCCCTGCGCACGGCGCTCACCCACCATCACCCCGACCATTGATCAGTAGGGCAGGATCCGGCCCGACGGCGTCCTGCGGTCGATCTCCTGGCCCCGGGGCGCTGCGGGCCGGCGGCTGACACGAACACGGATCCGGCGTTCCATGACGCCCTCCTGATGCCTCGTACTGCCTCGAACCTGCTGCCCCAAGCCTCGCCCTCGCGCCTGCCGGGCACATCGCCCGCATGGAGGCACCTGCCCTGGCCCCGGGGGATGAGCCGAGGGTGGTCGGGCTACTCCCCGGGGAGGAGGCGGGTACCCCGGTCCGCGCTCACTGGCTGGTGAGCAACTGCGGTGACAGGGTCTTGATCATGGAGTCGGCCCAGCGGATCTGCCGGAGGGTCCGGGGGTGGCAGGCTGCGGCCAGTTCGAGGAGCCGGGTGTCCTTGGTGGCCCGTGCGGCCTGGGCGAGCATCTCCCAGTAGAGGGAGTTGCCGGAGGCGGTCAGGTAGAGGTCGTGCAGGTCGTGCAGGAGCAGCAGTCCGGTCTCGGGGCGGCGCGTGAGGGTGTCGGCGGCCACTTCGCGGAGCGTGGCCATGATGCCGTACGCCGGCTGGGCGGGCGAGTTGGACATGTCCAGGCCGTAGTGGCGGCCGGTCTCGGCGATCCGGGCCCGGTGCCGGTGGGACCAGTCGGCGAGGTCGATCGCGACGTGGTGGAACTCGTGCTCGGTGTGGTGCCGTTCGGCGGCGGCCAGCAGGTCCTTCTCCAGCTTGCGCTCGCCGTGGTGCAGTGCGCGCAGGGTGAGGGTGATGCCGTTCATGGGCGGTCCTCCCGCCGCTCCCCCGTGTGGGTGGCGTGTGCCTGGGGTCCGCCCTCGGTCGGCGGGATGCCGTCCGGGTGGGCCGGTGCGGAGGCGGTGGTGGTGGGGGCGGGTGCGGGTGTGCCGTCGCCGTGCGCGAACAGGCGGACGCGGGCGGCGGCGGTCTTGAACAGCGGCTGTTTGGAGACCGGGTCCCAGTCGGTGACCGTGGTCTCGTTGGCGGCCCGGCCGGTGACCCGGTCCGGCGGCCGGTGTCCCGCCGGGGTGTCCCAGTAGCCGTAGTGAAAGGGCAGGAACACCGTGCCGTCGCGGATGGCGGTGACGCGCAGCCGGGCGCGGACCGCGCCGCGGGGTGTGGTGACCTCCACCAGGTCGCCTTCCGCGAGCCCTCGGGCGGTGGCTTCCGCGGCGGACAGCTCGACCCACATCTCGGGTGCGGCGGCGTTGAGTTGGGGGACGCGGCCGGTCTTGGTGCGGGTGTGGAAGTGGTAGAGCGTACGTCCGGTGGTGAGCTGGAGCGGGAAGTCGTGCGAGGTGACCTCGTGCGCGGGGAGGTACTCGGCGGCCTTGATGACCGCCCTGCCGTCGGGGTTGAGGGAGCGGTACTCCACCGGTTCGACGGTGGCTCCGGTCACCAGGTCCTTGCCGTAGCTCTCGCAGTGGTCCGGGTGGGCCCAGGTGATGCCGCCGGTGTAGAGGCGTTCGGTGCCGTCGGGGGCGTCGGGGGTGCAGGGCCACTGGATGCCGGACGCGCCGCGTAGGCGGTCGTAGCTCAGACCGGTGTAGTCGCAGGGCCGTCCGGCGCTGCACCGCTGCCAGGCCTCGAACGCGGACTGGGGGTCCTGCCAGGTGATCAGGGGGCCGCCGTCCTTGTCGCGGAAGCCCATCCTGGCGGCGTAGTCGAGGAGGATGTCCAGGTCGGGGCGGGCCTCGCCGGGCGGCTCGACCGCCTTCTCCGTCAGGTGCACGGTGCGGTCGGTGTTGGTGAAGGTGCCGGTCTTCTCGCCCCAGGTGGCCGCGGGCAGTACGACGTCGGCGAGTTGGGCCGTCTCCGTGAGGTACAGGTCCTGTACGACGGTGAACAGCCGGTCCTGTTCCAGGACGGACCGGATGCGGGACAGGGTGGGCAGGGAGACGGCCGGGTTGGTGCCGGTGATCCACAGCATGCGGATGGAGCCCTGCTCGGCGTAGCGGAAGATCTGCATGGCGTGGGTGGGCGGGGCGTAGTGCGGAACGGTCTCGGGGGTGACGTTCCACAGCCGGGCGATCTCGGCGACGTGCTCGTCGTTCTGCCAGTTCCGGAAGCCCGGCAGGTCTCCGTCGGCGCCGCACTCGCGCGTGTTCTGGGCGGTGGGCTGCCCGTTCATCTGGAGCAGGCCGGCGCCCGGGCGGCCCAGCATGCCGCGGATCAGGTGCAGGTTGTTGACCTGGACGGCGGCGGCGGTGGCCTGGTGGGACTGGTAGACGCCCTGGAGCACGGTGGACAGCAGCCGCTCGGCACCGCCGAGGACCTCGGCGGCCTCCTCGATCGCCGCGGCGGGTACGTCGCAGATCCGCGCGGCCCACCGCGGGGTGCAGTCGTCCACGCGGGCGGCGAGTTCCTCGTATCCGACGGTGTGGTCCCGTACGTAGTCGTGGTCGACCCGCCCGGTCCGGATGATCTCGTGCAGCAGGGCGTTGAGCAGGGCGACGTTCGTCCCGAGCCGGGGCGCGAGGTGCACGGTGGCGCGGTGTGCGACGGGCGTGGGCCTCGGGTCCACGCAGATCAGCCGGGGCGGTTCGGGCCCGTCCAGCCGGTCCAGCATCCGCATCCACAGCACGGGCTGTGTCTCGGCGGCGTTGTGCCCGAAGAGGGCGAGGACGTCGGCGTGGTCCACGTCGGTGTAGGACCCGGGCTGCCCGTCGCAGCCGAAGGTCTCCTTCAGTGCCTCGGCGGCGGTCGCCGTGCACAGCCGGGTGTTGCCGTCCAGGTGGGGGGTGCCGATGCCCGCCCGGGCGATGACGGCGAGGGTGTAGTACTCCTCCAGGAACAGCTGTCCGGTGGTGTAGAAGCCGATGGACCCGGGTCCGCGCTCTTCGAGCAGCTCCTTGCTGCGGCTCACGACCCGCCCCATGGCATGGTCCCAGTCGCTCTCCACCAGCCGGCCGGCCTCCCGCACCAGCGGCCGGGTGAGCCGGTCCGGGGATGCGCCCGCCTGCCACCCGAAGAGGTCCTTGGGCCCGAGCCGCCCCCTGTTGACCCGGTCCACGGCCCGCCCCCGCACGCCGACGATCCGCCCGCCGCGCACCGCGATGTCCATGGCGTCCCCGTTGGAGTGCAACAGCGAGGCGGCCTGCACCCACCGCTCCACGTCGTCCTCGCCGATCCCGGCCGCCAGATGCGTGTCGGTACGCACCGGCCAGTCCGCACCCGGCCCGTACGGCGTACGCGCGCCCCAGGGCTCGGCGATCCGGTCCACGGAACCGTCCATCGCGCACCTCCGGCACCACCTGTAGGCGGCCCGAGTACCCGGCGGCCCGCGTCCGACCCACCTCCCGTCCCGACGGCGAAACCGACCTGGCCACGATCTCCGACGGCTCCGACACCCAGGAGGTCTACGCCGGCAACGGCGACGGCACCTTCCGACGACCCCACCGACTACACGACGTCCTCCCTGCCGGTCGCGGTCAGCTCCGCCGACCTCGACGGCGACGGCGTGAGGGACATCCGCGTCTCCTCCCTGAGCGGCAACTCCGTCTCCGTCTACCAGGGCACCTCCGGGGGCGAGCTGACCGAGCTCACCGAACTGACGTCCGCCGGCGCCTACGAGGCCGCGGCCGCCGAGTGACCTCCGACGGCACGCAGGACATCGTGACGGCGAGCAGCAGCAACGACGAAGTCGACGTCTTCACCGGCTCCTGCGGCTGACGGCCCTCAGGACTCCGACAGGGTGATCGCCCCGCTGTAGTCGCCGCCAGGCTCGACGGCGGTCGGCACGCCGTCGACCGTCATCGACAGCGTGCTTCCGGCAGGGGCGGTCACCGCCGAGTCCGGCCCCGAAGCACACCTCCTCGCCGATCTGAGTGACCAGGACGCCGAGCAGCTGCGCACCCTCCTCTCCCGTGTCGGCAGACAGCCCAGCGAGAGTCGATCGCCCCTGAAGAAGCGGACTGCTGAGAGGCGGCCTCCCACGCCGGGCAATACGGCCTCCGGCAGGAGTGGCTGCTCAGGTGCATGGCGCGTCAGCTCGGGCTCGAGCGTTCCTCGGCGAGCCACTGGGCGAGGGCGGTGAGCGTGGTTTCGACGCTGTTGGTCATGTAGCGACGGAGCGCGTCCAGCTCGGAGCGGGTGGTGCCCAGCACCGGGTCGAGGCGGAGCAGTTTCCAGGACTGCTGGACGACGGTTCCGCGTCCCTGGGGGGTGAAGGTCCACTCCCAGCGCACGATGCCGTTCTCCGCGCCGCCGACGACAAAGGCGAAAGCCGCCCCGGAGTCGGCGTGCACGATCTGGGAGCGGCTGGTCCACTCCTTGCCGTCCCTGCGGTTGCGGCCACTGAACCAGGCGCTGACCCAGGGGCCGGCACCCGGGTCGAAAGCGACGTCGTCGGCGTTGGGGCTCCAACGGCTGATCGCGGACACGTCACTGACCAGTTCGTAGACGCGGGCAGGCGCCGCGTCGACCCAGGCGCGCCTGGTGAAGGCGAAGTCTGCCGCGTCCAGAGCGTCGAAGGGTTCGTTTTCGGTGGTGGCGATACTCAAGGCGGCCTCCTGGGTGCGCACGGGCTGACGGATTCGGCTGCCTCCCACTTCATCGATGGTGCGGGCGGGGAACCAGACCCGCCGTTGCCTATCCAAAGCTGGGTCAGGCTGGGTGTGGAACGGCGGCCCACACTTGGAGCCATGGACGGAAAGACGCAACTCGGGGACTTCCTGCATGCGCGGCGCTCCCAGCTGCGCCCGGAGGATGTCGGGGTGCCCACCTACGGTGAGCGCCGGCGTGTACCGGGTCTTCGACGCGAGGAGCTGGCGCTGCTGGCGGGCGTGAGCACCTCTTACTACACCCGCCTGGAGCAGGGGCAGTCACTGAGCGCGTCGCCTGAGGTTCTGGATGCGATCGCCACGGCCCTTTGGCTGGACGAGTCCGAGCGACGGTACCTGCACGACCTGGCCCGAGCGGACAGGCAGCGCACCCGGGGCCGACAGTCGGCGCCGGAGCGGGTGACGGAGGCGATCCACCAGTTGCTGAACGTGCTGGGCGACGTTCCGGCGATCGTGCTCGGCCGACGCAGCGACGTGCTGGCGTGGAACCGCCCGGGCCACGCGTTGTTCGCCGGGCACCTGGACCCCGGCGCCCCTGACCTGCCGGCGCAGCGCCCCAACATGGCCAGACTGGTGTTCCTCGACTCCCATGTCCGTGACCTGTACGTGGACTGGCCGAGCAAAGCCAGGGCGGTTGTCGGGAATCTCCGCATCGTGGCGGCCCAGCATCCGGAGGACGTGGCACTGCACGCGGTCCTGGGCGAACTGTCCGCGAAGAGCACCGAGTTCGCCTCGATGTGGGCCGACCACCGCATCAAGGCCTGTACCGTCGCCCCCTATGACATGCGCCATTCGCTGGTCGGTCCCCTGACGGTCATTCAGCAGACCCTCAACAGCGGGCCGGGCCCCAGCGTGGTCGTCGCCACCACAGAACCGGGCTCGCCCTCGCGGGCCGCGCTCGCCCTGCTCGCCCAGGTGACCGGCGAGGCCACCACACAGGCCCGCCTCTCCTCCGACCCGGCGCAGACGCGGCCCCGCGCCGACAAGACCTGACCTCACAGAACGTCACCGGGCGTCCGGCCACAGCGAGTCGGCGCCCGTCCCACCCAGGCACGGCCGCCGGCCGACTCTGCCGCGGGCAGCCGCCCCGCCAGAAGACCCGCCTGTTCCCACCCATGCGTCGCAGTCTGCTGCGCCATGCCCCGGAACACCCCAAGATCAGAGAAGGAACCATGTTCAAGAAGCTCTCCACCTCCGCCGTGACAGTGGGCGCCCTGGTCGCGGCCGCTGCCGCGGCGCTCAGCCCCGTTCCGGCCTCGGCCGTCTCCGCGCCGCTGAGCAGCGCGCGGATCGCCGCGCACTTCGACCTGGCCAAGGGCCAGACACCGGAGAACGTCGCCCTTGCACCGGGGGGCCGCACGTACGTCACCTTCGCCAAGGGCCGCCAGATCGCCGAGGTCTCCCGCAGGGGAGCCGTCCGGATCCTGGCCACGCTGCCCGAGCCCGCCGACGGCGGCGTCCACACCCCGGCCCTGGGCTTCCCGCTGACCGTCGGCATCGTCCGAGCCCACGACGGAACCTTGTACTTCCTGTACGCCACCGGCACTGCCGACCTCACCGGCGTGTGGCGCCTGCGCCCCGGCGGGGAACCGCAGCGAATCGCCGCGCTGCCCGCGAACGGCCTGCCCAACGGCCTGGCACTCGAGCCGCGCACCCACACCCTCTACGTCGCCGACTCCGCGCTCGGCACCATCTGGAGCGTGCCCACGACCGGCGGCACCCCCACCGCCTGGTCCACCGCCCCCGAACTGACCCCCACCGGCTTCCTCGGCGCCAACGGCCTGAAGATCCACAATGGCGCGGTCTGGGCCACCAACCTCGACAAGGGCACCATCCTGCGCATCCCCATCCTCCGGGACGGACGCGCCGGCAGGATCCAGACTCGGGCCGACGGTATGCCAGGCATCGATGACATCGCCTTCACCGGCCGTGGCGACCAACTCCTGGCCGCCCTCGACACACCGAACGAAGTCGCGCTTGTCCAGTCCGACGGCACCCATTCCACCGTGCTCAGCTCGGCCGACGGCCTGCAGAACCCCACATCCATTGCCCTGCGCGGCCACACCGTCTACGTGCTGAACGCCGGCTGGCTCACCGCCGAGGATCCCAACCTGATCCTCGCTCACCTGGGCCGGTAGGCCCCAGCCGCAAGCACACACCCGAGGCACCCCCGCCCGCTCGTGGGACCGACTGGTTACATCGGCCATGCCCATGTGCACCGGCAAGGCCGGGCGATCGGTTTCTACCTGGGCGGGACCCTCACCTGCCTGTGTGCCCGGCGTTCCGGATGGACGGCGCCGGGCTGGGGAGCCGGGAGCACCCCCGTCCGTCGCCACCGACGTCTTCCGCTGTCTCGCGATTCCCTGCGTCCCATCAGCGTCCCGAAACCCGCCCTCGCCCGCCGATCAGGCCATCCCCTCCAACCCGCGAGAGCCACCAAACGCTTCATGACCGCAGGTCAACGACGCGCCAACCACGCGTCACCGAATCGCCGTGGAACTCACGAGCAGCGGATTCCGTCCGTTCGCCCGAAGTCCTGAATCCGCCCGCCTGCTGAGACGTTTCCGCAGGTCACAGCCCTGCACAGGTGGGGCGGGTGGGACTCGAACCCACGGCCGGCGGATTATGAGTCCTTTGAGGGTCTTGGCGACCCTTGCCGATCTACGCTCATCCTTGGCGTTTGCCCGGGTCAGACGAGGTGAGCCGTGTCGACATCCCTTCGTCTTTGTCGGTCTGTTCCTATCCTTGCGTCCCGAACGCGTCCCGAACGCGTCCCGAATCGGCCGCTTGGCCAACGACGTCCGGCTGCGCCAAGCCGTAGCGTGCGTGATCCACTCCGGGCGAGCGCACCGGCGTCAGAGGTGATGGAAAAAAGATGTATTCAATGACGCGATAATGATGGATTCCACCTCTTCAGCAATGCCCTGTGACCCGCCTACCGTTGCGCCCATGTAAACGGCCTGGCCGTTGGCTGATCAGCACTTCGGACCAGCTGTGACGGTTTCTGGAGGGAGATGGCAATGGCGCCTGCGGAACTACTCATCGGAAGCCGATGGCAAGCGTCGGCGGGGTCGGGACGGATCCGCGACGTGACGTCGCCCTTCGACGGCAAGACCGTCGGCACCGTAGCGGTAGCCGGCCCCGAGGACGTCGAGGCGGCCCTTGCGGCGGCGGAGCGGGGTGCCGCGGTGTGGCGCCGTACACCCGCTCACGAGCGGATGACGATCCTGCTGCGTGCGGCGGAGCTCGCCGACCAGAGAGCCGGCAAGATCGCGCAGACCATCAGCGCGGAGTCGGGCAAGACCATCACCGAGGCCACCGGCGAGGCGTCACGATCCGGGGACCTGATCCGTCTCGCGGCCTTCGAGGGCACCCAGCTCTACGGCGAGACCCTGCCGTTGGACGCCAACCGCGGCACCGGGCAGGACAAGGTGGGCTTCACGCTGCGCCAACCGTGCGGAGTCGTGGTGGCCATCACGCCGTTCAACTACCCCGCGCTGCTCGTGCTGCACAAACTGGCTCCCGCGCTGGCGGCGGGCAACGCGGTCGTCCTCAAGCCGGCCACCTCAACCCCGCTGACCGCGCTGGCGCTCGCCGAGTGCTTCGTGGACGCCGGGCTTCCCGAGGGCGTGCTGTCGGTGCTCGTCGGCTCCGGCGGGGTACTCGGGGACGCCCTCGTGACCGACCCCCGGGTACGGAAGATCTCCTTCACCGGTTCCACGGCGACCGGCGAGCACATCGCACGCGTCGCCGGGGTCAAGAAGCTCTCCCTCGAACTGGGCGCCTCCTGCCCGGTCGTCGTCCTTCCCGACGCCGACCTCGAACTGGCCGCCAGCGCCGTCGCGTTGGGCGGTTACGTCAACGCCGGACAGGTGTGCATCTCGGTCCAGCGAGTGATCACGCACCCTTCGGTCACCGCCGACTTCCTCGACGCCCTCGTCCCCAAGGTCAAGGCCATCAGGACCGGGGACCCGTCGTCCCCCGACACGACCATGGGCGCCCTGATCACGACCGCCGAGGCGGAGCGGGTGGAGCGCGCCATCGCGCGGGCCGCGGCGGACGGCGCCCGCGTCCTGACCGGCGGCGAGCGTGACGGGACCGTGGTGAGCCCGGCCGTCGTGGCCGACGTCGATCCCAACTCCCCTTTCAATCAGCAGGAGTTGTTCGGACCGGCCGTCGCCGTCAGCTCGGCCGCCGACTGGGAGTCCGCCATCACCCAGGCCAACGGCACCGCCTACGGCCTCGGCGCCGGCATCTTCACTTCCGACGTGGCCGGCGCGGTGCGGGCCATCCGGGAGATCGACGCCGGTTCCGTCCACATCAACTGGACGCCCCTGTGGCGTGCCGACCTCATGCCGTACGGCGGCCTGAAGGGCAGCGGCTACGGCAAGGAAGGCCCCCGCGCCGCGGTCAGCGAGATGACCGAGGTCAAGACCATCGTCCTGCACGGCCGCCCCTGGTGACCCGGCCGCCGCGTCCCCGTACACACCCCCTATCAGGAGCCGACTCATGATCGACCGGACGCGACAAGGCACGGTGCGCCTCACCGTCGCCCAGGCCGTCGTCACCTACCTCTCCCGGCAGTACTCGGTGGCCGACGGCCACCGCCGCCGCCTCATACCGGCCGCGCTGGGCATCTTCGGCCACGGCAACGTGGCCGGGCTCGGCCAGGCCCTCGACCAGCTCAGCGACCAACTCCCGTTCGTGCAGGGCCGTAACGAGCAGGCGCTGGTCCACATCGCGACGGCCTACGGCAAGGCGACCAAGCGGCACGCCACCCTCGCCGTGACCGCCTCCATTGGCCCGGGCGCTCTCAACATGGTGACCGGGGCGGGCCTCGCCACCGTGAACCGCCTCCCCGTCCTGCTGCTGCCGGGCGACACGTACGCGACCCGTCACCAGGGGCCCGTACTCCAGCAGTTGCAGCACCCGATCGAGGCCGACGCCTCCGTCAACGACGCCTTCCGGCCCGTATCCCGCTTCTTCGACCGCATCACCCGGCCCGAGCAGCTGCTCACCGCGCTGCCCGCGGCGATGCGTGCCCTCACCGACGTCGACACCGGCGCGGTCGTCGTCTCCCTCCCGCAGGACATCCAGTCCCACGCCTACGACTACCCGGCGGAGTTCTTTGCCGAGCGCGACTGGCCGATACGCCGTCCGGCGCCGGACGCCGACGAGGTCGCGGTGGTCGCGCGGATGCTCGCCGAGGCGGAGAAGCCGCTGATCATCGCCGGTGGCGGGGTCGTGTACTCCGGTGCCACCGAGGAACTGGAGGCCCTCGCCGACGCGGCGGGCATCCCCGTCGCGGAGACATTCGCCGGCAAGGGCGCCGTCCAGCGCCGCGCCTGGTGGCAGCTAGGCGGCATCGGCCTCGAAGGTACTCCGGCGGTCAACGTCCTTGCCCGGGAAGCCGACTTCGTGCTCACCGTGGGCTCGCGGCTGACGGACTTCGCCACCGCCTCGCACTCCATCTTCGAGAACCCCGACGTGCGCTTCGCGAGCATCAACGTCAACGTGCACGACGCGGGCCGCCTGGGCGCGACCGGCATCGTGTCCGACGCCAAGCGGGCCCTGGCCGCACTGGCAGACGCCGTACGGGCCAACGGCACCACCACCACCGCCGGTTGGCAGGAGAAGGTGCGCGCCCTCGACGAGCAGTGGCAGGAGCAACGTACCGCCGCGCTCGACCCGGACATCCCCTTCGACTTCGCGTCGCTGTCCGATGACTCCGACGTCGTACGGGACACCGAAGCCGCCCTCACCCAGGGCCAGTTGATCGGCCTGCTCCAGGAGCACGCCCAGTCCGGTGACACGATCATCGCCGCCGCCGGCGGTCCGCCCGGTGACCTCCAGAAGGTGTGGGACGCCACCGAAGGCCGGTTCGCCCACCTGGAGTTCGGCTTCTCCTGCATGGGCTACGAATTGCCCGCCGCGATCGGCGTCCGCTTCGCCGAGCCGGACCCGTCGAAGCGGGTGCTGTCCCTGCTGGGCGACGGAACGTTCCTCATGGCGCCGACCGAGCTGGTCACGGCCGCCCAGGAGAGGCTCGCGATCACGGTAGTGATCCCGGAGAACCACGGCTACCAGGTCATCCACCGACTCCAGATGGGCCGCAACGGGCGGGAGTTCGGCAACGAGTTCCGCTACCGGGACGGCAGCCTGGAGATCGGCTCGGGCAAGCCCGCCCGCCTGGAGGGCGACTACCTCCAGGTCGACCTCGTCAAGACCGCTGAGGGCCTCGGCGCCCGTGCCCTCCGCGCCACGACCGCCGACGAGGTGCGTGCCGCACTGGCCGAGACCCGCGACCACAGCGGCCCGGTCGTCCTGGTCGTCCCCGTGATCCCGCACGCCGACCTTCCCGGCGCCGGCGTGTGGTGGGACGTGGCCCCGGCCGAGGTCTCCGAGCAGGAGACGGTCGCGCAGCTGCGCGGCGAGTACGAAGAGGGCCTGGCGTCCCAGAGGTGGTACGGATGAGTTCCGCACGTTTCGATCACTCTCCCCTCGACCACGGCCGACTGCGCGCCCGGCTCGCCGCCGGCGAGGCCACCCTGGGCACCTTCGTCGGCCTCGCCTCCCCGGTCTCGGCCGAGGTCTGCGCCGCCACCGGAGCCGACTGGGTGCTGCTCGACCTCGAACACGGCGCCGGAGGCGAGGAGCAGGTCCGTACGACCGTCCCCGCCGCGGCGGCCTACGGAGTGCCGACCGTCGTACGTGTCGAGTCCGTGGCCCGGATCCGCATCGGCCGCGTCCTCGACCTCGGCGTCGCCGGGGTCATGCTGCCGCGCCTCGACACGGCGGCCGACGTCCAGGAAGCAGTACGGCACTTGAGGTATCCGCCCGCGGGGGATCGGGGCGTCGCCACCTACAACCGGGCCTGCCGTTTCGGACTCGACCCCGAAGCCCTGGACCGTGAGGGGGAGATCCTCGGCGTGATCCAGATCGAGTCGGCGAGCGCGCTGGACGAGGTCGAGGCCATCGCGGCCCTCGACGGCGTCGACGTGCTGTTCGTCGGCCCCCGCGACCTCAGCCATGACCTCGGCGTGCCGGGCGAGTTCAGCGCCCCGGTCTACCGGGAGGCGCTGGACCGCGTCCGCAAGGCCGCCGCCGACCACGGCAAGGCGTCCGGGCTCCTTGTCCCCGACGGCGCGGCCGCGGCCGCCAAGCGGGCCGAGGGCTGGACGTTCATCGGTATCGGCTCCGACTCGACCCTGCTCGCCGCCGCGTTGTCCGCCGCGCTCGGCGAGGCCCGGGCGTAGGCGCTCCGCTAGGAGCGCAGTCATGAACCCGCGGGCCGGTGGGGGCTGGTCGCGCAGTTCCCCGCGCCCCTACGGGGCGCGCCGTACCGCGCCGGACTTCACCAAGGCCGCTCGGCTCACCATCAGGAGACATCAATGACCCCCAACACCCCGGGCGCCGCCCGCGAGATCGGCGTCGGACTGATCAGCGTCGGCTGGATGGGCAAGCTCCACAGCCGCGCCTACCAGGCACTGCCGTCCGTCTACCCCGAGCTGGGCATCAAGCCCCGCCTGGTGCACGCCGCCGACACGGCCGAGGACCGCGCGGCCTACGCCCGTGACGTCCTCGGCTACGAGAAGGCCACCACCGACTACCGCGCCGTCCTCGACGATCCGGACGTCGAGGTCGTCTCGATCTGCGCGCCCAACCTCCTCCACCACGAGATCGGCATCGCCGCCGCCAAGGCCGGCAAGCCGTTCTGGATCGAGAAGCCCGTCGGGCGCGGTGCCGAGGAGACCGCCGAGGTCGCCGCCGCGGCCCGCGCCGCCGGGGTCGTCACCTCCATCGGCTACAACTACCGCCACGCCCCCGCCGTGGAGCGGGCCCGCGAGCTGATCGCCGAGGGACGCCTGGGCCGTATCACCAACGTGCGCGCCACCTTCTTCTCCGGCTACGCCTCCGAGCCCAAGGGCGCCCTGTCCTGGCGCTTCAAGCGGGATCTGGCCGGGCACGGCGCGCTCGGGGACCTGCTGAGCCACGTCGTGGACCTGGTCAGTTACGTCGTCGCCCCGATCGACGAAGTCTCCGCCCTCACCAGCACCGTCTACACCGAGCGCCCGATCCTGCCCATGGGCTCGGGCACGCACTTCGCGGTGATCGAGGACGGCGAGATGGCGGCCGTGGAGAACGACGACTACAGCGCCGCCCTCGTCCGCTTCAGCGGCGGAGCCGTCGGCACGCTGGAGGCGTCCCGCGTCATCGTCGGCCCGCAGTGCGGCATCGGCTTCGAGATCTACGGCACCGACGGATCGGTCGCCTGGAACTTCGAGCGCATGAACGAACTGCGCGTCGCCCTCGACCGCAGCGGCCCCCACCAGGGCTACACCACCGTGCTCGGCAACGGCCACATGGGCGACTACGCCAGTTTCCAGCCCGGCCCCGGCAACAGCATGGGCTACGACGACCTCAAGGTGATCGAGGCCAAGAAGTTCCTGGCCGCCGTGGCCGGCATCGAGCACCACAACTCGACGATCGAGGACGCGCACGCCGTCGCCGAGGTGATCGCGGCGGCAGCGGCCTCCGCGGAGAGCGGCTCCTGGCAGCCGGTGCCCGCGGTGCCGGGGGCGAACTTCAGTCATCCTGTGCATCCTGTGCAGTCGGCGCGGAGTTGATCGTATGACCGAGCATGTCGTAGTGGCCCTCGGCCCCGTCGACGCCGACACCGTGGGTCCCGTTCTCGGCGAGCGGGTCACGTTCGTCACCGACCCCACCCCCGAGGACCTCGCGGTCGCCGAGGGCGCCATCGTCCGTGCCGACCGGCGCATCGACGCCGACTTCCTCCAGCGGGCGCCACGGCTGCGTGTCATCGCCCGCACCGGCGTCGGCGTGGACCTGGTCGACGTGGCGGCGGCCTCCGCCCGCGGCATCGCCGTGGTCATCACCCCCAACGCGGGCAGCCGGGCCGTGGCCGAGGGCGTCTTCGCCATGGCCCTGCACCTGACCAAGCGGCTGAAACCACTGACCGACCTGGTACGGGACGGCCGCTGGGCCGAGCGGAACGCCGTACCGGTCGGTGACCTGGACGGCGCCACCCTGGGGATCGTCGGCTACGGCCGCATCGGACGCCGGGTGGGCGAACTCGCCGCCGCTTTCGGGATGCGGACACTCGCCTACGACCCGTTCAGCCCTCCCCCGTCCGAGTTCGCCTGCGCCGACCTCGGTGAACTGGCCGAGTCGAGCGACGTGCTCACCCTGCACGCGCCGCTCGTCGAGGAGACCCGGCACCTCGTGGACGAGTGGCTGCTGTCCCGCGTCAGGCCGGGAGCGATCCTGATCAACTGCGGCCGCGGTGGCCTGCTCGACCCGGACGCCACCCTGGCCGCCCTGGAGTCGGGCCGGCTGTCGGGGGTGGGGCTGGATGTGTTCGACCCCGAACCGGCGCTCTACCACCCGCTGTTCGACCACCCCGACGTCGTCCTCACCCCCCACCTGATGGGCATGACGCGCCGGGCGATGACCCTGACCTTCGTCGACGCCGCCCGCGGTGTCGCGGACGTCCTCGCCGGCCGCCCGCCGGCCGCGGTCGCCAACCCCGACTGGAACCTCCGAAAGGCCACGGCATGACCACCTCACCCCTGAACAGGATCGCCGGCGCGCCCATCTCCTGGGGTGTGTGCGAAGTCCCCGGCTGGGGCTACCAGTTGACGCCCGAGCGGGTGCTGAACGAGATGCGCGAAGTCGGCCTGGCGGCCACCGAGATCGGCCCCGAGGGCTTCCTGCCCGGCGAGCCGGACGCCATGGCACGGACGCTCGCCGACCACGACCTGCACGCGGTCGGCGGCTTCACCCCGCTGCTGCTGCACGTGCCCGGACACGACCCGCTGCCCGAGACCGAACAGCTCCTGGAGAGCTACGCCGCCTCGAAGGCGGAGGTGCTCGTCCTGTCGGCCGTCACCGGCCAGGACGGCTACGACTCCCGCCCCGAGCTCGACGCCGACGGCTGGCAGCTGCTGCTGTCCAACCTCGACCGGCTCTCCTCGCTGGCCGCCGAACGCGGCGTACGTGCCGTCCTGCACCCGCACGTCGGCACGATGATCGAGAACGGCGACGAGGTCCGACGCGTCCTGGAGCACTCGGCGATCTCCCTCTGCCTCGACACCGGGCACCTGCTCATCGGCGGCACCGACCCCGCCGAGCTCACCCGCCAGGCGCCCGAGCGCATCGCCCACACCCATATGAAGGACGTGGACGCCTCCCTCGCCGCCAAGGTCCAGTCCGGACAGCTCAGCTACACCGAGGCCGTACGCAAGGGCATGTACCGCCCGCTGGGCGCGGGAGACGTGGACGTCCAGGCCATCGTCACCCACCTCAGCGCACGCGGCTACGACGGCTGGTACGTCCTGGAACAGGACACCATCCTGACCGAGGAGCCCAAGGAAAAGGGGCCGGTCGAGGATGTGTGGGCCAGCGCCGAGCATCTGCGCGCGGTGCTGCGCGGTGTCGCGTAGTCGTATACGGGCCTGATGCGTTTTTGATGTCTTCTGAGGGATTGACCGGCGCATGCGGGGCGTCCAAGAATGCCGAGGCGACTTGCTGCCTGTTCTGGCTGCCATTTCTTGTAATCGCCATTCGTTGCGTGCCGGCGTCCTTTCCGAACATGAGGAATCCTGGAAACAGAAATGACCGCTGACGAATTTCTGGCCACTTGTTGGACCACCGCGGGCGACGCCGCTCCCGATGAGGAAGACCAGCGCAGTCCGCTGAACCTGCGGGAGCGCGTGGAAGCGGCGCGCGACGCAGGATTCACGGCCTTCGGGCTGCTGTACTGGGACTTGGTGGAGGCCGAGCGCGAGTACGGGCTCGCCGGCATCCGGTCTCTCTTCGCGGACAACGGCATCAACCACATCGAGTTGGAACTGCTGACCGACTGGTGGGCCGACGGACCCCGTCGGGCCGCGTCGGACACCGTCCGCGTCGGAATGCTGCGGGCCATCGAGTCGCTCGGCGCACGCACCTTCAAGATCGGCCCTGACGTGGCGGACGCGCCCTGGGACCTGGACGTCTGGGCCAAGGAGTTCGCCACGCTGGCGGCGCAGGCCGACGGGGTGGGCGCCCGGCTCGGGGTCGAGCCCCTGCCCTGGTCCAACCTCAAGACCGTGCACGACGGACTCCGGCTCGTCGAGACCGCAGGTCATCCGGCGGGCGGGCTCATCATCGACGTCTGGCACACCGAGCGCGCCCACACTCCGCCCGCCGACCTGGCGGATGTGCCCGGGTCACGGATCGTGGGCGTGGAGCTCAACGACGCCGACCCTCAGGTTGTCGGCACGCTTTTCGAGGACACCGTCCATCGCCGTCGCCTGTGCGGAGAGGGCTCGTTCGACCTGCCGGGGATCATCGCCGCGCTCCGTACGGCCGGCTTTCGCGGCCCTTGGGGTGTGGAGATCCTCTCCGACATGCACCGTGCGCTGCCGGTGCGGGAGGCCGCCGCAGCGGCGTACCGGACTGCGGCGGCGCTGGTGGAGCAGGTGAGGTAAATGCCACAGGGGTGGCGGGGACGAAACCACGGTCGTCCCCGCCACCCCTGTTTCCCTCTGCCGACGCGGGTCGGCTGCCGACGCCCTACCTCCGCATGAGCAGCTGGAACTCGAACACGTAGCGCGCCGCGTTGTAGCGATGCGTGCCGCACTCCACGGCCTCCCCAGCGGCGTTGTACGCCGTACGCCGCAGGGTGAGCAGGGGCGCGCCCTCGGGTTCCCCGAGGTGTTCGCCCTCCTCGGCGGTGGCCGCGCCGGCGCCGATCGACTGATGCGCGCTGTGCAGACTGATTCCGGCCGAGTGCAGGAGCCGGTACAGCCCCATGGCCTCCAGCAGGTGCGTGTCGAGATCGAGCAGCAGGTCGGTCGGCAGGTGGTTGCGCAGGACGGCCACGGCGAGTCCGTTCGCGTACCGGATCCGCTCCAACCGGACCACGCTGTCGCCCTCCCTGATACCCAGAGCTGCGGAGACCTCGGCGGACGCGGGCACGACGTCGTTGCGTACCACCCGTGTGCTCGGTTCCTGCCCGGCCTCCTCCAGGTCGTCGTAGAGGCTGGTGAGTTCCAGAGGGCGCCTGACCGTGCTGTGCACGACCTGGGTGCCGACGCCCCGACGCCGCACCAACAGCCCCTTCTCGACCAGGGCCTTGATGCCCTGCCGGACGGTCGGCCGTGACAGACCGAGTCGTCCGGCGAGGTCGATCTCGTTGCCGAGCAGGGCGCCCGGGAGGAGCAGGCCGTGCTCAATGGCCTGCTCCAACTGCTGGGCGAACTGGTGGTACAGCGGTACCGGACTCATGCGGTCGATGGCGATGTCGAGCACAGCCGTACCGTCGGCCGTCTTCCGGCGCCCGGCCTTCATCAGTGGTTGCGCGGGAAGCCGAGGTCGACGCCGGTCGGGGCGTCGGCGGGGTCGGGCCAGCGGGTGGTGACGACCTTGCCGCGGGTGTAGAAGTGCGTGCCGTCGTTGCCGTAGATGTGGTGGTCGCCGAAGAGGGAGTCCTTCCAGCCGCCGAAGCTGTGGTAGCCGACGGGGACCGGGATCGGCACGTTCACGCCGACCATGCCGGCCTCGATCTCCAGCTGGAAGCGGCGGGCCGCGCCGCCGTCCCGGGTGAAGATCGCGGTGCCGTTGCCGAACGGCGAGCCGTTGATCAGGGCCACGCCCTCCTCGTAGGTGTCCACCCGCAGCACGCACAGCACCGGGCCGAAGATCTCGTCCTGGTAGGCCTTCGCGGACGTGGGCACCTTGTCGAGCAGCGAGATGCCGATCCAGTGGCCGTCCTCGAAGCCCTCGACGGTGTAGCCGGTGCCGTCCAGGACCACCTCCGCGCCCTCCGCGGCGGCGCCCTCGACGTAGGAGGCCACCTTGTCGCGGTGCACGGCCGTGATCAGCGGGCCCATCTCGGACGTCGGGTCGTTGCCCGGGCCGATCTTGATCTTCTCGGCGCGCTCGCGGATCTTCTCCACCAGTTCATCGCCGATCGAGCCGACCGCGACGACCGCGGAGATGGCCATGCAGCGCTCGCCGGCCGAGCCGTAGGCCGCACTCACGGCGGCGTCGGCGGCCGCGTCCAGGTCGGCGTCCGGGAGGACGAGCATGTGGTTCTTGGCGCCGCCCAGGGCCTGGACCCGCTTGTGGTTGGCGGAGGCGGTGGTGTGGATGTAGCGGGCGATCGGGGTGGAGCCGACGAAGGAGACGGCCTTGACGTCCGGGTGCTCAAGCAGGCGGTCGACGGCCACCTTGTCGCCGTGGACGACGTTGAAGACGCCGTCCGGCAGACCGGCTTCGGCGAGCAGCTCGGCGAGCTTCAGCGAGGCCGAAGGGTCCTTCTCCGACGGCTTCAGGACGAAGGTGTTGCCGGTCGCGATGGCGACCGGGAACATCCACATCGGCACCATCGCCGGGAAGTTGAACGGCGTGATGCCCGCGACCACGCCCAGCGGCTGACGGATGGACGAGACGTCCACGCGGCTGGCGACCTGCGTCGACAGCTCGCCCTTCAGCTGCACGTTGATACCGCAGGCCAGGTCCACGATCTCCAGGCCGCGGGCCACCTCGCCGAGCGCGTCACTGTGCACCTTGCCGTGCTCGGCCGTGATCAGCTCGGCGATCGCGTCCCGGTTCGCATCCAGCAGCGCCCGGAACCTGAACAGGATCGTGGTCCGCTTGGCCAGCGAGGACTGGCCCCAGGTGGCGTACGCGTCCTTGGCAGCGGCGACCGCGGCGTCCACCTCGTCGACGGAGGCGAAGGGGACCTGCTTCTCTTGGTTGCCCGTGGCCGGGTTGTGGACGGGGCCGTAGCGCGCGGACGAACCCTCGCTGGGCTTGCCGTTGATCCAGTGGTGGAGGTTCTTCATCGGTGCGGGTTTCCTTCCGGACGGCCGGACTCAGGCGTGGTCGCGGCGGCTGTCGAGGCCGGCGCAGAAAGGCAGGCGAGGGTCGACCGTCGGGTGGTCGGCCACGGGCGACCCCAGCGGTCGTCGACCCCGAACCCCTTGAGTCCCTCGCGCACGGACCTGTCGAACGGGTCCTGCCCGGTTCGAGTGAT
This sequence comes from Streptomyces sp. NPDC054834, assembly GCF_053611185.1. Taxonomy (NCBI): domain Bacteria; kingdom Bacillati; phylum Actinomycetota; class Actinomycetes; order Kitasatosporales; family Streptomycetaceae; genus Streptomyces; species Streptomyces sp. NPDC054834. The sequence continues at coordinate 143,186 of NZ_JBSGZV010000013.1, read as the reverse complement.
CACGGCGGCGAACTTGCCGAAGCTCTCGACCCTTTCCAGGGCCACGCCGGTCTGCAGCGGATATATGTCGACCCCCGTTCGACCCATGGTTATTACATCAAAGGAAGCGTTCATTCACGGATCTCCTGCCTGGGGTCATTTCAGGTCTAGAGGTCACGCGTAACCAGCGTCAAGTAATTGTTCTGACATCTTTCCTTGATGGACAAATGATGTCATTACAAACGTTGACCTCAGGGTGGCGCGACGGTTCTATCTCGTCATGGGCAACAGCCGTGTTAACGGCATGTGATCCGCAGTGTTCGCTCGATCAGCCGCTTCTCCTTTCCCCCGCAGCACAGTGAGGTGCCGGAAAGATGGACCGTTCGTCCCACCCGCGTTCCCGCAGAACCATCCCCGTCGTTGCCGCAGCGGCGGCGGCCGCCCTGCTTGTCGCCGGATGCTCCAGCAGCTCCGGCGGCAAGAAGGCCGACGAAGCCGGGAACGACATCTCGGCCGGCAAGGCCAACACTCCCCGCATGACGATCGCGATGATCACGCACGCGGCCCCTGGCGACACCTTCTGGGACACGATTCGCAAGGGCGCCCAGGCCGCCGCCGCCAAGGACAACGTCAAGCTGGTCTACTCCAGTGACCCCAACGGTCCCAACCAGTCGAACCTGGTGCAGAACGCGATCGACCAGAAGGTCGACGGCATCGCTGTCACTCTTGCCAAGCCGGACGCCATGAAGACCGTGGTCGCCCAGGCCGAGAAGGCCGGCATCCCCGTCGTCGGCTTCAACACCGGCGTGCAGGACTGGAAGAAGCAGGGCCTGCTCGAGTACTTCGGCCAGGACGAGAGCATCGCCGGTGAGGCGTTCGGCCGCAGGCTCAACCAGGCCGGCGCCAAGCACACCGTCTGCGTGATCATGGAACAGGGGCAGGTGGCTCTGGAGGCCCGCTGCGCGGGCGTGAAGAAGACCTTCAGCGGCAAGACCGACATCCTCTACGTCAACGGCACCGACATGCCGTCCGTGAAGTCGACGATCACCGCCAAGCTCAAGACGGACTCCTCCATCGACTACGTCACCACGCTCGGCGCCCCGTTCGCGATGACCGCCATCCAGTCCATCGCCGAGTCGGGCAGCAAGGCCAAGCTCGCCACGTTCGACCTCAACAAGGACGCGGTCGGCGCCATCAAGGCCGGCAAGATCCAGTGGGCCATCGACCAGCAGCCCTACCTCCAGGGGTACCTGTCGGTCGACTCGCTGTGGCTCTACAAGACGAACGGAAACTACAGCGGCGGTGGCGAGGCGCCCGTGCTGACCGGGCCGGCCTTCGTCGACAAGTCCAACGTCGCCAAGATCGCCCAGTTCGCCGCGAAGGGAACCCGTTGATCACCGTGACCCAGACCACGGCTCCGGCGAAGGGCTCCCCGTCGCCGACCACGCCGGCGGCCCCGGAGAAGGACCTCTCCCGTCCCCTGCCGCACAGTGAGGTGTCGTAAGGATGGACCGCTTGTCCCACCCTCGTTCCCTCAGAATCACCCCCTTCGTTGCCGCAGCGGCGGCGGCCGCCCTGCTTGTCGCCGGATGCTCCAGCAGCTCCGGCGGCAAGAAGGCCGACGAGGCCGGGAACGACATCTCGGCCGGCAAGGCCTCCACTCCCCGTATGACGGTCGCGATGATCACGCATGCCGCGCCCGGTGACACCTTCTGGGACACCGTCCGCAAGGGCGCCCAGGCCGCCGCCGCCAAGGACAACATCAAGCTCGTCTACTCCTCCGACCCGAACGCCGGCAACCAGGCCAACCTGGTGCAGAACGCGATCGACCAGAAGGTCGACGGCATCGCCGTCACCCTCGCCAAGCCGGACGCGCTCAAGAGCGTCGTCGCCAAGGCCGGGCAGGCGGGCATACCCGTCGTCGGCTTCAACTCCGGTGTGAGCGACTGGAAGAAGCTGGGCCTGCTGGAGTTCTTCGGGCAGGACGAGTCAGTGGCCGGTGAGGCGTTCGGCAAGAAGCTCAACGAGGTCGGCGCCAAGCACACGGTCTGCGTCGTCCAGGAGCAGGGCAACATCGGCCTCACCCAGCGGTGTGACGGACTGAAGAAGACCTTCTCCGGCAAGACGGACATCCTCTATGTCAACGGTACCGACATGCCGTCCGTGAAGTCGACGATCACCGCCAAGCTCAAGCAGGACTCGTCCATCGACTTCGTGGCGACGCTCGCCGCCCCGATCGCACTCACCGCTTCACAGTCGTTGTCCGAGTCGGGCAGCAAGGCCAAGCTCGCCACCTTCGACCTCAACAAGGACCTGGTGAAGGCCGTCCAGGACGGCAAGATCCAGTGGGCCATCGACCAGCAGCCCTACCTCCAGGGCTACCTGTCGGTCGACTCCATGTGGCTCTACAAGAACAACGGCAACTACAGCGGCGGCGGTGCGGCGGCCGTGCTGACCGGCCCGGCCATCGTCGACAAGTCCGACATCGACAAGGTCGCCGCATTCGCCGCGAAGGGTACTCGGTGATGACCATGACCCAGACCACGGCTCCGGCGACGGGCTCCCCGTCACCGGCCCCGCCGACCCGTACAAAGGACGGCCGCACGTCTGAACGGCCACTGGCCCTCCGGTTGTTGGCGCGGCCGGAGGTGGGTGTCTTCCTCGGTGCCGCCGCGGTGTACGTGTTCTTCCTGATCGCCGCCCCGCCTGTGCGCGACGGCAGTTCGATGGCCACGGTCCTCTACCAGTCGTCGACGATCGGCATCATGGCGCTGCCGGTCGCGCTGCTGATGATCGGCGGCGAGTTCGACCTGTCGTCCGGCGTCGCCGTGATCACCTCGGCCCTCACCGCGAGCATGCTCGCCTATCAGCTGAGCATGAACGTCTGGGTGGGAGTGCTCGTGGCACTCCTCGTGTCACTGGCCGTCGGCTTCTTCAACGGCTGGATGGTGGTCAAGACCGGCCTGCCCAGCTTCCTGATCACCCTGGGCACCTTCCTGATCCTCCAGGGCGTCAACCTCGCGGTGACCAAGCTGGTCACCGGCAACGTGGCGACCGACGACATCAGCGACATGGACGGCTTCGGCCAGGCGCAGAAGATCTTCGCCTCCTCGTTCGACATCGGTGGCGTCCAGGTGAAGATCACCGTGTTCTACTGGCTGGCCTTCGCCGCTTTGGCCACCTGGGTCCTGCTGCGCACCAAGTACGGCAACTGGATCTTCGCGGTCGGCGGCAACAAGGAGAGCGCACGGGCGGTCGGCGTGCCCGTGACCTTCACCAAGATCTCGCTGTTCATGCTGGTCGGCGTGGGCGCGTGGTTCGTCGGGATGCACCAGCTGTTCACCTTCAACACGGTGCAGTCGGGCGAGGGCGTGGGACAGGAGCTGATCTACATCGCGGCAGCGGTGATCGGCGGCTGTCTGCTGACCGGCGGCGCCGGTTCCGCGATCGGCCCGGTCTTCGGCGCGTTCATGTTCGGCATGGTCAACCAGGGCATCGTGTTCGCCGGTTGGAACCCCGACTGGTTCAAGGCCTTCCTCGGCGTCATGCTGCTCGGCGCCGTCCTGATCAATCTGTGGGTCCGCCAGTCGGCGACCAGGAGGTGACCCAACCCATGACATCCAACAACGGAGCCGGCACGCACGGCGCAATCCTCGCGGACAATGCCACGGACAAGGACAGTGCCACCGTCGAACTGCGCGGCGCCGGCAAGTCGTACGGCAACATCCGCGCCCTGCACGGCGTAGAGCTGAAGGTCTACCCCAGCCAGGTCACCTGCGTGCTCGGCGACAACGGCGCCGGCAAGTCGACCCTGATCAAAATCATCTCCGGGCTGCACCAGCACACCGAGGGCGACTTCCTCGTCGACGGCGAACCGGTGCACTTCTCCACCCCGCGCCAGGCCCTCGACTGCGGCATCGCCACCGTCTACCAGGACCTGGCGACGGTCCCGCTGATGCCGGTGTGGCGCAACTTCTTCCTCGGCTCCGAGATGACCAAGGGCCCCTGGCCCGTCCGCCGCCTCGACATCGAGAAGATGAAGAAGACCGCCGACCACGAGCTGCGCGAGATGGGCATCCTCCTCGACGACCTCGAGCAGCCCATCGGCACCCTCTCCGGCGGCCAGCGCCAGTGCGTGGCCATCGCCCGCGCCGTCTACTTCGGCGCCCGCGTCCTGATCCTGGACGAGCCCACCGCCGCTCTCGGCGTCAAGCAGTCCGGCGTGGTGCTGAAGTACGTCGCCGCCGCCCGCGACCGCGGTCTGGGCGTCATCTTCATCACCCACAACCCCCACCACGCCTACATGGTGGGCGACCACTTCAGCGTGCTGCGCCTGGGCACCATGGAACTGTCCGCCGAACGCAGCGAGATCACGCTCGAGGAACTGACCAACCACATGGCCGGAGGCACCGAACTCGCGGCACTCAAGCACGAGTTGGCCCAGGTCCGCGGCGTCGACGTGGAGGAGCTCCCCGAAGCGGACGCCCTTCAGGTCGGCGCCCCCCAGGCCAACTGACCCTCACCAGCACCGGAGACATCACGAACATGCCACCTCAGCGAGCACTGGGTGTTGCCGTCGTCGGCACCGGCAAGATGGGCGCGGACCATGTGCGCAGACTCCACGACGTCATCAGCGGGGCACGCGTGACAGCCGTCGTCGACATCGACGCGGACCGCGCCAAAACGCTCGCGGACGCCATCGAGGGCTGCACGGCGTACACCGAACCCACGGCGGCCATGGCAGCGACGGACGTCGACGCCGTACTCATCGCTTCGCCGGGGCCCGCCCACGAGGCGGCCCTGCTCGAAGCCCTCGGCCGTGACCTGCCGGTGCTGTGCGAGAAGCCGCTCACCCCCGACGCGGCCTCCGCCCTTCGCGTCCTGGAGGCGGAGCAGCGGCTCGGGCACCGGCGCGTCCAGGTGGGCTTCATGCGGCGGTACGACGGCGAATACATGAAGCTGAAGCGGCTCCTCGACGGCGGGGAGCTGGGCAGGGCACTGATGCTGCACCACCGGCACCGGAACCTGTCCATGCCGCCGTGGTTCACCAACGAGATGCTCATCAACGACTCGGTGGTCCACGAGATGGACGTGACACGCTGGCTCCTCGATCAGGAGATCACAGCGGTCACCGTGCACAAGCCGGCCCCGACGTCACATGCTCCGGCCGGTATGGACGACCCTCAATTCGTCCTCTTCGAAACCGAGTCGGGTGCCCTGGTCGACGTCGAGATCTTCGGACACTGCGGCTACGGCTACCAGGTGCAGGCCGAAGCGGTCTGCGAGCGGGGCACCGTACGGATCGACGACGAGCACGGCCCGCGGCTGACCGCCGAAGGCCGTTGGGGTGGCCGTGTCACACCGGACTACCTCGAGCGTTTCGACGACGCCTACGACCGCGAGGTTCAGGCCTGGGTGGACGCCACGCGGCGCGGCGAGACGACCGGCCCCAGTGTCTGGGACGGCTATGCGGCCGCTGCCGTGTGCGAGGCGGGCGTGCTCTCCCAGCGGGAGGGGCGGCGCGTCGAGGTCGAGCTGATCGAGCGACCCGCTTTCTACCAGTAGGCGGCACCCAGCAGTTGAGGGCGGTACCCGTACGGGTACCGCCCTCTTCCGTTGCTTCTCAGCTGACGTCCGGAAGCACCGTACGCGGCCGGACCGGGAACCCGGCCGCCTGGTAGCACTCGTCGATGAGACGCATGGTGGTCAGCGCGTCGTCCGCGTCGAGAACCAGTGGCGCACCATCCCGCAGGTGGGCCGCGAAGGCCTCCAGCTGGAAGGTGTACGACGACCGGCGGCCGAGTTCCTCGGTGCGCTCGCCGGCGGCCGTGCGTACCACCACGCGGTCGTCCAGGTGCGGCTGCACGAAGTTCATCACCGTGGCCTCGCCACGCGTGCCCACGACACGGCAGCTCATCTGCCACTTGTCGTACGCCATGTGGCAGTTGGCCGTACCGGTGACCCCGCCGGGAAACTCCAGATCGGCATACAGCCACTCGTCGACGCCCGCGACCCCGGCCTTCTCACCGCCGCGCGCGGCGACCAGCCGGGGCGCCCCGCCCGCCCAGGGCGCGAGCATGCGCTGGGCATGCAGGCTGTAGCACCCGAGGTCCATCAGCGCGCCGCCCGCCAGCGGGAGCGACCACCGTACGTCGCTGTCCGGCGGCGCGGGCATGGCGACCATGGTCTCGACGTGCCGGAGATCGCCCAACTCCCCGCTGTCCAGCAGCTCGTGCAGGCGCAGAATGACCGGGTGGAACAGGTAGTGGAAGCCCTCCATGAACACCGTGCCCGCCTTGGCGACGGCCTCGTGGACCTCGGCCGCCTCCGCCGCGTTGCTCGCGGACGGCTTCTCGGTGAGGACGTGCTTGCCGGCCTGGAGGGCGGCCAGGTTCCAAGGCCCGTGCAGGCTGTTGGCCAGCGGGTTGTAGACGACCTCGATCTCCGGGTCGGCGACAAGGTCGGCGTAGGAGCCGACCACCCGCTCCACGCCGTGCGTGGCGGCAAAGGCCTCGGCCCGGTCACGGGCGCGGGCGGCCACCGCGACAAGGCGGTGGCCGCCGGCACGGGCCGGCCCGACGATGGACAGCTCGGCGATCCGGGCCGCGCCCAGGACGCCGACCCGCAGGGGCTCGTCCGTCATGCCTTGCGCACCTCGTCGAGTCGTACGGGCCGGTGCTCACGGAGCGACAGGGTGCACGCCTCGGCGATCCAGCTCGCCTCGATGGCGTCCGCGACCGTGCAGGGGGAGATACGGGTACCGGCGACGACTTCGGTGAACGCAGTGAGTTCGGCGCGGTAGGCGGCGGCGAACCGGTCCATGAAGAAGTCGTGCGGGGTGCCCGCCGGGAACGTGACACCCGGCTCCACGGAGCGCAGCGGCAGCTTGTCCTCCAGGCCGACCGCGATGCTGTCCTTCATACCGTGCAGCTCCAGGCGCACGTCGTAACCGCGGGCGTTGTGACGGGAGTTGGAGATGACGGCGATGGCGCCGTCGTCGAGGGTGAGCAGGGTGGACGCCGTGTCGACATCACCCGCCTCACGGATGTACTCCACACCCCGGTTGCCACCGGTCGCGTAGACCTCGACCACCTCGCGGCCGGTCACCCAGCGCACGATGTCGAAGTCGTGCACGCTGCAGTCGCGGAAGATGCCGCCGGAGACGGCCACGTAGGCGGGCGGCGGCGGGGCGGGATCGAGGGTGGTGGACCGTACGGTGTGCAGGTCGCCGAGCTCGCCGCTCAGTACGGCCCGGCGCGCGGCCACACAGCCCGCGTCGAAGCGTCTGTTGTAGCCGATGTGCACCTCGACGCCGCTGCCCTCCACCGCCCGCAGCACCTCCAGGCTCTCCTCGACTCCGCGTGCCACGGGCTTCTCGCAGAAGACGGGGATGCCCGCCTTCACGGCGGCGAGGATGAGCTGGGGGTGCGCATCGGTCGCGGCGGCGATCACGACACCGTCGACTCCGGCGGCCAGCAGGGCCTCGGGAGAGTCGGCGGCGGTGGCCCCGAAGCGTTCGGTGGCCGTGGCGACGGCCGCGGCCACCGGGTCGGTGACCACCAGGGAGTCCACCGCGTCGAGCCCGGCGAGGGTCTCCGTGTGGAAGGCGCCGATGCGGCCCAGTCCCATGATGCCTATACGCATGAGAATCGTGCTCCTTCTGCCCGAGGGCGGTTCAGTCCTGGCCGCCGAAGACGTTCTGGTCCCAGTCGATGACCGAGCCGGTCACCACGCCGCTGCGGTCGGAGAGCAGGAAGACGACGAAGTCGGCGATCTCGTCGACCTGGCCGAGCTTGCCCATGGGCTGCGAGCGGGCGGCCTTCTCCCGCCAGTCGTCGCCCGCGTCGTGGAAGGCGCGCTGCGTGGCGTCCTCACCCTCGGTGTCCGTCCAGCCGATGTTGAGGGTGTTGATCCGGATCCGGTCCCAGCGGTGCGCGTGCGCGGCGTTGCGCGTCAGGCCCGCCAGACCGGCCTTGGCCGTCGAGTACGGAGCCAGGTGGGGCGGCCCGCCGTGGGCGCAGTTGGAGCCGATGTTGACGATGGTGCCCGGCGCCTTGCGGGCCGTCATGTCGGCCACCGCCGCCTGCATCGCGAAGAACGGCGCGCGCAGATTGATCGCCATGTGCTGGTCGAACAGTTCCGGCGTGGTGTCCAGCAGCGAGCCACGCGTCGTCAGCCCGGCCGCGTTGACGAGACAGTCGACGCGCCCGTGAGCGTCGACGGCCACTACGGCGCTGTCGCGCGCCTGCGCCGGATCGGAGAGGTCCGCCCGCACGAAGTGCGCGCCCGTGTCCGCGGCGAGCTTCTCGCCGACCTCGGCCCGACGGCCGGTGAAGACGACGGTCGCGCCTTCCCGTACGGCCGCCCGCACGATGCCCGCGCCGACGCCCTGGCTGCCGCCGTTGACGAGGACGACTTTGTCCTCAAGAAGTCCCATGAGTGGTGGTGTCCCTTTCAGCTCTCGCGACGCTTGGCGGCCGCCTGCAGTTCCTGGCGCAGCCGCTGAGGGGCCCAGCCCTCGGCGACGGCCTGCCAGACGGTGTCCGCCTGGGAGGGTGGGGCGAGACCGTCAACCGGCGGGTCGAGGTCCAGGTTGGTGGGGAAGGGATAGCCCTCGGCGGTGGCCGCGATCACACGGCGCAGCCAGTCGTCCGAGGCGCCCTCGGACTTGCGGCGCAGCAGCACCGGGAACAGCGCGTTCGCCATCGCCTCGCGGTCCACGCTCTCCATCGCGCGGCCGAACGCGGAGGAGATCTGCAACAGGTTCGCCATGCGCCTGATGTCGGCCGACCGGTTGTGTCCGGCGGCGTGGAAGAGCGCCGGGTTGAAGAAGACCGCGTCACCCTTCTCCAGCGGGAGCTGGACGCGGTGGGCATCGAAGTACTCGACGAACTGCGGCAGTCGCCAGGCGAGATAGCCGGACTCGAACTTCTGCGAGTGCGGCAGGTACAGGGTCGGGCCGGACTCGACGGGCATGTCGCAGTGGGCCACCGCGCCCTGCAGGGTGAGCACCGGCGAGAGGCGGTGGACGTGCGCCGGGTAGGCGGCGGCGCGCTCCTGGGAGAGGAAGCCGAGGTGGTAGTCGCGGTGGACGTTCTGCGCCGCGCCGCCCGGGTTGACCACGTTGACCTGGGAGGTCACCTGGTAGGCGGGGCCGAGCCAGGCCTCGGCGATCAGCTCCAGGATGTCGTTGGCGTAGTAGTCGGCGAAGACCTCCGGCGCACGTACGGCCACCTTGTCCAGGGCGTTCCAGACGCGGTCGTTCGCGCCGGGCTTGGCGAAGTGGTCGCCGCGGGCCGCGCCGCTCGCCCGCTCCTCCTCGATCAGTGCGCGGAAGGCCTCGGACGCCGCGTCCACGACGGCCGCGTCGGTGAAGGCACCCTTGAGGACCACGATGCCGGGCCCGTCCAGCAGAGCCCGGACCAACTCGTCCTGGACGCTCCGGCGGCCCTCCGGGGAGGTCACCAGGGAGCGGAGCCGATCGCTGGCGTAGAGCGGGACGTTCTGTTCGACCCGCTCGGCCGAGGGGTGGCCCGCGGGGTCGGTGCGCTGCTCCACGAGTGAGCGGAACACGTCGAGATCGCAGTCCGCCTCGGTCAACCAAGTCCGCACTCCCGCGGCTATGGAAGACATCCGGGTCCTTTCGCAGTCCGTGCATTTCTGCCAGTCTTGAGAACCCGAACCCATCATTCAATGCTTATCAGCGCATCAAAAATCCATCATCATCCTTGGGATCAGTCATGCGACACCCCTACCCGATCAGGGAAATCGCTCGCCAGGCCGGACTGAGCACGGCCACCGTCGACCGCGTCCTCAACGACCGGGGCAACGTGACGGAGAGCACCATCAGGGAGGTGCACGAAGCCATCAAGGACCTGGACCGCCAGCAGAGCCAGGTACGGCTCGGGGGCCGCACCTTCATGATCGACATCGTGATGCAGACCCCGGAGCGGTTCTCCACCGCCGTCCGGGAGGCGCTCGAAGCCGAACTGCCCTCTCTGCATCCCGCTCACGTGCGCTCGCGCTTCCACTTCCGGGAGGCCTGCCCTCCCGAGGAGCTGATCGGAACCCTGGACAAGATCGCGAAGCGTGGCACCCAGGGCGTGATCCTCAAGGCCCCCGACGAGCCGGAGATCGCAGCCGCGGTCGGCCGGCTTGTCACGGCCGGCATCCCCGTCGTCACCCTGGTGACCGACCTGCCCCACAGTGCGCGCCTGGCATACGTCGGCATCGACAACCGCGCCGCCGGCGCCACCGCCGCCTACCTCCTCGGACAGTGGCTGGGCAAGCGGCCCGGCAACGTGCTCACCACCATCAGCCGGGGCTCCTTCCGGGGCGAGGAAGAACGCGAGATGGGCTTCCGCAGCGCGATGCGCCTCGCCGACCCCAGACGATCCCTGGTGGAGGTCACCGACAGCGACGGCCTGGACGCCACCCAGCACGATCTCGTCCTGGCGGCGCTCAAGCGGGACGAGGACATCATCGCCGTCTACTCCGCGGGTGGGGGCAACCTCGCCACCCTCGACGCCTTCGACGCGCTCGGGCGGGAGTGCGCGGTGTTCATCGCGCACGACCTCGACCACGACAACACCCGCCTGCTGCGCGAGCGCCGGCTGTCCGCGGTCCTCCACCACGACCTGCGCCAGGACATGCGACGCGCCTGCCAGATCATCATGCGCGCCCACAAGGCACTCCCCGACGACGGCCCCTCGCTGCCCTCGGCGATCCAGGTGGTCACGCCGTTCAACATGCCACCAGGTGCTCCGTCCGTGCCGGCCGTCGGCTGAAACCCGCTGTGAGCCTTCGCTCGGCTGTGCACTCCGCAGCAGGCCACAGTACTTGCGCGCCTCAGGGCGGCAGGTCCCACGTTCCCCAAGATCCCATGACTGGAGTCTCTCAACTCGCCCCTTGAGAGAGCCAAGCTGCGGATGGATTGGGCAAGGCCGGCGACCGCTCATTTCGTAGGCGGCCAGCGACGTCCAGCGACGTCGCAGTGATCGCGTCGGCCATGTGCTGCTCGCGGCCACTCATGGACGGTCTCCTACAAGGACGGTCGCCTCGTAGCGGACCGCCAACTTGTCGTACCTCGTGGCCACGGCTCCAAGCCTCGTGAGGCGACTCACCAGAAGGCCCCTGGGCCGCTATCAGTACGGGCCATTACCCAGTCACTCCAGCCGACCTCAGCAGCAGCGGCTCTGTGATCCACGGAGCCCAGGCCCAGCCTCCCGCCGCCTCTCCGCCCCGATTCCCCTACCAGCCCCCGGGCGGCGGCATGGCAGCGGAACAGCTGCTTCCGTTTCCCTGCGTCCTGCGAGCGTCCCGAATCCCGTCACGGGCTTGACCAGGCGAGCACGGCCAGTAGTTCAGCCAGCGGACCCGCAACAGCTAGGGCGCTTCCCTGGCCCCACACGGGCATTGGTCAAGAACGCGTCCGTTCTGACTTTCGGCCCCGCACACGCGGGGATGACTCCGCGTTCGGGGCGACCACGAACGCGACATAGATTTCGGCCCCCCACGCGGGGATAACTCCTACGTCGCCACGACGCCGGACGACCTGCACACGTAGGCCTCGCACATGCGGGGATAGCTCAGTCGGGCTGTACCGGGTGGCGGCACCCGTTAATCGGCCCCGCGCCCGCGGGGATCGCTCGGAGAGGGCCCCATGTGGGTGCTCTACAACAGTCGGCCCCGGGCACGCAGGGTGATCAGACTCGTGCGTCTCGCTGCTGAACTTCCTTGAGGACTCCGGCCACTGTCGCCAAGTCATTGTCCACGTGGAGAACAGTGTGCCCATGGTGCACAGCAGTCGCGCACACCAGCAGGTCAATCGCTCCGGCCGCCCGATGCTGCCCCCGCTGGGTCAGCTTGTACTGGGCGGTGTCGACCCAACGCCAGGCGTTCTTCGGAACTGGAGAGAGCAGGCAGAGCGCGTCCAGTTCCTCCGCCAGCTCATCTCGATGAGACGGGCTGGTCGCCGAGTAGAGGAATTCGGCTCGTGTCGGCTCGCAGAGGTGGAATACCCCGGCGGCGATGTGTCCCTCCCAGGGACGCAGCGCGCCTGGGGTGCGGAACAGGTGCCACAGAGCCGAGGTGTCCACCAGGTACGTGATCACTCGAAGGCCTCGCGTCGCGCACGCTTCTCGGCGCCATGCGCCGCTGCGGCCTGCTCGAACTCGCCACGCGCACCTCGCGCGGCCAGCTTCTCCGCGGCCTCCAGCCTCTTGATCCGTGCCACGTAGTCCCGAAGAGCCGCGTTCACCGTCTCCTTCTTCGTCGTGGCACCCATGAGCCGCATGGCCTCGGCCAGCGCCTCGTCATCGAGATCAATCTGCGTGACGGACACCGGACACCTCCAACATCCACGATGTATGCATTCACGATACATCGCCAACATTGAATACCAACCGCTTCCCGGTCCAGGGCGGTCAGCAAGGGCGCCTCACCTAATGCGAATCACCCCATGGACCCCATGTCCGACTTGACCGGAATCAGCGTCCCGAATCTGTCCTGCCGATCATGAAGCGCGCCTTAAAACGCGCCGTCGGCATCCCTCGACTCACTTGCCAGCCAGTAAATTTGCTCGTCAGAAGGTTTCTGCCCGCGTAGCGAGTGGTGGGGCGGGTGGGACTCGAACCCACGGCCGGCGGATTATGAGTCCGCTGCTCTAACCGGCTGAGCTACCGCCCCATAGCGGCGTGTCGCGTACATGTGTGCGCGCCGTCTGCCGCAGCATAGCCGGTCATACGATCTCCTGCCTCGGATGGTCGGCTTCCCGCGGCCCTTCATGACCTTGAGGACTCGGGCGCGGGTGCGGCGGTTCCCCCGGACATGAAAAAGGACCCCTGAGGGGTCCTCGTTCAGCATGCTCCCCCGACTGGACTCGAACCAGTAACCTGCCGGTTAACAGCCGGCTGCTCTGCCAATTGAGCTACGGAGGACCGAGCTCCCCCGACTGGACTCGAACCAGTAACCTGCCGGTTAACAGCCGGCTGCTCTGCCAATTGAGCTACGGAGGAATGCCTCGTTGCATCGAACGTACCTCCCTGGGTATCCGCCAGGGGGCGCCCGCTCGCTGCGACACATACATTAGCGCAAGCAGGGGGGTGCTCCGCCAATCGGTACTCCCCGGCGCCGTCGCCGCACGAGAGAGCTACGCATGGGAAGGTGGTCGTCATGCGCTACCGGCTGACGTTCGTCGTCGGACTCGCCCTTGGTTACGTCCTGGGCACGAGGGCCGGACGCGAACGCTACGAGACGCTGAAGAAGTCCGCTCGGCAGATCGCCCAGAACCCGGCCGTCCGCAACACCGCCGAGACCGCCGCCCAGCAGGGGCGCCAGTTCGCGGGCAAGGCCCTGCACTCAGTGAGCGACAAGGTCGGCGACCGCGTCCCCGAATCGGTGGCCCAACGAGTCCGCTCCCTACGCCACCACAACGGCCACAGCACCACCCCGGAAGACGACTGGGGCACCAGCAACACCTAGAACCTCTCCAACGCCGGGCACACCGACCGACCCACGGGCACGGGGCTGTGACATATGCGGCTCCGCCGCGTGGGCGCGACCAGCCAGAACGCACCCGCGCCCGCACCCGCACAGTCACCCCTACGGCGCCCACGGCCAAAGCAAGCGCAGCGCTACGGCAGAATTTGAGGCATGGGGATAGTCGCCGGGTTGGACAGCTCGCCCGATTTCACTCGCATCGTGGTCTGCGACACGGACACGGGTGCCGTGCTGCGCCAGGGATACGCGCCGCATCCGGTCGACATGCCGGAAGGCGGGCCGCGGTCCAGCGACGTGGACCCGCAGGCCTGGCTGCTGTCCCTGGGGGAAGCGGCGGGCGGCGGGCTGCTCGAGGGCGTGCAGGCCATCGGCGTGTCCGCACAGCAGAACGCGCTGATTCCCCTGGACGCGCAGGGCTCCACCGTGCGCCCGGCGATGGTCGGCGGCGACAAGCGGGCGCAGGTCGCGGCGGCCGACCTGATCGACGCGCTGGGCGGGCGCGAGGCGTGGGCGCAGGCGGTGGGGTGCGTTCCGCAGGCCGCGCAGCCCGTCACCAAGCTGCGCTGGCTCGCCAAGAGCGAGCCGGAGAACGCGCGGCGGACCGCCATGCTGCTCCAGGCCCACGACTGGCTGGTGTGGCAGCTGCTCGGGCGGCCGGTGCGCCGGACCACTGATCGCGGCGGGGCCTCCGGCACCGGGTACTGGTCGGCGGCCACCGGCGGCTACCGGCCGGATCTGGTCGAGCTGGCGCTCGGTCACCAGGCGATGCTGCCGGAGGTGATCGGCCCGTCCGACGCGGCCGGTACGACGCCGGAGGGGCTGCTGATCTCCGCCGGGACCGGCGAGACGATGGCCGCCGCCTTCGGTCTCGGGCTGGGGCTCGGGGACGCCGTGGTGTCCCTGGGGGCTTCGGGGTCGGTGATGGCCGTCCACCCGGAGGCGCTCGTCGACCAGAGCGGGATGATCACCTCGCTCGCCGACGCCACCGGCATGCACCTGCCGGTCGTGACCACCCTGAACGCGGTACGGACCCTGCGCGGAACCGCCGAACTCCTCGGCGTCTCGGACCTGGAGAGCCTGTCCGATCTGGCGATGAAGTCCACGCCGGGGTCCCACGGTCTGGTGCTCCTGCCCTATCTGGAGGGCGAACGGACGCCCACCCTCCCGCACACCGCCGGCACGCTGGCCGGGCTGCGGCGCGAGTCGATGAAGCCCGAGCATCTGGCGCGGGCCGCGTTCGAGGGCATGCTGTGCGGGCTCGCGGACGCGCTCGACGTACTGCGTGGCCGGGGCGTGGACGTACGGCGGATCTTCCTGCTCGGCGGGGCCGCCGAACTGCCCGCCGTGCAGGCCGCCGCGCCCTCGCTGTTCGGCGCGCAGGTCGTCGTACCGCAGCCCGCCGACTACGCGGCGATCGGTGCCGCCCGGCAGGCCGCGTGGGCGCTCGGAGTGTCGCAGGGCACCCTCGACCCGCGTACCCCGCCGGCCTGGCAGGGTGCGGCGGCGCAAGTGCTGGACCCGGGTGAGGAACTGGCGGTGGGGCAGGCCGTGCGGCAGCAGTTCGTGTCGGTGCGAGAGCAGACCCATCCCGGAGCATTTCGCCCATAAGGGTTACAACACCCAAAATTTATAAGGCTGCTGGAGCACCGCTGTTGGCTTAATCGGTTGAGGTAACGCGGGTGCAGTGTTCGACGATAGGGGCCAAGGGCAACCGAACGCCCCCTTCGCCGACCCCGAGAGACCTAGCGTGCTCATACGACTTCTTCGGGCCTGTCTCAGGCCTTACAAGAAACCCATAGCCGTGCTGGTGCTGCTGCAGTTCCTGCAGACCTGCGCCACCCTCTACCTGCCCACCCTGAACGCAGACATCATCGACAAGGGTGTCGTGAAGGGGGACACCGGTTACATCCTCTCCTTCGGCGCCCTGATGATCGGCATCTCGCTGGCGCAGGTCGTGTGCAACATGGGAGCCGTGTACTACGGCGCCCGGACCGCCGCGGCGCTCGGCCGGGACGTTCGGGCCGCCGTCTTCGACCGTGTGCAGTCGTTCTCCTCGCGCGAGGTGGGCCACTTCGGCGCGCCCTCCCTCATCACGCGTACGACCAATGACGTACAGCAGGTCCAGATGCTGGCCCTGATGACGTTCACCCTGATGGTGTCGGCGCCCATCATGTGTGTCGGCGGTATCGTGCTGGCGCTCGGACTGGACGTGCCGCTGTCCGGGGTGCTGGTGGCGGTCGTGCCGGTGCTGGGCATCAGCGTCACGCTGATCGTGCGGCGGCTGCGCCCGCTGTTCCGGTCGATGCAGGTGCGCCTGGACACGGTGAACCGGGTGCTGCGCGAGCAGATCTCCGGCAACCGGGTCATCCGCGCCTTCGTCCGGGACGAGTACGAGGCGGACCGTTTCCGGAAGGCGAACGGCGATCTCACCGAGATGCAACTGGCCACCGGGCGGATGCTCGCACTGATGTTCCCGATCGTGATGACGGTGGTCAACCTGTCGTCGATCGCGGTCGTGTGGTTCGGCGCGCACCGCATCGACAGCGGCGGAATGGCGATCGGCGACCTGACAGCGTTCCTCGCCTACCTGATGCAGATCGTCATGTCCGTGATGATGGCCACCTTCATGTTCATGATGGTGCCTCGCGCGGAGGTGTGCGCCGAGCGCATCCAGGAGATCCTCGACACCGACTCCAGCGTGGTGCCGCCGACGGCCCCCGTCGTGGAGCTGCGCCGGCACGGCCACCTGGAGATCCGGGGGGCGGGCTTCCGCTATCCGGGTGCCGAGGAGCCGGTGCTCAAGGGGGTCGACCTGGTGGCCCGGCCCGGTGAGACCACCGCCGTGATCGGCTCCACCGGCAGCGGCAAGTCGACGCTGCTCGGGCTCGTCCCGCGGCTGTTCGACGCGACCGAGGGCGCGGTGCTCGTCGACGGCGTCGACGTCCAGGAGGTCGAGCCGAAGCTGCTGGCGAAGACGGTGGGCCTGGTCCCGCAGAAGCCGTACCTGTTCGCGGGCACGGTGGCCACCAACCTGCGGTACGGCAACCCGGACGCCACCGACGAGGAGCTGTGGCACGCGCTGGAGGTCGCGCAGGCCAAGGAGTTCGTGTCGAACCTGGAGGGCGGGCTGAACGCGCCCATCGCACAGGGCGGTACGAACGTCTCCGGCGGCCAGCGCCAGCGGCTCGCCATCGCCCGTACGCTCGTGCAGCGCCCGGAGATCTACCTCTTCGACGACTCCTTCTCCGCGCTCGACTACGCCACCGACGCGGCCCTGCGCAAGGCGCTGGCCCATGAGACCGCCGAGGCGACCGTCGTGATCGTCGCCCAGCGCGTGGCGACCATCCGGGAAGCCGACCGGATCGTGGTCCTGGACGAGGGCCGGGTGGTCGGCACGGGCCGGCACCACGAACTCATGGCGGACAACGAGACCTACCGGGAGATCGTGCTCTCCCAGCTGACGGAAGCGGAGGCCGCCTGATGGCAGGGCCCATGGGACGCATGATGGCCGGGGGCGGCCCCGACCAGCGCTCGATGGACTTCAAGGGCTCGGGCAAACGGCTCGTCGCCCGGTTCGGGCCGGAACGGCTCACCATCTACGCACTGCTGCTGTGCGTGGTCGTCAGCGTCGGCCTCAGCGTGATCGGCCCGAAGATCCTCGGCAAGGCCACCGACCTGGTCTTCGCGGGCATCATCGGGCGGCAGATGCCGGCCGGGGCCACCAAGGAGCAGGTGCTCGACTCCATGCGCGAACGGGGCCAGGGCTCCGTCGCGGACATGCTGAGGAGCACCGACTTCACCCCGGGCAAGGGCATCGACTTCGACGCCGTCGGCAAGGTCCTGCTGCTCGCGCTCGGTACGTTCCTCGTGGCCGGTCTGCTGATGGCGGTGGCGACGCGGCTGGTCAACCGGGCCGTCAACCGCACGATGTACCGGATGCGCGAGGACGTGCAGACGAAGCTGTCCCGGCTGCCGCTGTCGTACTTCGACAAGCGCCAGCGCGGCGAGGTGCTCTCCCGCGCCACCAACGACATCGACAACATCGGCCAGACGCTCCAGCAGTCGATGGGCCAGCTGATCAACTCGCTGCTGACCATCATCGGCGTGCTCGTGATGATGTTCTGGGTGTCCTGGCTGCTCGCCCTGGTGGCCCTGGTCACCGTGCCGCTGTCGTTCGTGGTCGCCACCCGGGTCGGCAAGCGGTCGCAGCCGCACTTCGTGCAGCAGTGGCGCTCGACCGGCAAGCTGAACGCGCACATCGAGGAGATGTACACCGGGCACACCCTGGTGAAGGTGTTCGGGCGGCAGGACGAGTCGGCCAAGCAGTTCGCCGAGCAGAACGACGCGCTGTACGAGGCCTCGTTCAAGGCGCAGTTCAACAGCGGGGTCATGCAGCCGCTGATGATGTTCGTGTCGAACCTGAACTATGTGCTCGTCGCCGTGGTCGGCGGTCTGCGGGTGGCGTCCGGCGCGCTGTCGATCGGTGACGTGCAGGCCTTCATCCAGTACTCGCGGCAGTTCTCGATGCCGCTGACCCAGGTCGCCTCGATGGCCAACCTGGTGCAGTCGGGCGTCGCCTCGGCCGAGCGGATCTTCGAACTCCTGGACGCGGAGGAGCAGGAGCCGGATCCGGTGGCGGCCGAGAAGCCCGCGGAGCTGCGCGGGCGGGTGGCGCTGGAGCACGTGTCGTTCCGGTACGACCCCGAGAAGCCGCTGATCGAGGACCTGTCGCTGAAGGTGGAGCCCGGGCAGACGGTCGCGATCGTCGGCCCGACCGGCGCGGGCAAGACCACCCTGGTCAATCTGCTCATGCGGTTCTACGACGTCAGCGGCGGGCGCATCACCCTCGACGGTGTGGACATCCGGAAGATGTCCCGGGACGAACTGCGCGCCGGGATCGGCATGGTGCTCCAGGACACCTGGCTGTTCGGCGGCACGATCGCGGAGAACATCGCGTACGGCGCCTCGCGCGAGGTCACCCGCGGGGAGATCGAGGAGGCGGCGCGGGCGGCCCACGCGGACCGGTTCGTGCGCACCCTCCCCGACGGCTACGACACCGTGATCGACGACGAGGGCACGGGGGTCAGCGCCGGCGAGAAGCAGCTCATCACCATCGCGCGGGCGTTCCTGTCCGACCCGGTGATCCTGGTGCTGGACGAGGCGACGAGCTCCGTCGACACCCGCACCGAGGTGCTGATCCAGAAGGCCATGGCCAAGCTGGCGCACGGCAGGACGTCCTTCGTGATCGCGCACCGGCTGTCGACGATCCGGGACGCGGACACGATCCTCGTCATGGAGAACGGCTCGATCGTCGAACAGGGCGCCCACACGGAGCTGCTCGCCGCGGACGGTGCCTACGCGCGGCTGTACAAGGCGCAGTTCGCGCAGGCGGTGGCCGAGGTCGACTGAGCCGGCGGGACAGAGGACCCCAGGGGGCCGCTCGCGTCGGGTGAGCGGCCCCCGTTCAGTCCAGGTAGCCGCGCAGCTGGTCGGCGAACGCGTGGTCCCGCAGCTTGTTCAGGGTCTTGGACTCGATCTGCCGGATGCGTTCCCGGGTCACGCCGAAGATGCGCCCTATCTCCTCGAGGGTGCGGGGGCGGCCGTCGGCGAGGCCGTAGCGCAGCTGTACGACCTTCCGCTCGCGCTCGCCGAGGGTGGACAGGACGGCCTCCAGGTGCTCCTTGAGCAGCAGGAACGCCGCCGACTCCACGGGGGAGGCCGCGTCGCCGTCCTCGATCAGGTCACCGAGCGCGACATCGTCCTCCTCCCCGACGGGCGCGTGCAGCGACACCGGCTCCTGGGCGAGGCGGAGCACCTCGCCGACCCGCTCGGGCGGCAGGTCGAGGTGGGCGGCGACCTCTTCGGGGGGCGGCTCGTACCCGCGCTCCTGGAGCATCCGCCGCTGCACCCGTACGACCCGGTTGATGAGCTCGACGACGTGCACGGGGACGCGGATGGTGCGGGCCTGGTCGGCGAGGGCGCGGGACATGGCCTGGCGGATCCACCAGGTGGCGTACGTGGAGAACTTGTAGCCGCGGGCGTAGTCGAACTTCTCCACGGCCCGGATGAGCCCGAGGTTGCCCTCCTGGACCAGGTCCAGCATGGTCAGGCCGCGTCCGATGTACCGCTTGGCGACGGACACGACGAGCCGCAGGTTGGCCTCGATGAGCCGGCGCTTGGCCATGCGGCCCATCACGACCAGTTTGTCCAGATCGAGGGCGAGCTGGCTGTCCAGGTCGGGCGTGCTGCTCAGCTTCTCCTCGGCGAACAGCCCGGCCTCGACCCGGCGGGCCAGCTCGACCTCCTCGGCCGCGGTGAGCAGCGGGATGCGGCCGATCTCGCGCAGGTACTGGCGGAACAGGTCCGAGGAGGGACCGCTGGTGTCGGCGCGGGCGATCGCCGCCGGAGCTTCGACGGGCGCCTCGGCGGGCTCATCGGCCAGCGCCTCGGCGGGCGGATCCGCCGGCTCGGCCGCGTCCGCTTGCTCCGGCTCCGGCTCCGGCTCCGGGTGGTGCGCGGCACGGCTCTGCGGCGGAACCACCGCGAAGACCTCGCTCTCGGCGTCCGGCTCGTCCGTCGCGGTGCTCTCGGTGCTGTCGGTCTGTGTGAGGGTCTGGGTCTGCACGGGGGCGACCTCCAGGGTGATCGCTGCTGAGTGGAACCGCGGGGAGCGCGATCCGTGGGGGACGGATCAGCAGCGCTCCGAGGACTCAGGCACCGCACCCCAGTGTGGGGTAAGACACATCACCGCCACGAGAGGCTTGCGGTGACTTTTTGCGTTCGTGCCGTGACCGGGCGGTGACGGGAGGGACGCGCAATCGCTCAGAGAGCGGCCGCGCCCTGCTCGTGCAGTGTCCGGCCGTACTGCTGGAGGACCCACAACTCGTTCTGTACGGCTGCCAGGTGGGCCGGGTCACTGCCTGTGCCGAGGCGGGCGAGGGTGCTCTGGATGTCCTGGATGCGGCGGTCGACGGCGCGGCGGCGGACCCAGACGAGCTGTTCGCCGGCGTAGGCCTCGTCGACCGTGCGGCGCATGATCGCTTCCACGGCCAGCTCGGTCACCATCGCGCGGACCGTGTCGTCGGGGGCCGCCTCGCGGACGCGGACCAGGTACTCCTGGGAATCCTGCGTGCCGTACTCGGCGCCGCCCGCGTCCATGATCGCCTGGCGTACGGCCGCGTAGGGCGGGGCGGTGAACTCGTCGATCCCGTAGGCGTCGAAGGCCGGGGAGACCAGCTCCGGCCGCTGGAGGGCGAGTTTCAGCAGCTCGCGTTCCGTGGCGTACACCGGGTTGCGGAGGTTCAGCGCGGGGCCGGAAGGGGCCCGTACGGCGGCGTACTCCCGCGGGGGGCGCTGGGGGGCCGTCGGCGCCGGGCCCCTGCCGCCGCGATCGCGGGCCCAACGGGCGAGCTGGGAGACCCGCTTGACCACGAACTGCGTGTCGAGGATGCCGAGCATCCCGGCCAGCTCGACGGCGACCTCGTGCTGGGCGCCGCTGTTCTTGATGCGGGCCACGATCGGGGCGGCCTCGTCCAGTGCGGCGGCCCGCCCCGCCGGGGTGTTCAGGTCGTAGCGGCTCACGATCTGGCGCAGCGCGAACTCGAAGAGCGGCGTACGCGGTTCGGCCAGGTCGGCCACCGCCTCGTCACCCTTGGCCAGGCGCAGGTCGCAGGGGTCCATGCCGTCGGGAGCGATCGCGATGTACGTCTCGGCGGCGAACTTCTGGTCGTCCTCGAAGGCGCGCAGGGCGGCCTTCTGCCCGGCCGCGTCGCCGTCGAAGGTGAAGATCACGCGTGCGCTGCCGTTGTCCATCAGCAGACGGCGCAGGATCTTGATGTGATCGCCGCCGAAGGCCGTGCCGCAGGTCGCGATCGCCGTGGTCACCCCGGCCAGGTGGCAGGCCATGACGTCGGTGTAGCCCTCGACGACCACCGCGCGGGAGGTCTTGGCGATCTCCTTCTTCGCCAGGTCGATGCCGTACAGGACCTGGCTCTTCTTGTAGATCGCCGTATCGGGCGTGTTGAGGTACTTGGGGCCGTTGTCCGCCTCGTACAGCTTGCGCGCGCCGAAGCCGACCACCTCGCCGCCGATGTCCCGGATGGGCCACATCAGGCGGCCCCGGAAGCGGTCGATGGGGCCGCGGCGGCCCTCCTGGGAGAGGCCGGAGAGGAGCAGCTCCTTGTCGGTGAAGCCCTTGCCGCGCAGATAGCGAGTGAGGTGGTCCCAGCCCTGGGGGCTGTAGCCCACGCCGAAGTGGACGGCGGCGGCCTGGTCGAAGCCGCGTTCGGCCAGGAAGACGCGGCCGGTCTCGGCCTCGGGGCTGGTGGCGAGCTGCTCCGCGTACCACTGCGCGGCGATCTTGTGGGCCTCGACCAGGCGGATCCGCTCACCGCGCTGGTGGGCCGGGTTGTACCCGCCCTCCTCATAGCGCAGGGTGATGCCGGCCTGCGCGGCGAGGCGCTCGACCGCCTCCGAGAAGGAGAGGTGGTCGACCTTCATCACGAACGTGATGGTGTCGCCGCCCTCCTGGCAGCCGAAGCAGTGGAAGAGTCCCTTGCTCGGGCTGACCTGGAAGGACGGCGACTTCTCGTCGTGGAACGGGCACAGGCCCTTGAGGTTGCCCCCGCCCGCGTTGCGCAGCTGGAGGTACTCGGACACGACGGAGTCGATCGGGACCGCGTCCCGTACCGCCTTCACGTCCTCGTCGTTGATCCGTCCTGCCACGCGTGAATTGTACGGGGGTGCTGTGACAGCGGCGGCCCCACGAGCGGTCAGGAGGCGAGGCTGTCCAGAGGTACGTGGGGGTCGGCCAGCGCCTCGGTGTCCAGCGGCGCCGCGGAGCGGATCAGGTTCTGGATCGGCTCTGTGACATCCCACACATTCACATTCATTCCGGCCAGCACCCGGCCCTCCTTCACCCAGAACGCGATGAACTCCCGCTTGCCCGCGTCCCCCCGGATCACCACCTGGTCGTACGACCCCGGCGGCGCCCAGCCGCTGTACTCCATCCCCAGGTCGTACTGGTCGGTGAAGAAGTAGGGGACGCGGTCGTAGGTGACGTCTCCGCCGAGCATCGCGCGGGCCGCCGCCGGGCCGCCGTTGAGGGCGTTGGCCCAGTGCTCGACCCGCAGCCGGGTGTCGAAGAGGGCGTGCGGGAAGGCGGCGACGTCACCCGCCGCGAAGATGTCGGGGTCGGAGGTGCGCAGCCGCTCGTCCACCACGATGCCGCCGCCGTGCGCACGGTCGGCGATCTCCAGCCCCGCCGCCTCGGCCAGCCCGATGCGCGGAGCGGCGCCGATGGCCGCCAGGACGTCGTGCGCGGGGTGCTCCTCGCCGTCGTCGGTACGGGCGGCCAGCACCATGCCGTCCTGGCCGACGATCTCGGTGAGCCGCACCCCGAAGTGGAAGCGGACCCCGTGCCGGCGGTGCAGGTCGGCGAAGAGGGTGCCGAGTTCGGGGCCGAGAACGCCGTGCAGCGGGGTCGGGTTGTGTTCGATGACGGTGACCTCGGCGCCGTACTCCCGGGCCGCCGCCGCCACCTCCAGGCCGATCCAGCCCGCGCCCGCGATCACGATGTGCCCGTTGTCCCGGCCGAGCGAGCTCAGCACGCCCTTGAGCCGCTCGGCGTGGGCGAGGCGGCGCAGGTGGTGGACGCCCGCGAGGTCGGTGCCGGGGATGTCGAGGCGGCGGGGCTCCGCGCCGGTGGCGAGAAGCAGCTTGTCGTAGTGCACGAGGGTGCCGTCGTCACCGAACCGGACCGTCTTCGCCGTACGGTCGATCGCGTCGACGGTCTGGCCGAGGTGCAGCTCGATGTCGTTCTGCGCGTACCAGGCGAGTTCGTGCACGAAGACGCTGTCGCGTTCCTCCTTGCCCAGGAGGTAGCCCTTGGACAGCGGCGGACGTTCGTAGGGGTGGTCGCGTTCGTCGCAGATCAGTATCACCCGGCCGGTGAAGCCCTCCGCCCGGAGCGTTTCGGCCGCCTTGGCGCCGGCCAGTCCTCCTCCGACGATGACGAACGTCTGGTCCGCGTCGACCACTTGATGCCTCCTCGTAAAGATGCCGCCACATGGGAGCGTCCCGCACTGAGCGTGATGCGGGAAGGGGGAGTGACCCGATCAGGCCACGGAGGGTCACATTCTTCTCACAGGCACCCCGTCAGTCTCGCGTGCAACGAGCGGGCCGACGCGTCGGTCAGGGAAGCGATCTGATCGACGATCACCCGTTTACGGGCGTGATCGCCGTCCGCCGCGTCGAAGAGCGACCGGAACTGCGGGTCCAGGCCGTCGGGAGCGCGGGCGGTGAGCGCCTCGGCGAGTTCGGCGACGACGATCCGCTGGTCGGCGCGGAGCCGCTCCTGCTCGGCGCGCCGCATCACGTACTGGTCGGCGACCGCCTTGAGGACCGCGCACTCCATGCGTGTGGAGCGCGGCACCACGAGTTCGGCGCCGTACCGGGTGAGGCGGCCGTTGCCGTACGTCTGGCGCGTGGCGGCCTCGGCGGCCAGGCAGAAGCGGCCGATGAGCTGGCTCGTGGCGTCCTTCAGACGGGCCTGGGCGACCGCCGTGCCGTCGTAGCCGTGCGGCCACCACTCCTGGCCCAGGAGGCGGTCGAGGGCCTCGGCGAGTTCGGCGGGGTCGGTGCCGGCGGGAACGTACCGGCCGATGGCGACCGCGAAGACCGCCTGCCGTTCCGGTTCGGCGCGCAGGCAGCCCGGGTCGATGTGGCCGGCGTGCAGGCCGTCCTCGACGTCGTGCACCGAGTACGCCACGTCGTCCGCCCAGTCCATGACCTGGGCCTCGAAGCAGGTGCGCGTGCCGGGGGCCTCCTTGCGGACCCAGTCGAAGACCGGCCGGTCGTCCTCGTACGCCCCGAACTTCCCCGACGCCGGGTCGGTGGGGTGGGCGCCGCGCAGCCAGGGGTACTTGGTGGCGGCGTCGAGGGCGGCGCGGGTGAGGTTGAGGCCGACGGAGCCTTCGGGGGTGAAGCGCTTGGGCTCGATGCGGGTGAGGAGCCTGAGGGACTGGGCGTTGCCCTCGAAGCCGCCGCAGTCGTCGGCGAACTCGTTCAGCGCCTGTTCGCCGTTGTGGCCGAAGGGAGGGTGGCCCAGGTCGTGGGAGAGGCAGGCCGCCTCGACCAGGTCGGGGTCGCAGCCGAGGGCCGCGCCGAGCTCGCGGCCGACCTGGGCGCACTCCAGGGAGTGGGTGAGCCGGGTGCGGGGGCTGGCGTCCCAGGCCGGGTGGTTCGGCTCGCCCGGGGTGACGACCTGGGTCTTGCCGGCCAGACGCCGGAGCGCCGCGCTGTGCAGGATGCGGGCGCGGTCTCGCTGGAAGGCGGTGCGGCCTGGGCGTTTGTCGGGCTCGTGGGCCCAGCGATCGGCTGACGCCGGGTCGTAGCCGGTGGGGGGTTCGGTCCCTTTACCTGCGGTGCCTTTACCTGCGGTGCCTTTACCTGGGGTGCCTTTGCCTGCGGTGCCTTCCATGATTCGACAGTACGGGTCGGCGGTGACGATCGGGGGGTTCCGGGTGTCTACTCGTCTGCCGAGTCTTGTTGTATGGCGGGTGCGGCATGTTCGTGGCTTGTCGCGCCCACGCGGCGGAGCCGCATATCGTCACAGCCCCGCGCCCCTGGGTGGGTGAGCCTGCCCCCCGTCTTCAAGCCGACGCCAGTGCCGGATTCGTCAGCGTCGCCGGGGTCGACAGGGCTTGGTCGTAGCGGTGCAGGACCAGGTGGGCCATTGCCTCGTGGGCGCCCAGGGGGGCCGAGGCGATCCCGGGGGCGGCTTCGGCGCACTGGGTGGCGAAGCGGCCGGGGGCCGTGAAGCAGGAGGCGACCGCCACTCGGTGGCGGCCTCGGGCGGCGAGGGCGCGTACGGCGGTCGGGACGGTCGGGGTCGCGGCGGAGGCGTAGGCGGGGACGACGGGCACGCCGAGGCGGTCGGCGAGGAGCCGGGCCGTGCGGCGGGTGTCGGCCGCGGAGTCGGGGTCGCGGGAACCGGCGGCGGCGAGCACGACACCGCTCGAACGGCGGGTGGCGTCGTCGGGGCCGGTGTGCCAGCCGGCCTCCAGCAGGCGGTCGTACAGGGTCTCCACCAGGAGCGGGTGGGGGCCGAGCGGTGCGGCCACGCGCGTGCGTGCGGTGGCGGCGGCGGCCATCTCGGGGATGTCCTGCTTGACGTGGTAGCCGCGGCTGAGCAGCAGCGGTACGAGCACGGCCGGGGCGTCGCCGAGGGCGGCGAGGGTGTCCGGGAGCAGGGGCTCGTTCAGCTCGATGTGGCCGAGGCGCACCGACAGGCCGGGGCGCAGCTCCCGTACCCGCTCCATGAGGGTGAGGACCGTCCGCAGCGCGCGCGGGTCGCGGCTGCCGTGTCCCACCAGGACGAGGGCGGGCGGGCCGGGTCGGCGCCTGCCGTCCAGGGAGACGAGGCGGAGCCGGCCGGCGAGCAGGCTGCTGATGTCCGCCATGATGTCCGCCGTGCTGTCGAGGTCCGTCATGGAACGATCCTGACGGCGGGAGGTTGCGCCCTCGTTGCACGGCCGTCACGGGAATTTTCCGTGGGTTCACGGCGTGCGCCCGGACCGTGTGAGGCGAACCGGATCACCGTGCGGCGCGTCCTCCTCGTCGGAACGGAGAAGGGGGACCCGCGTGAAGATCCGTCGACTGCGCCTGCCGCGGACGCGTGCCGGACGGCGGCGGCTGGTGCAGGCCGTGATGGCCGGGTGCGTGCTGGCGCTGCTTCCGGTGACCTGGCTGTTCGTGTCGACGGCCGACCGGCTGCGCAATACGGCGGACGTGCCGCGCACCGATGTCGCCGTCGTGTTCGGGGCGGGGCTGTGGGACGGGGAGCCGTCGCCGTACCTCGCGCACCGGCTGGACGCGGCGGTGAAGCTGTACCGGGCGGGGCGGGTGAGGGTGGTGCTGGTCACCGGCGACAACAGCCGGGACGATTACGACGAGCCGGACGCCATGCGTGCGTACCTGACCGAGCGGGGCGTTCCCGGCTCCCGCGTGGTCAGTGACTACGCCGGTTTCGACACCTGGGACTCCTGCGTCCGCGCGAAGAGGATCTTCGGCGTCGACCGGGCCGTCCTGATCAGCCAGGGCTTCCACATCCGCCGCGCGGTCGCCCTCTGCGAGGCGGCGGGCATCGACTCCTACGGCGTCGGCGTCGACGCCAAGCACGACGCCACCTGGTACTACGGCGGCACCCGCGAGGTCTTCGCCGCGGGCAAGGCGGCCCTGGACGCAGCTTTCAAGCCGGACCCCCGCTTCCTGGGCCCGAAGGAGACGGGGGTGGCCAGGGCGCTGGCCGCCGGACGGTGAGGGGCCTCACCGTGGGCCGACGGTGGCGGGGAGGTCACCGTCCCGGCCGTGTAACAGGGAGCCGTCACGGCACGTAACACGTGCGAAGCACGCTGGGCGGTATGGAGACGACCTCGACGCCCACCCACTGCCCGTACTGCGCCTTGCAGTGCGGGATGAATGTGACCCCCGCGCCGGGAGGGGGCGTCGAGGTGACCGAGCGGCCGGACTTCCCGGTGAACCGGGGGGCGCTGTGCGGCAAGGGGCGGACGGCTGCGGCGCTGCTGTCGCCCGGGGTGCGGCTGACCTCGCCGTTGGTGCGGTCAGGGGGTGAGCTGGTGCCCGCGTCCTGGGAGGAGGCGCTGGACCGGATCGCCGCGGGTCTCGCCTCGGCGCGCACCGCGTACGGTCCCGACGCGTGCGGGGTGTTCGGCGGGGGCGGGCTGACGAACGAGAAGGCGTACGCGCTCGGCAAGTTCGCGCGGGTGGTGCTGGGCACCTCGCAGATCGACTACAACGGCCGCTTCTGCATGTCGTCGGCCGCCGCGGCGGGCACGAAGGCGTTCGGTCTTGACCGGGGGCTGCCGTTCCCGCTGGAGGACATCCCGAAGACGGGCTGCGTGATCCTGGTCGGCTCCAACCTCGCGGAGACCATGCCGCCGTCGCTGCGTTTCTTCAGCGAACTGCGCGACAACGGCGGCACGCTGATCGTCGTCGACCCGCGCCGCACGAAGACCGCCGAGCAGGCCGACCTGCACCTCGCGCCCCGCCCCGGCACCGATCTCGCGCTGGCCCTGGGACTGCTGCACCTGGTGGTCGCCGAGGGCCGCACCGACGAGGAGTACATCCGGGAGCGCACGGCCGGCTGGGAGGAGGCGCGGGCCGCGGCGATGGCGCACTGGCCGGAGTACGTGGAGCGGATCACGGGGGTGTCCGTTCCGCAACTCCGGGCAGCGGTACGGCTGTTCTGCGAGCCGGAGGCAGCGATGGTACTGACCGCGCGCGGCCCGGAGCAGCAGTCCAAGGGCACCGACACGGTGGGCGCCTGGATCAACCTGTGCCTGGCGACCGGCCGCGCGGGCCGTCCGCTGTCCGGGTACGGCTGCCTCACCGGGCAGGGCAACGGGCAGGGCGGGCGCGAGCACGGCCAGAAGGCCGACCAGCTGCCCGGCTACCGCAAGCTGACCGACCCGGCCGCGCGGCGGCATGTCGCCGAGGTGTGGGGTGTGGACCCCGACAGCCTGCCGGGCCCGGGCCGCAGCGCGTACGAGTTGCTGGACGCGCTGGGCACGGACATCAAGGCGCTGCTGCTGATGGGCTCCAACCCGGTGGTGTCCGCGCCGCGCGCCGCGCACGTGGAGGAGCGGCTGCGGTCGCTGGACTTCCTCGCGGTGGCGGACGTCGTGCTGTCGGAGACGGCGGCGCTCGCGGACGTCGTACTGCCGGTCACCCAGTGGGCCGAGGAGACCGGCACGACCACCAGTCTGGAGGGCAGGGTGCTGCTACGGCGGCAGGCGGTCACCCCGCCCGACGAGGTCCGCAGCGACCTGGCGGTGCTGCACGGGCTCGCCTCCCGGCTGGGCGTGGAGAAGGGCTTCCCCACCGACCCCGAGGAGGTCTTCGGGGAGCTGCGCCGGGCGAGCGCGGGCGGGCCCGCGGACTACTCGGGGATCACCTACCGGCGGCTGGCGGAGGAGAACGGGGTGTTCTGGCCGTGCCCGGAGACGGCCGAGGTGGCGGAGGTGGCGCCTGGTTCCGTGGACCCGGCGGTGGGCCGCCAGGACCCCCAGGACTCCCCCGCCCCACACCCCGGCACCCCTCGCCTCTTCCTCGACCGGTTCGCCACCGAGGACGGCCGCGCGAGGTTCGTCGCCGTGACGCATCGGGCGGCGGCCGAGGAGCCGGACGACGAGTACCCGCTGCTGCTGACGACCGGCCGGGTGGTGTCCCAGTACCAGTCGGGCGCCCAGACCCGCCGGGTGCCCGAGCTGAACGCCGCCGCCCCCGGCCCGTTCGTGGAGCTGCACCCGCGGCTGGCGGCCCGGCTCGGGGCCGCCGAGGGCGACCCGGTGGCCGTGGTCTCGCGGCGCGGCCGTGCGGTGGCGCCGGCCCGCATCACCACCGGCATCCGTCCCGACACCGTGTTCATGCCCTTCCACTGGCCGGGCGAGGGCCGCGCCAACACCCTCACCAACCCCGCGCTCGACCCGACCTCGCGAATGCCGGAGTTCAAGGCGTGCGCGGTGCGGGTGGAGGCGGTGCGGTCCTAGGGCCTCTTGGGTAGGGGTCCGTCATGATCCATGGCGAAGCCCTCCGCTGGGGCCACTCCGCGCTCACCGTAGACGTCGGCCTCGGCGGCGACCGCCCGCCCCGGCTGCTGCGCGTGGCGCGTCCGGGCGATCCGGAGGTCCCGTACGAGGGTCTGCCGCTCGCCGACGTGACGCTGCTGGGTGCGGGCGCCGGCTGGTCCGGGCCGCGTTTCACGGGGACGGCGCTCGGCGCGCGGCTGCGTCACCGGGCGCACCACGCGACGTACGGTGACGACGGATGGCACCGTCTCACAGTCGAACTCCACGACTTGGAGAGCGGGTTGACCGTGTTCGCCGAGTACTCCGCCCCCGACGGCGTGCCGGTCCTGCGCTCCCGGGTGCGGCTGCGCAACGAGGGCCGCACACCCGTCACCGTCCGCGCCGTCGGCAGCCTGCTGCTGGGCGGGCTGCCCTCCCCCGACGTGCTCGACGCGCACCTGGCCCGCAACGACTGGCTCGCCGAGTGCCGCTGGTCCGCCCGGCCGCTGCGGGCCGCCGTGCCCGACATCGGCCGGGCGGTGCACGGTCACGACGCCCGCGCGGCCCTGCGGCTGACCGGCCGGGGCAGCTGGCCGACCGACGGCCACCTGGCGATGGGCGCGCTCACCGACCGTACGGACGGCCGGACCTGGCTGTGGCAGGTCGAGTCGGCGGCGGGCTGGTCCTGGGACGCCGGGGAGGCGGCCGGGCGGACGTACGTCGGCCTGGGCGGCCCGTCGTACGACGACCACGGCTGGCGCCGGACGCTGGCGCCCGGCGAGGAGTTCGTGTCCGAGTACGCCGCCCTGGCCCTCGGTGACGGCTTCGACGGGGCGCTGGCCGCGCTGACGTCGTACCGCCGCAGGATCCGCCGCCCGCACCCGGACCACGACCGGCTGCCGGTGATCTTCAACGACTACATGAACACGCTCATGGGCGACCCGACGACCGAGAAGCTGCTGCCGCTGGTCGACGCGGCGGCGGAGGCGGGTGCCGAGTACTTCTGCGTGGACGCCGGCTGGTACGACGCCGAGGACGGCGGCTGGTGGGACAGCGTCGGGGCGTGGCAGGCGGCCCCGCGGCGCTTCCCCGGCGGGATGGAGGAGGTGCTGGGGCGGATCCGGGCGCGCGGGATGGTGCCGGGGCTGTGGCTGGAGCCGGAGGTGGTCGGGGTGCGCAGTCCGGTCGCCGCCGAGCTGCCGGACGCGGCGTTCCTGCGCCACGACGACGGCACCCGGGTCACCGAACAGGGCCGCCACCAGCTGGACCTGACCCACCCTGCCGCCCGCGCGCACCTGGACAAGGCCGTGGACCGGATCGTCGGCGCGTGGGGCGTGGGCTACCTCAAACTCGACTACAACATCACCACCACGGCCCCGGGCCTGCTCGGCCACACCCGCGCCTGGCGCGACTGGGTGTCCGCCCTCCTGGACCGCCACCCGCACCTGGTCATCGAGAACTGCGCGTCCGGCGGTATGCGCATGGACGGCGCGTCCCTGTCCGTCACCCAGCTCCAGTCCACCTCCGACCAGCAGGACCCCCTCCGCTACCCGCCGATCGCGGCCGCCGCGCCGACGGCGGTGCCGCCGGAACAGGGCGCGGTGTGGGCGTACCCGCAGCCGGAGTTCACGGACACGGAGATCGGCTTCACGGTGGGGACGGCACTGCTGGGGCGCATTCATCTCTCCGGTCGCCTCGATCGTATGACGGATCGTCAACTCGGCCTGGTACGGGAAGCGGTGGCGGTCTACAAGGTGATCCGGGGTGAGCTGCCGGGCGCGGTTCCCTTCTGGCCGCTGGGGCTGCCGGGGTGGGATGACGAGTGGGTGGCGCTGGGGCTGCGGGCGCCGGAGGTGACGTACGTGTCGGTGTGGCGCAGAGGTGGCGGGGGCGAGGAACTCGCGTTGCCGCTGGCCGACTTGGCGAACGGCGTACGGGTGGAGGTGCTGCACGCGGCCGGGGCGGGCGCATCGGCCGAGCGGGACGGGGCGGGGCTGCGGGTGCGGCTGCCGGAGGTACCGGGGATGCTGCTGGCACGTCTACGGCCTGTTGCGGGTCAGCCAGTCCCCGCCCGCGATGAGCCGGCCACGTGCCCGAAGGCGGGCGGCGACGTGGGGCGCCGCGATGTAGACCCAGGCGCGGGCGGTTGAGCCGTCGGCGCGTACGACGTTCCGGCCGACCCTCTCGTAGAGGTTGCGCGGGTCGCCCGGCGCGTACTCCTCCAGCCGGTCGAGTTCGCGCAGGAGCCGTCCGTACTCCTCGGGCAGCGCGGTGACGAGGTCCCCGCGGACCTCACCGCCGGGCTGCTCGACGACATAGGGATAGCCGGGACCGTCGTACAGCACCGCGCCCGTGAGCCGGCCGGGCTCCTCCGAGCGTGTGCTGCCGCGAAGGTACAGGTCATGGTTGCCCTCGCCGGGGCGCAGGGTTCCGTAGACGAAGAACGGCAGGGTCACAGAAACGATTCTGTACCCCCTCCGACTCCCCACACATCTCCCCATAGGCGCTATGGACATGACATGTCGGTGGCCCTTAAATCTCAGGGACATCAGCGCGCCGCCCCCACGCCTTCCAGGCGCCTTCCCTAGGAGACCGATGAGTCGGACACGGCACCACCGAGGATCACGTCTCGCCACGGCCGGCATCGCCGCCACGACCGCCACGCTGCTGGCCGCGGCCCTCTCCCCCGCCGCGCACGCCGACGGCAGACCGACCCGGACCACCGCGATCGAGAACGCGGCGGCGGCACTCGTGGCCCACGCCACCGGCCTGGGACTCACCTCCACCCAGGACACCGCGGTCCGGGACGTGATCGTCGACAAGGACGGCACCCAGCACGTCCGCTACGACCGCACCTATCGCCAACTCCCGGTGCTGGGCGGCGACTTCGTCGTCCACCTCACCCCGAACGGCACGTACGGCAGCGCCGACCGCGCCACGCGCGGTGCGATATCCCTCTCCTCCATAACCCCGAAGGTCTCCGCTCCCAAAGCCGCCGACCTCGCGGTGAACGCGCTGCGCGCCGCCAACCTGGGCGAAACGCTACGGCAGTTGAAGGCCAAGCCGGAGCTGGTGGTGGACGCCCTGCACGGCAAGCCGAAGCTGGCCTGGCGCACCAACGCCGTCGGCAAGGACTCGCTCGGCAACCCGGTCGCCCGCACCGTCCTGACCAACGCCCTCACGGGCGCGCAGATCGACGCCTGGGACAGCATCGAGACGGCGACGGGCGACGGCCAGTCCCTCTACAGCGGTACGGTCCCGCTGGAGACGACGCAGTCCGGGTCCTCGTACCAGCTGAAGGACCCCACCCGCGGCAACACCTACACCGGCGACGCCGAGAACAAGACCGACCTGTGCCTCTTCGGCATCTGCTTCAGCCGCGCCCCCGCGACGCTGTACACGGACGCCGACAACCACTGGGGCACGGGGGCTTCGAGCGACCGTTCCTCGGCGGCGGTGGACGCCCAGTACGGCACCAACGAGACCTGGGACTACTACAAGAACGTCCACGGCCGCAGCGGCATAGCCGGCGACGGCAAGGGCTCGTACAACCGCGTCCACTACGGCAGCAGCTACAACAACGCCTTCTGGGACGACAGTTGCTTCTGCATGACGTACGGCGACGGTGACGGCACGACCTTCGGCCCACTGGTGGCGCTGGACGTCGCCGGTCACGAGATGACGCACGGCGTCACCTCCAAGACGGCCGCGCTGACCTACTCGGGCGAGTCCGGCGGCCTGAACGAGGCCACCTCCGACATCCTCGGCACCCTGGTCGAGTGGTACGCCAACAACCCCACCGACAAGGGCGACTACCTGATCGGCGAGCGGATCGTCCGGTCCGGCTTCGGCAAGGCGGCCCTCCGCTTCATGGACAAGCCGTCCAAGGACGGCAGCTCGGCCGACTACTGGAGCTCGTCGGTCGGGAACCTCGACGTCCACTACTCCTCGGGCGTCGCCAACCACTTCGCGTACCTCCTCGCGGAGGGCAGCGGCGCCAAGACCATCAACGGCGTCAGCTACGACTCCCCGACCTCCAACGGCTCGACGGTCACCGGCATCGGCCGCGACAAGCTCGGCAAGATCTGGTACCGGGCCCTGACCGTCTACATGACGTCCTCGACCAACTACGCGGGCGCCCGCACGGCGACCCTCAACGCGGCGAAGGACCTCTACGGCGCGGGCAGCGCGGAGTACAACGCGGTGGCGGCGGCTTGGAGCGCGGTCAACGTCAACTGACGAGCCCAGTGACAGCGGCCGTCTCGGTGATCGTGCCGGGGCGGCCGTTTCGCGGTGCCGCGGGGCAGCCCGGCCCCCGTCACGGGGCCGCCCCGAGCGGTCCTCACCCTCGATTTCGGCGCCTCACGCTGAGGCACGGAGGGCGTGTCGAGAAGCCACGGTCGGTCGTTTCCAGAGAGAACCGTGCGAGGACCACGACACGCACGGCTCCACTCACTGCACGGAGGGATCGAGCGAGTTGAGCCAGGCAACACCACCCGAGGAGGGGACTGCAAGGGTTCCACACCCGGCGCCCCCAGAGAGGAGACCTGGGGAGGGCGCCACTCCGGTCACTCCCGACGCCGCGAGGGTGATGAGCGAGATCGGAGAGATCCTCAGCGATCAGGACAGAAACCGCAGGGTGAAGGACGCTGAAGCCGAGGCGAGGATCAAGGAGGTCAGAGACGGCGTGCGCGCCACTGGAGCGCCACCGGCACCAGGTCGATCGCCGGAGGCCTCCGGGTCGGAGGCGGACCTGTCCATCCAGGCCCCAGGATTGCGGATGAAGTACAAGGGGACCAGTTATGTAGCGGTGGTCGGACTGCTCGTCATCGGGGTGGTACTAGGCATCAGATATTGGCCGAGCAGCGGCGGTTCTTCCAACTCCGTCCTGCCGAAGGCCAGTGCGGAGCCATCTTCGCCCCATGTGTCTCCCAGCCCTTCCACCGGAGCTACCGCTTCGCCGTCCAACAGGATGTCGCCACCCGCGGCGTCGGCGGGTCAAGGAGGCGAACCAGAGGTAAGGAACCACCATAAGCTGGTACTTCAATATGATGACGGGGTTGATCTCGATTCCACAGACCCGACTTGGACTTCGTACGGGACGGACGACGTCAAGCTGTCCTCCTGGGATGGCCCAGGACTGATCGGCGACGCCGGCGCCATCGCCAGATCCCCGAGCGCCGCGACCTGGAAATCATGCAACGAAGCTACGGAATTCGGCTACAAAGTAACGGAGAACAATATCAGGCACGGCATGACGCTATGTGTCTCGACGAATGAGCAGCGGACGGCACTCGTCAAGATTTTGGGGTGGCAGCGCCTTGACGACGGCGGATTGAGTCAAGTAATCATGGACGTTACGACCTGGGAAAGGCCATCGACGGAGTAGGCGAATCCCACCCATGCGTGAGGACAACGCCCGAGAGGCCGACGCTCTGGAGAGCGTCGGCCTCTCGGCATGCGGAGCCGCGGTTCAGGCGGCCAGTTCCGGTTCCCGCTCATGGGTTTCGGCGGGCCGCTCCGGCTTCATGTCACGCATCACCAGCGTGGCCAGCACCGCCGCCGCGAGGACGCCGGCCGCGCTGAGGGTGAAGGTGGTCGACATGGCGGAGGTGAAGGCCTCGCGGGCCGTGTGCAGGAGGGCGGGGTCGGTGGTGGTGAACGCGCCGGCGATGGACTGGCGGGCCGCGGTGGGGGCGTTGGAGGGCATGCGGGCCGCGTAGCCGCTGGAGAGGAGGGAGCCGAGGATCGCGATGCCGAGGGCGGTGCCGGCCTGCTGGATGGTGTCGTTCAGGGCCGAGCCGACGCCCGCCTTGTCCGCCGGGATGGTGCCCATCAGCGCGCCGACCGCGGCCGGCATCGCCATGCCCGCACCGAGGCCGAGGAGGCCGAGGGCGATCGCCGGGACGGTGAAGCCGGAATCGGCGTCGACCGTGGTCAGCAGGGCGAAGCAGGCGGCCATCACCAGCATGCCGGTGAGGATCACGAAGCGGTTGCCGATCCGGGCGGCGAGCTTGACGCCTCCCGTGTTGCCGATCAGCGCGGTCACCGCCAGCGGCAGGAAGGCCAGGCCCGCCTTGATGGGCGAGTAGCCGAGGACGAACTGGAGGTACTGGGTGAGCACGAGCAGCAGGCCGCCGTTGCCGATCTGGACCAGGGCCAGGGAGAGCGAACCGCCGCTGAAGTTGCGGTGCTTGAACAGGGCCAGGGGGACCATCGGGGCGGCGGTCAGGTTCTGCCAGATCACGAAGCCGGTGAGGGCGACCACCGCGGTCGCGAGGGTGAGCAGGGAGCGGCCCGCGAACGCGCCGTGCTGCGGGATCTCGATGATCCACCAGACCAGGGCGGTCATCCCGGCGGCGGAGAGCACCGCGCCCAGCGGATCGGCCTTCTGCCAGGGCGCCTTGGACTCCGGCATGAGGAGCAGGCCCGCGAC
Organism: Streptomyces sp. NPDC054834; assembly: GCF_053611185.1. Lineage (NCBI taxonomy): Bacteria > Bacillati > Actinomycetota > Actinomycetes > Kitasatosporales > Streptomycetaceae > Streptomyces > Streptomyces sp. NPDC054834. Next base: position 107,684 of record NZ_JBSGZV010000013.1, on the reverse strand, counting down.
GACGGCCAGGGCGACGACCGGCACGTTGAGGAAGAAGATCGAGTGCCAGGAGAAGTGGTCGATCAGGACACCCCCGAGGATCGGGCTGCCGACCAGGCCGAGCATCGACACCGAGCCCCACGCCGCCATCGCCTTGCCGCGTTCCTCCTCGTCGAAGACGGTGATGAGGATCGACAGGGTGGAGGGCATGATCAGCGCCCCGCCGACGCCCATCGCGACCCGCGCTGCGATCACTTCACCGGGGTCGGCGCAGAAGACCGCCGCCAGTGACGCCGCCCCGAACAGCAGCAGGCCGATCAGCATCACCTTCCGGCGGCCGAAGCGGTCACCGAGGCTGCCCGAGGTGAGCAGCAGGCCGGCGAAGACCAGGATGTAGGAGTCGAGGATCCACTGGGTCTGCTGGGCGCTCGCACCGAGGTCCTCGGTCATCGAGGGCACCGCGACGGTGAGGGCCATGCTGTCGATCACCAGGACCAGCGTGCTCAGGCACAGCACGACGAGGATCCACCAGCGGCGGGGGTCGCGGGACCGGGTCTCGCTCGGGGTTTCCTTCAGGGCTTCCATCGGCCTTCGTCTCCCTCTCGGCTTGCGCACACCGTTCCCAAATTGCGAACACCGTTCCGGCGGCGTCTGCGAACACTGTACGCATCGCGGAACGATGTGCGCAACTCCCGATCGCTGTACGCTGGACGCGCACGATGTACGCAGACAGGCCCGTCGGGGACGGGCGCGCAAGCCGTAGAGGAGCCTCATGGCCGCCAAGGCGAAGACGACGCAACCGGACCCGGTCCCCTCCGTCTGGGCGAGGCAGCGCCGCGAACCCGACCAGCCCGGCCTCAGCCGGGAGGCGATCGTCCGCGAGGCGATCGCGATGCTGGACGCCGACGGCGTCGAGGCACTGAGCATGCGCAAGCTCGGCGCCCGCCTGAACGCCGGCGCGACCTCCCTCTACCGGCACGTGGCCACCAAGGACGAGCTGATGGAGCTGGCCGTGGACGAGGTCGCCGCCGAGACCCACGTGCCGCCGGCGGACAGCCCCGACTGGCGGGCCGCCGTCACCGAGGCCGCGAACTCCTTCCGGGCGACGGCGCTCAGGCACCCCTGGCTGTCCTCGGTCATCGGCCAGGCGGGCCTGACCTACCTCGGCCCCAATCTGATGGCCTACTTCGAGCGGCTGGCCGCGCTGTTCGGCGCGATCGGCTTCCCCGAGCCGCGGGGCGCGATCGACGCGGTGCTGTCCTACACGCTCGGCATGAGCACCACGGAGGCCGCCTGGCTCACCACGGTCGCCCGCTCCGGGGAGAGCGAGGCCGAGTTCGTCGCCCGGCTGATGCCCAGCGCCCAGCAGGCCGCCGCCGCCCACGACCACCTCGCCGAGTCCTACGCCGAGGCCTCCGCGGCGACGGAGGATCCCGTGCGGCTGCGCGACGCCAAGTTCGCCTACGGCCTGGACGTCGTCCTGGACGGGCTGGCGCTGCGGTTGCCGCACGGTTAGGGGTCCCGCGACCAGACGTTCACCCGGGGCGCCCGGCCGTTCGGGTGCTCTTGTCCGGGGCCCCTCGTACGCCCATGACCTGCCGGAACGCCGCTCGGGGGGCCGGGCGGTGACACCCGTTCATCCCATCCCGGGCATCCGCTCGACAAGCGCGCGCGGCGATGTGCCACTTACCTCGGAAGAGCACGTCAACGAGTCGGACGAGCTCGAGGGAGCACCATGCGTCGCACCGCCCGTCTGCTGACCGGTACCGCGCTCGCCGCCGCCACCGCCGGGCTGGCCACCACGCCGGCGTACGCCGGGAACGCCACCGGGCTCGACGTGTACCCGTCCACAGTGGCCCCCGGCGACACGGTCACGGTGAACACGGCGGCCTGCGAGGGACGCGGCGCGGCGGCCGGGGACGCCACCGCGGTGGGCGCCGGGACGTTCATGCTGGCGCCCAGTACGCACGAGGGCGAGGCGATCGGGCAGTTCCGGGTGCCGCCGAGCGCTCAGCAGGGGACGTACGAGATCGTCGCGCGGTGCGCCGAGGGCAGTACGGCCGGCAAGGGCGACAAAGCCGACGAGGCCGGTAAGGGCGGCACGGCCGAGGACGGTAAGCGGGTGACGGGCGACCTGGTGGTGACGCTGGTGACGGCGCGCGACCAGCTACAGCCGCACGGAAGTGTGAAGACGGGGGTGGGGGGCGCACTGGGCTCCGACCCCACGCATACCACGGCGGGTGTGGCGGCTCTGGCCGTCGCCGCCGCGGGCGGTACCTGGCTCCTGCATCGCCGGGCGAGAGGCGACGGGTTCTGACGGACACCCTCCGCTGTCCGTCAGCCGGTACCGCAACTCCCTCCCCCTCCGGGCCCGATGCCCCTCGTGGCCCGGAGGGGGAAGGGGGTCCAACTCCAGGAAGGGATTCGGGAAGGGATCCGGGAGGGATCCGGGAGGGATCCGGGAAAGGATCCGGGAAGGGATTCGCATGCGCAGGATCGGGGACACCGCGATAACCGCGGTCACCGTGGTCGCCCTGGGCTCCGGGGCGTGGCTGCTGGGCAGCGGCTACGGGACGCACGCCCCGCCCCAGCCGTCCGCCGTCGAGGGCCGCCCCGATCCCGCCGAGGAGCGGCTCGCGTCCCCCGCGCTGGCGCCCTCGCCGCCCACCCGCATCCGCATCCCCGCGATCCGCGTGAACGCCCCGCTGATGGGGCTGGGCCTGACGAGTTCGGGCAGCCTGGACGTGCCGCCCGCGGGGAACAAGAACCTCGCCGGCTGGTACGAGGCCGGCACCAGCCCCGGCGAGCGGGGCACCGCGATCGTCGCCGGGCACGTCGACAACACCGAGGGTCCCGCCGTCTTCTACGACCTCGGCGCCCTCAGGCGCGGCGCCGCGATCGAGATCGCCCGGCAGGACGGGAGCGTGGCCGTGTTCACCGTGGACGCGGTGGAGGTGTACTCGGCGCGGAACTTCCCCGACGAGAAGGTGTACGGCGCGGCGAAGCGCCCCGAGCTGCGGGTGATCACCTGCGGCGGGGGCTACTCGAAGACGACCGGGTACCAGGGGAACGTGGTCGTGTTCGCCCATCTGACGGGGAGCCGATAGCGCCTCACAGCAGGCCCCGACGCATGCCCAGAGCCCTCACACCCCCTCCCCGCCCCCGCTGAGGGCAGCGTTCCTCGCGGGAAACAGATGTGATGCGGCCGGGTAACGTCCGCACCGCACGCTCAAGGACATGACCTCGAATACGCGTGTGGTGGTGATCGGCGCCGGCCTCGCGGGCGTACGGCTCGCCCGGCGGCTCGGTGAGCTCGGCACGCCCGCGCTGCTCGTCGGCGAGGAGGAGCACCGCCCGTACAACCGGGTGCTGCTCGCCGAGGTGCTGGCCGGCCGTTACGCACCCGAGGTGATCGCCCTCCCGGCGTTCGACGGCCTGCTCCGCACCCGCGTCACCGGCATCGACCGCGCCGCACGTCAGGTGCGATGCGCGGACGGCTCGGAGATCGCATACGACTGGCTGGTCCTGGCCACCGGCTCCAACCCCGTACTCCCGCCGCTGCGCGGCCTGTTCACCCCGGACCACGAACTCCCCGAGGGTGTACACGCGTTCCGCACCATGGACGACTGCCTGGGCCTTTCCAAGGCGGTCCGGCCGGGTGTGCGGGCGGTCGTCATCGGCGGCGGACTGCTCGGGGTCTCCGCGGCCCGGGCGCTCGCGGTGCGCGGCGCGCAGGTCGTCCTCGCCCAGCAGGGCGAGCGGTTGATGGAGCGCCAGCTCGACCCGGCCGCCTCGAAGCTCGTCCGGCGCCACCTGGAGGAACTGGGCGCCGAGGTGCACACCGAGTGCCGGGTACGGGACGTGCGCTGCGTGGCCGGCGCGGTCCGCTCGGTGGAGATGGCCGACGGCTACGCCCTCGACGCCGACCTGGTGGTGCTGGCCTGCGGGGTTCACCCGCGCACCGGTCTCGCCCAGGACGCCGGGCTCGCCGTCCACAAGGGCATCCTGGTCGACGACGAACTGCGCACCTCCGACCCGCACATCCACGCGATCGGCGACTGCGCCCAGCACGACGGCACGGTGTACGGCCTGGCCACCCCGGCCCTCGAACAGGCCGAGGCGCTCGCCGAGCTGCTCGCCGGACGCGCCGGCGTCCGCTACACCGGCACCCGTTCCCTGACCCGGCTCACCCTGACCGGGCAGGACTCCCCCTTCGACCTCGCCGCCTTCGGGGAGCCCGAGCCGCGTCCCGGCGACGACGTCGTGCAGCTCACCGACGCCACCCGGGGCACCTACCGCAAGGTCGTCGTCCGCGACGACCGCCTGGTCGGCGGGGTCCTGGTCGGCGAACTCGGCACCGTCGGCGCGCTCGCCCGCGCCTGGGAGGGAGCAGAGCCGCTCCCCACGGACGGCGGCCCCCTGCTCCACCTGCTCACCAACGATGGAGGCTCCTGATGACCGCCACCCTGGGGGCCACCCCCACGATCGTGCTCGTCGGCCACGGCATGGTCGGCCAGCGCTTCCTCGAAGCGCTCGCCGAGCGCGGCCTGACCGCCACGCACCGCGTGGTCGTGCTGTGCGAGGAGCCGCGTCCCGCCTATGACCGCGTAGCGCTCACCTCGTACTTCTCGGGCAGGACGCCCGAGGACCTCTCCATGACCGACATGGAGTTCATCGACACGCACGGCATCGAGCTGTACGTCGGTGACCCGGCGCAGACGATCGACCGCGAGGCGAGGAAGGTCACGGCCAGGTCGGGCCAGGTCTTCGAGTACGACACCCTCGTCCTCGCCACCGGCTCGTACCCCTTCGTGCCGCCGGTCCCGAACAAGGACGCCGAGGGCTGCTTCGTCTACCGCACGATCGAGGACCTGCTCGCGATCGAGGAGTACGCGAAGACTGCCCAGGTGGGCGCCGTGGTCGGCGGTGGTCTGCTCGGTCTCGAGGCGGCCGGTGCCCTGAAGGGTCTCGGACTCACCTCGCACATCGTGGAGTTCGCGCCGCGCCTGATGCCGGTGCAGGTCGACGAGGGCGGCGGCGCCGCGCTGCTGCGCACCATCGAGGACATGGGCCTGACCGTGCACACCGGCGTGGGCACGCAGGAGGTCGTGGTCGGCTCCGAGGGCGCCGTCACCGGTATGAAGCTGTCCGACGGCTCCGAACTGGCCACCGACCTGGTGGTGTTCTCCGCCGGTGTCCGCCCCCGCGACCAGCTCGCCCGCGACTGCGGCCTCACGGTCGGCGAGCGCGGCGGCATCACGGTCGACGAGCAGTGCCGCACGGTCACCGACCCGCACGTGTTCGCGATCGGCGAGTGCGCGCTGGCGGCGGACGGCCGGGTGTACGGCCTGGTGGCGCCCGGTTACGAGCAGGCGGAGACGGCCGCCGCGACCATCGCCCGGGACGAGGCGGCGTTCAACGGCGCCGACCTGTCCACCAAGCTCAAGCTCCTCGGCGTCGACGTGGCCTCCTTCGGCGACGCGCACGGCACGACCGAGGACTGCCTGGACGTCGTCTACTCCGACTCCCGCGCGGGCCTGTACAAGAAGCTCGTCATCGGCCGGGACGGCACGCTGCTCGGCGGCATCCTGGTCGGCGACGCGGACGCGTACGGCACCCTGCGCGCGCTGACCGGTTCGGTCCCGCCGATCTCCCCCGAGTCGCTCGTCCTGCCCGCCGGAGCCGGCTCGGGGGCCCAGCTCGGCCCGTCCGCCCTCCCGGACGAGGCGATCATCTGCTCCTGCCACAACGTCAGCAAGGGCACGATCCGGGGCGCGGTCACCGAGCACCGGTGCACCACCGTGCCCGAGGTGAAGAAGTGCACCAAGGCCGGTACCGGCTGCGGCAGTTGCGTGAAGGTGCTCGGCCAGCTGGTCACCGCCGAACTGGAGGCGAGCGGCGTCGAGGTCGACAAGGGCCTGTGCGGCTGCTTCTCCCAGACCCGCGAGGAGCTGTACGAGATCGTCCTCGCCCTGCGCGTCACCTCGTACCAGGACCTGCTGGACCGGTACGGCCGCGAGGGCGCCCGGGGTGGCGACGGCTGCGAGGTCTGCAAGCCGGCGGTGGCCTCGATCATCGCCTCCCTCGCCCCGACGATCGGCGCGAGCGGCTACGTCCTGGACGGCGAGCAGGCGGCCCTCCAGGACAGCAACGACCACTTCCTCGCCAACCTCCAGAAGAACGGCTCGTACTCGGTCGTGCCGCGCATCCCCGGCGGTGAGATCGCCCCGGAGAAGCTGATCGTGATCGGCGAGATCGCCCGGGACTTCGGCCTCTACACGAAGATCACCGGCGGTCAGCGGATCGACATGTTCGGCGCCCGCGTGGAGCAGCTGCCGCTGATCTGGGCGCGGCTGGTGGACGCCGGCTTCGAGTCCGGGCACGCCTACGGCAAGTCGCTGCGCACGGTGAAGTCCTGTGTGGGCCAGACCTGGTGCCGCTACGGAGTGCAGGACTCCGTGCGGATGGCGATCGACCTGGAGCTGCGCTACCGGGGGCTGCGCTCCCCGCACAAGCTCAAGTCCGCGGTCTCCGGCTGCGCCCGGGAGTGCGCGGAGGCCCAGTCGAAGGACTTCGGTGTGATCGCCACCTCCAACGGCTGGAACCTGTACGTCGGCGGCAACGGCGGCGCGACCCCACGCCACGCGGACCTGCTGGCCCAGGACCTGTCCGACGCCGAACTGATCCGTCTGATCGACCGGTTCCTGATGTTCTACATCCGCACCGCCGACCGGCTGGAGCGCACCTCCACCTGGCTGGAGCGGATCCCGGGCGGCCTGGACCACGTACGGGACGTGGTGGTGGAGGACTCGCTCGGCATCTGCGAGGAGCTGGAGGCGCTGATGGCGGCACACGTCGGCGGCTACCGCGACGAGTGGGCCGAGACCATCAACGACCCCGAGAAGCTGGCCCGGTTCGTGTCCTTCGTGAACGCCCCGGACACCCCCGACCCGGTCGTCGGATTCGTCCCCGAACGCGACCAGATGAAGCCCGACCTGCCGCTGCTGTCCATCGGCATGCGCCCCACCGAAGACATTCTGGAAGGAAGCGCCCAGCGATGACCCTGGCACCCGAGACCACCGATCTGAAGGTCCAGCTCCAGCTGGACACCGAGGACGATGACTGGTTCACGGTCTGCGACCTCAGCGCCCTGACCCCGGGCCGGGGCGTGGCCGCGCTGCTGCCGGACGGCCGCCAGGTCGCCCTGTTCCGCGACCGGAACGGCAGCCTGTACGGCATCGACAACCGCGATCCGTTCGGCGGCGCGGCGGTCCTCTCCCGCGGCCTGACCGGCACCCACCAGGGCCGCCCGTTCGTCGCGTCCCCGCTGCTGAAGCAGCGCTTCGACCTGGTCAGCGGGGAGTGCCTGGACGACGAGTCGGTGACGATCGCCGCGTACGAGGTGCGGGCCTCCTGACGCTCAGGTCCGGCCGCCGCGCCGCCCGCGCGCGGCGGCCAGGACCGCTCCCGCCACCAGGATCCCGGCGCCCGCCGACTGGGTGCCCGTGAAGGACTCCCCGAGGAAGACGGCGGCGCACAGCGTGCCGATGGCGGGGACGAGGAACATCATCAGCGAGGCGGATGCCGGTCCCACCTCTTTCACGCCGCGGTAGTACAGCAGGTTGGCGAGGGCCGCCGGGCCGAGGGCCAGGAAGAGGACGTTCAGCCATACGCCGGTGCCCGCACCCGACCAGTTGGTGTGGCCCCAGTCCGGGGCGGAGTACGCACCGAGCAGCAGGGCGCCCGCCACGGTCGCGTAGGTGGTCGCCCGCAGCGGCTCGATGCCCACCAGCACCCGCGGCCCCAGCAGCGTGAACGCCGCCCAGCAGGCCGCGGCCGCGAGGAACAGCAGGTCACCGGCGAGCCGACCCCCTCCGCCGCCCGCCGCGCCGCCCGCACCGAGGAAGAACACCACCGCGCCCGCCAGGCCCAGCACGAGCCCGGCCACCCGTCCCGCGGACGCCGTCTCCCGGCCGGCCAGCAGCACGACGGCCGACGTCAGCACGGGGCTCAGCACCGGGATGATCAGGCTGCCGTCCATGGCGGGCGCCAGGGACAGGCCCCAGAAGAAGCAGACGTTGTAGACGAAGACGCCGAGCACCCCGGCCATCGCCGCCCGCCCGCGCTCCCGCCACCCCGGCCTCGTCCGCCGGTCGGCGGACAGCCGCAGCGCGACCAGCAGGGCCAGCGCTCCGCCGCCGAAGCGGAGGAACGCGGCGACGGAGTGCGGGACTTGGCCGACGACTTCCTTGGAGGAGGCGAAGGCGCAGCCCCACAGCACCATGGTGACGGTGAGCAGGAGGTGCGCCGGAGGGCCTTCGGAGCCGGGCCGCGCCGCCCCGGAGGGCGCCGCCGTCGTGGACTCGTACTCGTACTCGGACCCGTACTCGGACTCGGACTCGGTGCTCATGGGCCGAGCCTGCCGCCGCACCGGACGGGGGTCTTGAACGCTCGTGCGGGCCCCCGCACACGGCGTCGCACAATGGGCGCATGCACGGCGAGGCCTGGACCCGGTACTGGCGTGATCCCGAGCGTCCGCTGGAGGCGATGCACGCCCACTTCTACGAGCACGTCTACGCCCCGCACCGCCACGACACGTACTCCTTCGGCTTCACCGAGGAGGGCGCCCAGCGCTTCCACTGCCGGGGCGCCTCGCACGTCAGCGGGGCGGGCATGGTGATGGCGTTCAACCCGGACGAGCCGCACGACGGGCGGTCCTCCTCCGAGTTCGGCTACCAGTACCGGATCGTGCACCTCGGCCCCGACCTGGTCGGCACGGTCCTCGCGGACGCGGCGGACGGCGCCGGGCGCCCCGTCCCTCTGCCTCTCTTCGCCGAACCGGCCTTCCACGACCCGGTGCTCAGCCGGGCCCTGACCCGGCTGCACGCCGCCCTCACCGACGGCGCGGAGGAGCTGGTGCGCGATGAGCGGCTGACGGCCGCGGTCACGGCGATGGCCGCGCGGGGCGCGACCCGGCCGGCGCGCATCCGGCCGCTGTCCGCGGCGGGCGAGCAGACCCGGGCGGTGCGCCGGGCCCGGGACGTGCTGCGCGAGCGCTTCGCCGAGCAGCTGTCCGCGCGGGATCTGGCGGACGCGGCGGGGGTGAGCCGCTTCGCGCTGTACCGGGCGTTCCGCGAGGAGTACGGCATGGCGCCCAGCGACTACCAGCGCCACCTGCGCCTCAGCCGGGCCCGGCAGCTGCTGGCGGCGGGCCGGCCGGCGGCCCTCGCGGCGGCGGAGACCGGCTTCGCGGACCAGAGCCACCTGCACCGCTGGTTCGTCCGCAGCTACGGGGTGACGCCGGGGGTGTTCCAGCGGGCGGCCGGGCTTTAATTGACCGGTCGTTCTGGAAAACTGTAGCGTGTGACGCATGGCCAGAACCAAGGAGTTCGACCCGGACGCAGCGCTTCAGTCGGCCCTGGAGCTGTTCTGGCGGCGGGGCTACGAGGCGACGTCGATGTCCGACCTGGTGGAACACCTGGGCATCGGCCGGGCCAGCCTCTACGCGACCTTCGGCAGCAAGCACGAGCTGTATCTGAAGGCGCTGGACCGCTACCAGCAGAGCTGTGACGGGCCGCTGCTGCGGGAGCTGTCGCAGCCCGGCCCCGCCCTGCCGGCCGTGCGGGCCGTCGTTCGGCGTTTCGCATCGGAGGCAGCCACCGAAGAGCGGCGGCTGAGCGGCTGCCTTGTCACCAACACGGCCGCCGAACTGGCCCCGCACGACCCAGCCGCCGCCCGCCGCGTCCAACACAGCTGGGACCAACTGGAGACCCTGCTGCACTCGGCGCTGGTGCGTGCCCAGGCCCAGGGCGAACTGTCCGCCGACCGCGATCCGCTGACCCTCGCGCGCATGCTGCTCGTACTGATGCAGGGCCTGCGGGTCGTCGGCAAGGCGTCGCCGGATCCGGCCCGGGTGCGGGACGCGGCGGAAGAGGCGCTGGGCCTGCTCGACTGAGACACCGCTCCATCGGGGCTTCTTTCTTGCCCTCATACTGAACCGATCGGTCAAGAAAAGGGGAGATCATGACCACCACGCGCTTCACCGGCAGAACCGCCCTCGTCACCGGCGCGGGCTCCGGCATCGGCCGTGCCGTCGCCCTCGCGTTCTCCGCCGAAGGGGCAGAGGTCGTCGTGGCCGGACGGCGGCGCGAGCCGCTCGACGAGACGGTCCGGCTGATCGAGGACCGGGGCGGCAAGGCGCTCGCGGTGCCCGCCGACGTCTCCCGCGCCGAGGACGCCGAGGCGCTGGTACGGGCGGCGGTGGAGCGCTTCGGCTCGCTCGATATCGCCGTCAACAACGCGGGCGTCTTCCGGGGCGGGCAGCCCCTCGCCGACCTCCCGGAGGCCGACTGGCGCGAGCAGCTCGACGTCAACGTCACCGGCGTGTTCCTGGCCCTGCGGGCCGAGATCCGCCGGATGCGGACCCAGCCGTCCGGCGGCGCCATCGTCAACATCTCCTCCACCTTCGGGGCGCACTCGAGCCCGGCCGGGGCCGCCGCGTACTCCGCCACCAAGGCCGCCGTGACCGCGCTCAGCCGGGCCGCCGCCGTGGACCACATCCGGGACGGGGTCCGCGTCAACGTGGTCAGTCCCGGTGCCACCGCCACGCCCATGTCCCTGCGCCCCGGCGAGACGGAGGCCGACCGGGCCGTGCGCGCCCGGGCCACGCTGCCGCTCGGCCGGATCTCGGCCACCGAGGAGGTGGCCGCCGCCGTCCTCCACCTCGCCTCCGACGCCGCGGCGTCCACCGTCGGCACGGACCTGGTGGTGGACGGCGGCGGCTCGCTCTAGCGCGTCACACCTTCAGCGCGTCGTACGCGACCCCCGTCAGCCGCTCGGACTCCTCCCAAAGCCGCTCGCCCATCGCGTCGTTGAGCGTCCACGGCGCCCGCCAGGACGGCGCCGGCGCGCCCCGCCACGCGGCGAACGACGGGCCGAAGAAGGCATCGGGCCGTACGTCGGGGGCGGTCGCCGCGTACAGCGTGGGCAGGGCGCCCGCCTCGGCCGACTGGGCGACGACCCGGTTACCGAGCTCCACGAGCCGCTCGGCGACCCTGCGGCCCTCGGCCCGGACACCGGCGGTCTGGAGGTTGGTGGCGGCGTACCCGGGATGGGCGACGGCCGCGACGACCTCCGACCCGGCACCCGCGAGCCGGCGGGCCAGCTCATGCGTGAAGAGCAGGTTGGCGGTCTTGGACCGGGCATAGGCGATCCAACGCCGGTAGCGGTGCGCGCTGTTGAGATCGGCGGGGTCGATGTTGGCCAGCGTGTGCATCATGCTGGACACGGTCACGATCCGGGCGCCGGGGGCGGCGAGCAGCATGGGCAGCAGCAGGCCGGTGAGGGCGAAGTGGCCCAGGTGGTTGACGCCGAACTGGGTCTCGAAGCCGTCGGCCGTCGTCCCGTACGGCAGCGCCATCACCCCGGCGTTGTTGACGAGCAGGTCGATCCGGTCGTACGGCAGGCCGTTCGCGAACTCCCGTACGGACGCGAGGTCGCCGAGGTCCAGCAGCCTCAACTCCGCGGACGCCCCTGGCACTTCCCTCGTGACCCGCTCGACGGCCGCCCTCCCCCGTGCCTCACTCCGGCACGCCATCACCACCCGGGCACCCCGACGCGCCAACTCCCGTGCGGTGACGTGGCCGAGGCCGCTGTTGGCGCCGGTGACCACAGCGGTGCGGCCGGTCTGGTCGGGGATGTCGTGCACGGTCCAGCCGGACATGAGCCTGGTCCTTCCGAAGGGGTTGCCATGGGAATCACCGGTCCCAGGATGTCGTGGCCGCCGTCGATCGCAAAGGACGCGTGCGTCAGGCCGGCGGGGCACGCCGCTCGCCGCGCGCCACGAGCCACCGCAGGGCCAGGGAAAAGGCCCAGGCGGCCAGGAACAGGGCGGTGGCTCGGCGCCGGCGCCGGACACGCCGAAGGGGCGGCACCCCCGCACAGGGTGCCGCCCCTCTTCTCGTGCACCGGAGCCGCCGCCGATCGGTTGAGGGTCGGGGACCGACGACGGCTCCGGGGTCTCGCGGGGGGGGGTCAGCGGTGGTCGCTGCCCTCCGACTGGGTGGCCGCGCGGCCGGCCTCCAGGCGGGCGACCGGGATGCGGAACGGGGAGCAGGAGACGTAGTCGAGCCCGGCCTCGTGGAAGAAGTGGACCGACTCCGGGTCGCCGCCGTGCTCACCGCAGACGCCGAGCTTGAGGTCGGGACGGGTCTCGCGGCCCGCCTTCGCCGCCGCCTTCACCAGGGAGCCGACGCCGTCCTTGTCGATCGTCTCGAAGGGCGACACCCCGAAGATGCCCTTCTCCAGGTACGCCGTGAAGAACGAGGCCTCGACGTCGTCCCGGCTGAAGCCCCACACCGTCTGGGTGAGGTCGTTGGTGCCGAAGGAGAAGAACTCCGCCGCCTCGGCGATCTGACCGGCGGTGAGCGCGGCGCGCGGCAGCTCGATCATCGTGCCGATCGCCAGCTTCAGCTGGATGCCGGTGGCCGCCTGGACCTCGGCGACGACCCGGTCGGCCTCCTCGCGGACGATCTCCAGCTCCTGGACGGTGCCGACGAGCGGGATCATGATCTCCGCGCGCGGGTCGCCCTTGGCGTTCTTGCGCTCGGCCGCGGCCTCGGCGATGGCCCGGACCTGCATGGTGAACAGGCCGGGGATGACCAGGCCGAGACGGACGCCGCGCAGACCCAGCATCGGGTTCTGCTCGTGCAGCCGGTGCACGGCCTGGAGCAGGCGCAGTTCGTTCTCGTGCGGCTCCTGGCGGGACTCGGCGAGGGCCACACGGACCGAGAGTTCCGTGATGTCGGGGAGGAACTCGTGCAGCGGCGGGTCCAGGAGGCGGATCGTCACCGGGAGGCCGTCCATCGCCGAGAACAGCTCCACGAAGTCCTGCTTCTGCATCGGGAGCAGCGCCTTCAGGCTCTCCTCGCGCTCTTCCTCCGTGTCGGCCAGGATGAGGCGCTCGACCAGCTCTCGGCGGTCACCGAGGAACATGTGCTCCGTACGGCACAGGCCGATGCCCTGCGCGCCGAAGCGACGGGCGCGCAGCGCGTCCTCGGCGTTGTCCGCGTTGGCCCGCACCCGCAGCCGGCGCTTGCGGTCGGCGAAGGCCATGATCCGGTGCACGGCCTCGACGAGTTCGTCGGCGTCGTGGGCTCCCGCGTGCATCCGGCCCTCGAAGTACTCCACGACCGGGGAGGGGACCACCGGGACCTCGCCCAGGTAGACCTTGCCGCTCGACCCGTCGATCGAGATGACGTCGCCCTCCTCGACGACGTGCCCGCCCGGGACCGTCATCCGGCGCCGCTTGGTGTCGACCTCCAGTTCCTCGGCGCCGCAGACACAGGTCTTGCCCATGCCGCGCGCGACGACGGCCGCGTGGGAGGTCTTGCCGCCGCGGGAGGTGAGGATGCCCTCGGCCGCGATCATGCCGTCCAGGTCGTCGGGGTTGGTCTCCCGGCGGACCAGGATGACCTTCTCGCCCGAGCGGGACCACTTGACGGCGGTGTAGGAGTCGAAGACCGCCTTGCCGACCGCCGCGCCCGGCGAGGCAGCGATGCCCCGGCCGACCTGCTCGGCCTTGGCGTGCTCGTCGAAGCGGGGGAACATCAGCTGCGCGAGCTGGGCGCCGTTGACGCGCTGCAGCGCCTCGGTCTCGTCGATCAGGCCCTGGTCCACCAGCTGGGTGGCGATACGGAAGGCAGCACCGGCGGTGCGCTTGCCGACGCGGGTCTGGAGCATCCACAGCTGGCCGCGCTCGATGGTGAACTCGATGTCGCAGAGATCCTTGTAGTGGTTCTCCAGGGTCTCCATGATCTGCATGAGCTGGTCGTACGACTTCTTGTCGATGCTCTCCAGCTCGGCGAGCGGCACGGTGTTGCGGATGCCCGCGACCACGTCCTCGCCCTGGGCGTTCTGGAGGTAGTCGCCGTAGACGCCCTGGTGACCGGAGGCGGGGTCGCGGGTGAAGGCGACGCCGGTGCCGGAGTCGGGGCCGAGGTTGCCGAAGACCATGGAGCAGACGTTGACGGCCGTGCCGAGGTCGTGCGGGATGCGCTCCTGACGGCGGTAGAGCTTGGCGCGGTCGGTGTTCCAGGACTCGAAGACCGCCTTGATGGCGAGGTCCATCTGCTCGCGCGGGTCCTGCGGGAAGTCCCGGCCGGCCTCCTTCTTCACGATCTTCTTGAAGGCGGTGACCAGCTTCTTCAGGTCGGCGGCCTCCAGCTCGGTGTCGACCGTGACCTTCTTGGCCTCCTTGGCCTTGTCGAGGGCCTCCTCGAAGAGCTCGCCGTCGACGCCGAGGACGGTCTTGCCGAACATCTGGATGAGGCGGCGGTAGGAGTCCCACGCGAAGCGGTCGTCGCCGGCCTGCTTGGCCAGGCCCTGCACCGACTTGTCGGAGAGGCCGATGTTCAGGACGGTGTCCATCATGCCGGGCATGGAGAACTTGGCGCCGGAGCGGACGGAGACGAGGAGGGGGTCGTCGGCCTGGCCGAGCTTCTTGCCCATCTTCTGCTCGAGGGCGTCGAGGTGCGCACTCACCTCGTCACGCAGTGCCGCGGGCTCCTCGCCGCTGTCGAGGTAGACCTTGCAGGCCTCGGTGGTGATGGTGAAGCCGGGCGGCACCGGGAGACCCAGGTTGGTCATCTCGGCGAGGTTGGCGCCCTTGCCACCCAGGAGGTCCTTGAGGTCCTTGTTTCCCTCGGTGAAGTCGTAAACGAACTTCGCTACGTGGGGTTCTTTGTTTTCCGACACGGGTCTCGACTCCTTGAGGCCGCGGTGGCTGCCCTGACGGCGAGGAACATACCCAGATCGAAGGCGCCTGGGTACGTCCACTTGCGTGTCATGCGCCCGTAACCAGTCGTCCGCCAGCGGATCCAAAGTCAAAGCTTGGCAAGCGGTGACGGGCGAATGTTTTCACTTCTTGAACACACGGGTGCCCACAGGTGCGGTTTTCCGCTCAAACGAGCGAGCTACCTGCACGTCTGATTTCGATCGATGAACGATCAAGGGGTGGCACCGAGTGCCACCCCTTGGAGAAGTGCAGCCGTGCAAGATCCGCTCATCTGAGCGCAGCCCTTATCAAGGGTGGCGAGAATCACGCTGCCACAGCGGGTCGGATTTCACCATGCGGACGAGTATCCGGACGGACGAGGCGGATGGAAAACGGACGGAAAACGGACGGAAAGCGGACGTCACACGCCCAGCGCCAGCAGTCGCTCCTCCACCCGCTCCGGCGCGTACAGATGCTCCACGACCAGCGCACCGGCCCCCAGCAGCCCGGCCCGCTCCCCGAGCCGCGAGGTGACGACGGCCAGGTGGGCGGTGGAGCGCGGCAGGGCCCGCTGGTAGAGCAGCTCCCGTACGCCGGTGAGGAAGGACGTCCCGGCCAGGTCGCCGGCGATCATCAGCACGCCGGGGTTGAGCAGCGTCACCACGGTCGCCAGGACGTCCCCGACCTGGCGCCCGGCCTCCCGGGCCAGCGCCGCCGCCTCCGGGTGCCCGGCCGCCAGCAGGTCCCGCACATCCGAGCCGCTGGCGGCCCGCACGCCCGCCTCGGCGAGCCGACGGGCCACGGCGCCACCGCTGGCGACGGCTGCCAGACAGCCGTACGACCCGCACCGGCACAGTGCCTCGGCGCCCCCCGGCACCCTGATGTGCCCGATGTCCCCGGCGCCGCCGTCGATGCCCCGGTAGACGGAGCCGTCCACCACGACCCCGGCGCCGATCCCGGTCGACACCTTCACCAGCACGAACGCCGAGCAGTCCGGGTGCCCGGTGCGCTGTTCCCCGTACGCCATGAGGTTGGCGTCGTTGTCGACGAGCACGGGGACGGGCGGGGCACCCGTGTGCTCGGCGAGGGCTCGGGCCAGGCGGCCTCTTATGTCGTAGCCGTCCCAGCCGGGCATGATCGGCGGCTGGACGACCCGGCCGGTCTCGCTGTCGACGGGCCCCGGCACGGCGAGCCCGATGCCGCAGACCTCCGCCGCCCGGTGCCCCGCCTTCTCCAGCAGCTCGGCGAACCACCGGCCGAGCTCGCCGAGCACGGTGTCCGGGCCGTCCTCGACGGCCAGCGTGCCGGAGTGCTCGGCGAGCATCTCGCCGGTCAGCGTGAGGACCGCCGCGCGCGCGTGCCGGGTGTCGAGGTCGGCGGCGAGGACGACGGCGTGGGCGTCGTCGAACTCCAGGGTGATCGAGGGGCGGCCGCCCAGCGGGGAGTCGACCGGGCCACCGGCGCCCTCGCGCAGCCAGCCGGCCCGGAAGAGACGGTCGAGTCGCTGGCCGACGGTGGCCCGGGACAGCCCGGTGACCTGCTGGAGGGCACCGCGCGTGGTGGCACGCCCGGTGCGCACCAGTTCGAGCAGATCGCCGGCGCTCGCCTGACTCCGACCGCTCATGCACACCCCCTTGTGTTTCTCAAGTTTGCATTACATATTGAGTTTTGCGTGTTAAATAGACGTAACTCTACGGTGGCCGCGGCCGAACCGCTCGGCCGGACGTCTTTCGGGGAGCCCCGAGTGGATCGCACTGCCCAGCTCACCGCCCAACGCACCGCGCGTGCGATCGCATACGACCCGCCGTCCGCGCCAGAGACGGCTGGGACCACAGACACGGCAGGGACGACAGGGACGACAGGACCAGCCGGGTCGCTGCACCTCAGCGCCGCGCGCGTGCTGGAGGGCAACTGGACGGGCACGTCGACGGTCCCCTCCCGCAGCCTGTACCCGCACCAGTGGTCCTGGGACTCCGCGTTCATCGCGATCGGCCTGAGGCACGTCTCGCCGCTACGGGCACAGACGGAGCTGGAGACACTGCTGGCCGCCCAGTGGGGCGACGGGCGCGTCCCGCACATCGTCTTCAACCCCTCCGTACCGCTCGACGCGTACTTCCCGAGCCCCGACTTCTGGCGCTCCTCGACCGCGGGGCGCGCTGCGGGCGCCCCGCGCACCGTACAGACCTCCGGCATCGTGCAGCCACCGGTGCACGCGCTGGCGGCCTGGCTGGTGCACCTCGCCGACCCGGGGCTGTCCCGGGCCCGGGGCTTCCTGGCCGGGGTGTACCCGCGGCTGGCCGCCTGGCACCGCTATCTGCTGCACCGACGGGACCTGGGCGGCGGCGGGCTGGCGTCCGTCGTGCACCCCTGGGAGCAGGGCATGGACAACAGCCCCTGCTGGGACGCCCCGCTCTCCCGCGTCACCCCGGCACCGGCCCGCTCCTTCCGCCGCGCCGACCTCGACCACGGCGCGGCGGAGGCCCGGCCGACGGACCTCGACTACGGGCGGTACGTGCGGCTCGCGACGGACTACCGGGACCGGGGATACGCCGACGGCGCGGGAGAGTTCGCGGTGGAGGACCCGGCCTTCAACGCCCTGCTCATCGCCTCCGAGCACGCGCTGGCCCGGATCGCCCAGGAGCTGGGCGCGACCGGCACGGCCCGGCACGCGCGCGCGGAACGCCTGACGGGCGCGCTGTTGGAGAGGCTGTGGGACCCGGCGCGGGGCATGTTCTTCTGCCGGGACGTACGGGACGGCGGCCTGATCCCCGAGCGCGGCGTCTCCGGTCTCGTCCCGCTCCTCCTGCCCGGCCTGCCCCGCGAGATCGCCACCGCGCTGGTCGGCACGCTCACCGGCCCGCACTTCGGCCTGGGCGGCACCACCCGGCTGGTGCCCAGCTACGACCTGCTCGGCGAGGCCTTCGACCCGCACCGCTACTGGCGCGGTCCCGCCTGGTTCAACACCGGCTGGCTGATGGAGCGGGGCCTGCGCGCGCACGGGGAGCGGGACCGGGCCGACGCGCTGCGGGAGGCCATCGTGCACACCGCCGGGGCGACCGGGTTCGCCGAGTACGTCGACCCGTACACCGGCGAGGCCCGCGGCGCGCTCGGCTTCGGCTGGACCGCCGCGCTCACGCTCGATCTGCTTCACGAGTCCCCCGGGGACGGCGCGTCTCCCGAGGGTCTCGGCACGTTCGACAGGAGTGACTTCCACAGGAGCGACTTCCATGGAAGCGACTTACACGGAAGCGACCTGCACGGAAGCGACTTCCACCGAATCGACTTGCACGGAAGCGACTTCGGCAGGAGCGACAAGGGAGGGGACCGGGGATGACGGACCGGCATCATCTGCTCGTGCACGGCGCGACCTTCGCCGCCGTGGGCGACCGGGGCGACATCAGCGGCGTCCGGGGCGGCGGCTCCCCGGACGGATTGTTCGTCCGCGACGCCCGGCACCTCAGCCGCTGGCAGCTCACCGTGGACGGCGCGATGCCCGAGGTGCTCACGCCGGTCGCGGACGGCGACGGCGCGCGCTGCGTCCTGGTCCCGCGCGGCGGCCGGCAGGAGCCGCCCGCGCACACCCTGTTCCGTGAACAGGCGGTCGGCGACAGCTCGTTCGTGGAGTCGCTGCGGGTGACCAGCAACCGCCCGGTGCCCACCACGGTCCGCCTGGCGATCACCGCCGACGCCGACTTCACCGACCAGTTCGAGCTGCGCTCCGACCACCGCACCTACGCCAAGACCGGCGTCGTGCGCTCCCGCCAGGTCCTGGACGACGGCCTGGAGTTCACCTACCGCCGCGGCGAATGGCGGTCCTGTACGACCATCATGGCCGACCCCGCTCCCGACGGTGTGGAGGAGACCGGCACGGGAGCCCGCCGGCTCGTGTGGACCCTCGAACTGGAACCGCATGGCACGGCCGAGCTGGTGCTGCGCGTGATCGCCCGGCCGCACGGCGAGAAGCGGGCACTGCGGGTGCCGCGCTCCCCCGCCTCGGTGAACGAGCAACTGCTCGTCCTTGAAGGTGAGTTCGTGGAGGGCGTGGCCTTCCCGACCGGCTGGCCGGAGCTGGCGGCGGCCTGTGCCCGAGGCCTGGCCGACCTCGCCTCGCTCCAGGTCCCGGCGACCGGACCGGACGGGGAGGAACTGCGCGTGCCCGCGGCGGGTGCGCCCTGGTTCCTCACGCTCCTCGGCCGGGACGCCCTGCTGACCTCGCTGTTCACCCTCCCCTACCGCCCTCGCCTGGCCGCCGCGACGCTCCCCGCGCTCGCCGCCACCCAGGCGACCCGGAGCGTCGCGGCCTCGGTCGCCCAGCCCGGCAAGATCGTGCACGAGGTGCGGCACGGCGAGCTGGCCCACTTCGGGCAGGTGCCGTACGGGCGGTACTACGGCTCGGTCGACGCCACCCCGCTGTTCCTCGTCCTGCTCGGCGCGTACGTCGAACAGACCGGGGACGCGGCCCTCGCCCGCCGCCTGGAACCGCATGCCCGCGCGGCGATCGGCTGGATGCTCGACCACGGCGGCCTGACCTCGCGCGGCTACCTGGTGTACCGCTCCGACCGGGGCGGCCTCGCCAACCAGAACTGGAAGGACTCCCCCGGCGCCATCTGCTCGGCCGACGGCACCCGCCCGCACGGGCCTGTGGTGGCGGCCGGGGCCCAGGGCTACGCCTACGACGCGCTGCGCCGCACGGCGTGGGTGGCGCGCACGGTGTGGGGCGACGAGACGTACGCGGCCCTGCTGGAACAGGCCGCCGCCGACCTGCGCGACCGCTTCCAGCGGGACTTCTGGATGCGGGAGCACTCCTTCCCGGCGCTCGCGCTGGACGGGGAGGGCCGCCAGGTCGACGCGCTGGCCTCGGACGCGGGGCACCTGCTGTGGTCGGGGCTGCTGGACAAGGAGTACGGGGAAGTGGTCGGCCGCAGGCTCCTGGAACCGGACTTCTTCTCGGGCTGGGGCGTCCGCACGCTGGCGGCCGGGCAACCGGCGTACCACCCCCTCTCCTACCACCGCGGTTCGGTCTGGCCGCACGACAACGCGCTGCTCACCCTGGGTCTGGCCCGCTACGGCCTGCACGACGAGGCCCGCACGGTCGCCCACGCCCTGGTCGACGCGGCGACGGCCGCCGGGCACCGGCTGCCGGAGGTACTCGCGGGATACGGCCGTGACACCCACGCCGAGCCCGTGCCCTACCCGCACGCGTGCGTACGCGAATCCCGCTCGGCGGCGGCGCCGCTGGCGCTGCTCACGGCGGTCGGGGGCGCCTAGGGATCTGTCGCCATCAGTCCCGTCCGGTTAGGTATTGACGAGCCGTTTGCCGGGTGTTTGCCCAGGATCCTGAACAGGCACCGGAGGCGGACCGTACGGGATGGCGGCCGGCCCCTGCCTCCCCGCGTGGCCTGCCGCCGCCGTTCACGGGCCTCGCACGGAAGGACCCCCGGGTTGCCTCAGCACACGAGCATTCGCCAGTCACCGGAAACGGACGGCGCCGCCGCCCGGCCGGAATTCGAGGAACCCGGGGCCGAGACCGAGGGCGGTGCCTCTGCCGAGGCCGGGCCGAGCGACTCCGGCGAAGCCGCCACCGGGAAGGCCGTCGGGGACGGCACCGAGCAGGCCGCCGAGGCGGAGGCCGCGCCCGACACCGCCGGACCGGAAACCGCCCCCGAAGCAAGCGCCCCGGAAACCGCACCCCCGGCCACCGCCCTGAAGCCCGCCCCGGAAGCCGCTGCCGACCCGGAGGCCACCGCCCCGGCGGCCCCGGAAGAGACCGCCGCCCCGGAAACCGCCCCCCAAGCAAGCGCCCCGGAAACCGACGCCCCCGAGGCCGCACCGAAGGCCGACATCCCGGAAACCACGGGCGAGGCCACCACCTCCACGGCCACCCCGAAGGACACCCCCGAGGCGACCGCCCCCGAGGCCGCCGACGAGGCACCCGCCCCAGAAACCCACGCCCCCGAGGCCGCCAGCGAGGCACCCGCTCCGGAAACCCACGCCCCCGAGGCCGCCGACGAGGCACCCGCCCCGGAAGTCGCGCTCGAGGCCGCCTCCACCGCCCCCGAAGGCGTCGGTGAGGCGCCCGCCGCCGACCAGCGCCCCGCGCGTCGTGGCTGGCCCGGGTGGAGTGGGCGGGCCCGGATGCGTCGGCGACGGGAGGCGTGGCGGGCGGCGCATCCGACGGCTGCCGCCGTGCTGTCGGTGACCGTGACCGTACTGGCCGCCGCGCTGGTGCTGGCCGCGCTGCTGCTGCCGAACACCGTGGTCGGGCTCAAGCCGATGAAGTTCGCGCGAATACCGGCGGAAGCGATCATCGGGGCCGCCGTGATGCTGGCGCTGCCGCGCCGCCCCCGGATCGTGCTGGCGGCCGTCTCCGGCGTCGCGCTCGGTGCGATGACCGTACTGAACTTCCTCGACATGGGCTTCAACCAGTACCTCGGCCGGACCTTCAACCCCATCCTCGACTGGACCCTGCTCAGCGACGCGCAGTCGTACCTGAACGACTCCCTCGGCAGGACGGTCACGCTCGCCGCCACCGTCGGCGTCATCGTCCTCGTGCTGCTGCTGTTCCTCCTGCTGGCCCTGTCCACGGTCCGGCTGAGCAACCTGCTGGCCCGGAACACCGGCACCGCCACCCGGGGCACGCTGATCGCCGGCGTCGTCTGGATCACCTGCTCCTCGCTCGGCATCCAGATCTCCGGCGTGCCGATCGCCTCCGACCGCACCGCCTCCGCCCTGAAGATCCAGGCGCACAAAGTCAAGGACACCCTGCGCGACGAGGCGGAGTTCGAGAAGGTCGCCAAGGTCGACGCCTTCGGTGACACGCCGGGCAACCAGCTGGTGCCGGACCTGCGCGGCAAGGACATGATCTTCACGTTCATCGAGAGTTACGGCCGCAGCGCGATCGAGGACCCGGTCATGGCGCCCGGCGTGGACAAGACGCTGGACGTGCGGACCAAGGCCCTCGCCAAGGCGGGCTTCCACGCCAAGAGCGGCTGGCTGACCTCGGCGACGTACGGCGGCAGCAGCTGGCTCGGCCACTCCACCACCATGTCGGGCCTGTGGATCAGCAACCAGCAGCGCTACCGCACCGTCATGGCCAGTGACCACATGAGCCTCACCGACGCCTTCAAGAAGACCGGCGCGTTCGACACGGTCGGCGTGATGCCGGGCGTGCAGAAGGGCTGGCCGGAGCAGAAGTGGTACGGCCTCGACAAGGTCTACAACGCCTTCCAGCTGGGCTACAAGGGCCCGAAGTTCAGCTGGTCGACCATGCCGGACCAGTACGCGCTCCAGCAGTACCAGGAGCGGGTGCACAGCAAGAAGGTCGCCGACGGCAAGTCGCGGATGTCGCTGCTCATCCTGACCTCCAGCCACCAGCCCTGGGCGCCGATCCCGAAGATGGTCGACTGGGACCAGCTGGGCGACGGCTCGGTCTTCAAGGGCATCGAGGCGGCGGGCAACAAGCCGGCCGACGTCATCGCCGACACCACCAAGTCCCGCGAGGAGTACGGCAAGTCGATCCAGTACTCGGTGACCGCCCTCACCCAGTGGCTGGAGCGCTACGGCAGCGACGACACCGTCCTGGTCTTCCTCGGCGACCACCAGCCCATCGCCCGGGTCAGCGGCAACCACGCCAGCCGTGACGTCCCGGTCTCCGTCGTCGCCAAGGACCCGAAGGTGCTGGACAAGATCGCCGACTGGAACTGGACGGACGGCCTGCGGCCCGCTCACGACGCCCCGGTGTGGAAGATGAGCTCCTTCCGCGACAGGTTCCTGACGGCGTACGGCTCGACCCCGCACCCGAAGAAGGGCTGACCCTTCGCCCGTTCAGGACGCCTCCATCGCCGCGCGCGCCGTTTCGACGAACCGTTCCGGACAGCGGGTGAAACCACTGTTGGCCTCGTCGAAGCGTGCGCGCGCGTCGGGTTCTTCGAGGGACATGAGCCACAGGGCCTGGTTCGCCTGCCGCGCCGTCTCGAGAATGGCTCCACCGCTGCGTTGCGCCGACGCCGACGCTTCCGCCTGGGCCTTGGCGCCTGCACGTTCCCGAGGTGGGTCACCCGGCTCGCGACCACCGCCGTACCGCCGGTGAGTGCCGCGACCCACACCGCGCTGTCCCCCATGCCGGCCAGTGTGTCAGCCCCCGGACGTGTCCAGCTCCGCGTCCTCGCTGACGCCCGCGCAGTCGTACGGGTCCTTCAGCCAGCCGTCCGGCAGGACCACCCGGTTGTTGCCGGAGGTGCGGCCGCGGGGGCCGTCGGCGCCGGTGGGCCAGGGCTGGTCGAGGTCCAGCTCGTCCAGGCCGCAGCGGAGTTCCTCCAGGGAGGAGCTGATGGCGAGGCGCTTGCGCATCTCCGAGCCGACGGCGAAGCCCTTCAGGTACCAGGCGACGTGCTTGCGGAAGTCGATGACCCCGCGGGACTCGTCGCCGATCCACTCGCCGAGGAGGGTGGCGTGGCGGACCATGACGTCGGCGACCTCGCGGAGCGTGGGGCGCGCGATGGCCTCCGTACGGCCTTCGAAGGCGGCCACCAGGTCCGCGAACAGCCAGGGCCGGCCCAGGCAGCCGCGTCCCACGACCACGCCGTCGCAGCCGGTCTCCCGGACCATCCGCAGCGCGTCCTCCGCCGACCAGATGTCGCCGTTGCCGAGCACGGGGAGCTCGGGGACGTGCTCCTTCAGGCGGGCGATGGCGTCCCAGTCCGCGGTGCCGCCGTAGTGCTGGGCGGCGGTGCGGCCGTGCAGGGCGATGGCCGTGACACCCTCCTCTACGGCGATGCGTCCGGCGTCGAGGTAGGTGATGTGGTCGTCGTCGATGCCCTTGCGCATCTTCATCGTGACCGGCAGGTCACCGGCGCCGGACACCGCCTCGCGGAGGATCGCGCGCAGCAGGTTGCGCTTGTACGGCAGCGCGGAGCCGCCGCCCTTCCGCGTCACCTTCGGCACCGGGCAGCCGAAGTTGAGGTCGATGTGGTCGGCGAGGTCCTCCTCCGCGATCATGCGGACGGCCTTGCCGACGGTCGCCGGGTCGACGCCGTACAGCTGGATCGAGCGCGGCTTCTCGGTCGCGTCGAAGTGGATCAGCTGCATGGTCTTCTCGTTGCGCTCGACCAGCGCCCGGGTCGTGATCATCTCGCTCACGAACAGCCCCTTGCCGCCGGAGAACTCCCGGCACAGCGTGCGGAAGGGGGCGTTGGTGATGCCCGCCATGGGGGCGAGCACGACCGGAGGCTGGACGGTGTGCGGGCCGATCGGCAGGGGCGTGGTGGGCGTGGGCATTGCCCCATTGTCACCCATCGGCAATGATCGTGTAGCGGTAATTAGTTAGACGCACTATCGAAGCTGGCGTACGATGGAACGCATGCCCGAGCTCAGCCATCGCCGACGTCTGCTCGTGCTCGCGATCTGCTGCATGAGCCTGCTGATCGTCAGCCTCGACGTCACCGCCCTGAACGTGGCCCTGCCGTCCATGCAGCGCGACCTGCACGCCACCACCTCCGGTCTCCAGTGGACGATCGACGCCTACACCCTGGTGCTGGCCTCACTGCTGATGCTCGCGGGCTCCACGGCCGACCGGGTCGGCCGCAAGAAGGTCTTCATGACCGGCCTGATCGTGTTCGTGACCGGCTCACTGCTGTGCTCCCTCGCGCCCAGCCTGGAGGCGCTGGTCGTCTTCCGTATGATCCAGGCGGTCGGCGGCTCGATGCTCAACCCGGTCGCCATGTCGATCATCACCAACACCTTCACCGACTCGCGCGAGCGCGCCCGCGCGATCGGCGTGTGGGGTGCGGTCGTCGGCATATCCATGGCCGCCGGGCCACTGGTCGGCGGCCTGCTGGTGGAGTCGGTCGGCTGGCGGTCCATCTTCTGGGTCAACCTGCCGGTCGGCCTGGCCGCGCTCCTGCTCACCCTGCGCTTCGTCCCCGAGTCCCGCGCGCCCAAGGCCCGCCGCCCCGACCCGGTCGGCCAGCTGCTGGTGATCGCCCTGTTCGGCTCCCTCACGTACGCGATCATCGAGGCGCCGGACTCGGGCACCGGCCGGGTGCTGCCGTTCGCACTGATCGCCTTCGTCGCCCTCCTCGGGCTCCTGTGGTACGAGCCCCGGCGCACCGAACCCCTCATCGACCTGCGCTTCTTCCGGTCCGCGCCGTTCAGCGGGGCCACGGTGATCGCCATCAGCGCGTTCGCCTCGCTGGGCGGGTTCCTGTTCCTGTCGACGCTGTACCTCCAGAACGTGCGCGGGCTGGACGCCCTCCACGCCGGTCTGTGGATGCTGCCGATGGCCGTGCCGACGTTCCTGTGCGCGCCGCTGTCCGGACGGCTGGTCGGCAGCCGGGGGCCGCGGCTGCCGCTGCTGATCGCCGGGATCGCCATGACCGTGAGCGGGGTGCTGTTCGCCGCGTTCGAGGCGGAGACGTCGAACGTCACGCTGGTCATCGGGTACGTGCTGTTCGGCATCGGGTTCGGCTTCGTGAACGCGCCGATCACCAACACGGCCGTGTCCGGGATGCCCCGGGCGCAGGCCGGGGTCGCCGCGGCCGTCGCCTCCACCAGCAGGCAGCTCGGGCAGACGCTGGGGGTCGCCGTGATCGGGGCGGTGCTCGCGTCCGGGGTCAGCTCGTCGTCGTACCGGACCGCGTTCGTGTCGGCGGCCCGGCCGGCGTGGTGGATCCTCGCCGGCTGCGGCCTCGCGGTCCTCGTTCTCGGCGCGCTCACCAGCGGCCGCTGGGCCCGCCGCACGGCCGAGCACACCGCCCGGCGGCTTCAGTCCGCGGAGGTCAGGGAAGCGGCGGGCGTCAGCTGAGCCGCCTCCTGTTCGAGGACGAACGCGTACAGCTGCTCCACGCGCTCCCTGCTCTCCTCGTTCGTCGGCACGTACGTGACCATCCGGGCCCCGACCTCCGGGTTCAGCCACAGGTCCACGTGGTCGAGGGTGAGGAGGCCGACGTACGGGTTCAGGAACTGCTTGGTCTTGCCGCGGGCGCCGACCACCTCGTAGCGGTCCCAGTTCTCGCAGAACTCCGGTGACGCCGCCTCCAACCGCTTGATCAGCATCTTCCAGGCGGGCTCGCCGAGGTGGCCGGCCATGGAGGCGCGCAGCTTGGCGGCCATCAGGCGCCTGGTCTCCTCCAGGTGGACGGTCGCGGTCCGCCACTCCTCGTTGGTGTGGACGAGGAGCATGCAGTTGCGGTCCTCGGGCGGGACCGCGTCCAGGTCGCCCATCAGACGGGCGTAGGTGCGGTTGTAGGCGAGGATGTCGTACCGGCTGTTCTGGATGCAGGCCGGGACCGGCTCCAGTCGGCGCAGCAGCTCGAACTGGGCCGGGGTGACCCCCGAGCAGCTCGAGGCGGGTGTCGGGTCGACGGAGCCGGCCAGCTGGAAGAGGTGGGCGCGTTCGCTCGCGTCCAGCATCAGGGTGCGGGCCAGGGCGTCGAGGACCTGTACGGAGACCTGGATGTCCCGCGCCTGTTCGAGCCAGGTGTACCAGGTGACGCCGACCGCGGAGAGCTGGGCGACCTCCTCGCGGCGCAGCCCGGGCGTGCGGCGGCGGGTGCCGCGGGGCAGCCCCACCTGCTCCGGGGTGATGCGCTCACGGCGGCTGCGCAGGAAGGCGGCCAGCTCGTGGCGCCGGATGTCCGAGCCCCTGTCCGGCCGGGTCGTGTTCTCCTGGGCCGTGGTCGTCATGTCTCCAGCCTGCCGTCTCGCGGAGCCTGTTGCCAGGTACTCCTTGTACCAGGACAAGAAGACTCTGGTACCAGTCTGGGCGCGCGCGCAGGCTCGGGGTCATGACCGAAACCGTCACCACGCCCACCGTCCGCTCACCGGCGGCGCCACCGGCGCTCGGCACCCTCGGACTGTTCACCGTCCTGCTGGCCGCGTCCCTGCCCCTCGTCGACTTCTTCATCGTCAATGTCGCCCTGCCCACCATCGGCGCGGACCTGCACGCGGGCGAGGCCGTCCTCGAACTGGTCGTCGCCGGCTACGGGGTGGCGTACGCCGTCCTCCTCGTCCTCGGCGGGCGGCTCGGCGATCTCTTCGGCCGCCGCCGGCTCTTCCTGGGCGGCATGGCCGCCTTCGGTCTGACCTCGCTGGCCTGCGGCCTCGCGCCGGGCGCCTGGAGCCTGGTCGCGGCTCGGGTCGCGCAGGGCGCGTCGGCGGCGGCGATGCTGCCGCAGGTGCTCGCCACCATCCAGGCGACCACCGCCGGCCCGCGCCGGGCCCGTGCCATGAGCCTGTACGGCGCCACCGCCGGCCTGTCCATGGTGGCGGGCCAGATCCTGGGCGGCGTTCTGGTCGCCGCCGACATAGCGGGCACCGGCTGGCGTTCGGTGTTCCTGGTGAACGTGCCCGTCGTGCTCGCCGGCCTGGTGCTGGCCGCCCGCGCCGTCCCGGAGACCCGCTCCCAGCGGCCCGAGCCGCTCGACGGCCCCGGCACGGTGCTGCTCGCGCTCTCCCTGCTCACGCTGCTCGCCCCGCTCACCGAGGGCCGGGCGGCGGGCTGGCCGGTGTGGACGTGGCTGTCGCTGGCCGCGTTCCCGGGGGTCGTCTCGGCCTTCTACGCGGTGGAGCGGCGGGCGGACCGGCGGGGCCGTACGCCCCTGGTGCCGCCGAGCCTGTTCGCGCTGACGTCGCTGCGCCGGGGGCTGGTGCTGATGGTGCCGTTCTCCATCGGCTTCAGCGGGTTCATGTTCGTCATCGCGGTGGCCCTCCAGCGCGGCGCGGGCCTCGGGCCGGTCCCGGCGGGCCTGGCGCTGGCCCCGATGGCGGTGGCGTTCCTCCTCGTCTCGCTCGCCGGGCCGCGCCTGGTGGCCCGCTACGGCACGCGTGTCGTCACCGCCGGGGCGCTGGTCCAGGGCGTCGGCGTGGCGCTGATCGTGCTGGCCGCCTGGCGGGACTGGCCGGACCTGGGCTTCGCCGAGCTCCTGCCCGGCGCGGCGGTCGCCGGCGCGGGCCAGGCGCTGCAACTGCCCGTCGTCATGCGGATCGTGCTCTCCGAGGTGCCGGCCGCCCGGGCCGGCGTCGGCAGCGGTGTGATGGTCACCACCCAGCAGTCCGCCCTCGCCCTCGGCGTCGCCACCCTGGGCACGCTCTTCCTCTCCCTCGTCCCCGGCCACGGCATGCGGGACGCCCTGGTGACGACGCTGCTGGTGCAGCTGGCCGGGGTGGTCCTGACCGGGCTGCTCAGTCTGCGGCTGCCGCGGACGATCCGGTGACGACCGGGTGAGGCAGAACACAGCCTGGTGAAGTACCGGCACAGGGCACTCTGTTGGCGTGCCACGTCGAGGGACGCGGGACGCGGGGCGCCGGTACGGGAGGGCACATGTCGCGGGACAGCACGAGTGAGATCAGCCGCTGGGACCAGCACGGTCGGCGGCACGTCGTCAGAGTGCGGCGTGCGGGCGTGCAGCGCACGATCAGATGTGACACCTGCGGCTGGCGGAAGGGGGCGCCGTTCCTGTCCTGGGCGAGGGCCGCGGAGCACCTGGCCGAGGCGCACCAGGCCACGGTGGACCCGACCGCGGCGGCGTGAGCGGCCCGGCGGTCCGATGACTTTCCGACGCGGGAGGAGTCGTACGTGCGACCGCGACCGCGAGCGACGGAAGGCCTGGGACTGATGAGCGGACGACAGGATCTGCACGAGCTGCTTCGGCGGTACGTCGACGACGAGACGGTCCCCGGAGCGGTGGGCCTGCTCGCCCGCGGTGACGACGTCGAGGCGGTGGCCGTCGGCTCCATGGACGCCGGCGGCGCGGCCCCGATGGCCCGGGACTCGATCTTCCGGATCGCCTCGATCACCAAGCCGGTCACCGCGGCGGCGCTGATGATGCTGGTGGAGGAGGGCCGGGTCGCGCTGGACGACCCGGTGGAGACCTGGCTGCCGGAGCTGGCGAAGCCGGTGGTGGTACGGACCCCGTCGAGCCCGGTCGACGACGTCGTCCCGGCGGCACGCCCGGTCACCGTCGAGGACCTGCTCAGCTTCCGGGCGGGCTGGGGCCTCCACTCCGACTTCTCGCTCCCGGCCGTCCAGGCGCTGCTCGGGGTGCAGAAGCTCGGCCACGCCATGCGGGAACGGCCGGACCCCGACACCTGGTTGGCCTCGCTCGCCGCCGTGCCGCTGCTGTACCAGCCGGGCGAGGCATGGCTGTACGGCACCTGCTCCGATCTCCAGGGCGTGCTGATCGCCCGGGTCTCCGGCAGCAGCCTGCCGGACTTCATGGCCGAGCGGATCTTCGAGCCGCTGGGCATGACGGACACCGGGTTCGAGGTGCCGGCGGGTGAGCGCGGACGGTTCACGACGGCCTATCGGCCCGGAATCGACGGCACGTTGGAGGTCGTGGACACCCCGGACGGCGACTTCAGGAGCATCCCCGAGTTCCCCTCGGGCGGCAGCGGGCTCGTCTCCACGGCCGACGACTGGCTGGCCTTCGCCCGGATGCTGCTCAGCGGCGGCGAATGGCGGGGCCGCCCCCTGCTGACCCCCACCTCGGTCAGCCGGATGACGGCCAACCACCTCTCGGCGGCCCAGCGGGAGATGGGCGCGCGCTTCCTGGAGGGTCAGGGCTGGGGCTATGGCGCCCAGGTCGACGTCACCCCGGCCGACCCATGGAACGTCCCCGGCCGCTACGGCTGGCTCGGCGGCACCGGGACCACGGCCCATCTGGTCCCCAGCGCGGGAACGGTCGCCGTCCTGCTGACCCAGGTGTCCATGACGAGCCCGACGCCGACCCCTGTGATGCGGGACTTCTGGCGGTGGGCGGCGGGCGCCTGACCGCGACCAGGGCCTGTCCGGCGGATCGGGTCTCAGGAAACGGGCGGCGCCTCATCCATGCCGGTGAGCGGGGCTCGGGGCGTCCAGCCGCAAGGCGGAGGAGGGAGTCGACGCGATGGGGCCCCCGCGCCGAGAGTGGGGAGGGCGTGCCGGGCTCCGCGCCTGCGGTTGATCCGCCGGGCAGGCCCTAACCGCGCCGGAGGCCGCGCAGCAGCAGGTCCAGCAGGGCTGAGAATTCGTCCTCCACGCCCGGCTGCCGCCACGCCGGGGCGTAGCACGGGTCGTGGTAGCGGCCGGTGGCCTGGAAGACGGCGCGGGCGGCGGTGGCGGGGTCGGCGGCGGTGAAGGTGCCCGTGCCGACGCCCGCCTCGATGATCCGGGTCAGCTGGCCGGTCAGGTCGGTGATGTGCTCGGCGACCGCCGCGCCGCTCTCGTCGACCAGCACCATGTACGTGGCGAACAGCTCGGGGTCGTCGCCCGCCTTGCGGCGCTTGGCGTCGAACAGGGCCCCGAGCCACTCGCGCAGCCGGGACTCGGGGTCGCGGTCCCCGTCGGCGGCGATCCCGGACAGGGTCTCCGACGTGCGGTCCAGCCACCGCTTCGTCACGGCCTCCCGCAGCGCCGCCTTGGTGCGGAAGTGGCGGTAGACACTGCCGTGGCTGACACCGAGCGCGCGGGCCACGTCCACCACGGTGGCCTTGGCCGGGCCGTGACGGCGCAGCACCTCCTCGGTGGCCTCGAGGATGCGCTCGGCGGTCAGGGCTTCGGTGGTCGGAGACATGAGCTGAACCGTACCCGGCGCGTCACTTGCTGCCGAGGTGGCCCATCTGCGCGGCCGGGTAGCGGTCGCCCGCCGCCGCGTCCGCCGGGACGGCCTCCTCGATCGCGGCGAGGTCGGCCGCGTCCAGCGTGACGTCCAGCGCGCCCAGCGACTCGGTCAGCCGCTCCCGGGTGCGGGCGCCGACCAGCGGCACGATGTCCTCGCCCCGGGAGAGCACCCAGGCGATGGCGATCTGCGCGACGCTGACGCCCTTCTGCTCGGCGGTCTTCCGCAGCGCCTCGACGAGGCGGAGGTTGTGCTGGAGGTTCTCGCCCTGGAAGCGGGGCGAGTGGGCCCGGAAGTCGTTCGCGGCGAGCTGCCGGTCGGGGGTGAAGTGGCCGGAGATCAGACCGCGGGAGAGGACGCCGTACGCCGTGATGGCGATACCGAGCTCACGGGTGGTCGGCAGGACCTCCTCCTCGATGCCGCGGGAGAGGAGCGAGTACTCGATCTGGAGGTCCGAGATCGGCGCGGTGGCGGCGGCCCGGCGGATGGTGTCGGCACCGACCTCGCTCAGGCCGATGTGCCGGACGTACCCCTTCTCGACCAGCTCGGCGATCGCGCCGACGGTCTCCTCGATCGGCACGTCCGGGTCGGCCCGGGCGATCCGGTAGACGTCGATGTGGTCGGTGCCGAGGCGCTGGAGCGAGTAGGCGGCGAAGTTCCGCACGGCGGCCGGGCGGCCGTCGTAGCCGCTCCAGTTGCCGTCCGGGTCACGCAGCGCGCCGAACTTCACACTGGTCAGCGCCTGTTCACGCAGGGCGGCGGGGGCGGCGCGCAGGGCCTCGCCGATCAGCATCTCGTTGTGGCCCATGGCGTAGAAGTCGCCGGTGTCGAGCAGGGTGACTCCTGCTTCGAGGGCGGCGTGGATGGTAGCGATGGACTCGGTCCGGTCCGCGTCGCCGTACAGCGCGGACATGCCCATGCAGCCGAGGCCGAGGGCGGAGACCTGGGGGCCGGTGGTTCCGAGGTTGCGGGTTCGCATTGTCATGCCCCTCACCCTTGCATGACAGCTGACAGATTTCAATATCTGTCAGCTGTCAATCCAAATGAGCGGGGGTTTGGTCCAGACCTATTGACGAAAGGTCTGGACCACGAGCACTGTCATGCCTACGACACCGGCATGCCTACGACACCTCACCGCACCCCCACCGGGAGGCCTCGCATGATCCGCCACACGTTGCGTCTGCTCACCGCCGCTCTCACCGGGGCCGTCCTCGCCCCGCTCGCCCTCGCCACCGCGCCCACCGCCTCCGCCGCGGACACCTGCGCCGTGAAGTCCCGCCCGGCCGGCAAGGTCCTCCAGGGCTACTGGGAGAACTGGGACGGCGCCGGCAACGGCGTCCACCCGCCCTTCGGCTGGACCCCGATCACCGACTCCCGCATCGCCGCGCACGGCTACAACGTGCTCAACGCGGCCTTCCCGGTCATCCGCTCCGACGGAACGGCCCTCTGGGAGGACGGCATGGACACGGGCGTGAAGGTCGCCACGCCCGCGGAGATGTGCGCGGCGAAGGCGTCCGGGCAGACGGTCCTGCTGTCGATCGGCGGGGCGGCGGCCGGAATCGACCTCTCCTCCAGCGCCGTCGCCGACCGGTTCGTCGCGACGATCGTGCCGATCCTGAAGAAGTACAACTTCGACGGCATCGACATCGACATCGAGACCGGCCTGGTCGGCAGCGGCAGCATCACGCAACTCTCCACGTCCCAGGCCAACCTGATCCGCATCATCGACGGGGTGCTGGCGAAGATGCCGTCCGGCTTCGGCCTGACGATGGCCCCGGAGACGGCCTACGTCACCGGCGGCAGCATCACCTACGGCTCCATCTGGGGCGCGTACCTGCCGATCATCAAGAAGTACGCAGACAACGGCCGCCTGTGGTGGCTGAACATGCAGTACTACAACGGCAGCATGTACGGCTGCTCCGGCGACTCCTACTCGGCGGGCACGGTCGCGGGCTTCACCGCCCAGACCGACTGCCTCGACAAGGGGCTGGTGGTGCAGGGTACGACCGTGAAGGTGCCCTACGACAAGCAGGTGCCCGGCCTGCCCGCGCAATCCGGCGCGGGCGGCGGCTACATGTCGCCCTCACTGGTCTCCCAGGCCTGGAAGCACTACGGCACCTCGCTCAAGGGCCTGATGACCTGGTCGGTCAACTGGGACGGCTCGAAGAACTGGACCTTCGGCGACAACGTGAAGTCACTTCAGGGCCGTTGACGCTCACCGGGCGGTCAGCGCCAGCTTCGCGCCCAGCGCCACGAAGGACCCCGCGAAGCTTCGCCGCAGCCATGCCATCACACGAGGCCGTGAGGTGACGTGGCTGCGCACGGAGGCGGCGAGGACGCCGTACGCGGCGAAGACGACGAACGTCGCCAGCATGAACACCCCGCTGAGCCCCAGCATCCGGACGACCGCGTGCGGCTCGTCGGGGCTCACGAACTGCGGCAGGAACGCGAAGAAGAAGATGGTGAGCTTGGGGTTGAGCAGATTGACCAGCACCGCCCGGGCGATCACCTGCGCCGCCGAGCGCGGGGCGGCCTTCTCGTCCACGGCGATCGCCTCCTTGTCCCGCGCCGTCGCCCAGGCCATGTACAGGAGGTAGGCGACACCGGCGTACTTGAGGACCTGGAACGCCGTCGCGCTCGCGTTCAGCAGCGCGGCGACTCCGGTGACGGTGGCGGCCACGTGCGGCACGATCCCGAGCGTGCAGCCGAACGCGGCGACGACGCTCGCGCGACGCCCCTGGGAGAGCCCGGCGGCGAGGGTGTAGACGACGCCGGTGCCCGGGGTGGCGACGATGACGAGGGTGGTCAGGAGGAAGGCGAGGCTCATGCGGGCCACCCTCTCGGCGCCGCGGGCCGGGCAACAGGGCCAATCGCGGGCAGCGCTGCCGGGCCAATCGCCTCCGTTGGAAACCCCTCTCCGCCGCCCCCTCTCCGTTGGACACCCCTCGGTGCCCCGCCGACAATGGGATTGTCGGCGAGCAGTCACTTTGGCGGCGCCTGCCGTCGGCCGTGCGGTGCTCCTGCGCCGCCCGAGGAGGCGCCATGACCATCCGGATCGCCACGTACAACACGGAGAACCTCTTCCGCCGCCCCATGGCCTTCGATATCGCGGACGCCGAGAAGCGCCAGGAAGTCCTTGAGGACTTCGGCGAGTTGGAGAAGCTGCTCGACCTTCCGGCGTACGACGACTCCGTCAAGGACCGGATCGCCGGCATCGTCAAGAAGCACCGCGCCTACGACCTGGACCCGGCGGACCCCCCGCCCTTCGTCGTCAACGAGATCCGCGGACTGCTGTTCAAGAAGACCGGCCCGCCGAACGAACCCGTCATCACGGTCGTCGCCGACGGCCGGGCGAAGTGGGCCGGCTGGGCGGAACTCGTCCGCACCGACCTCGACTGGGACGTCGTGCGCAACACCGGCCGGGTGATCCGCGAGGTCAACGCAGACATCCTGCTCACGGTCGAGGTCGAGGACCGTCTCACCCTGGACCGCTTCAACCAGCAGGTCCTGCACGGCATGTACCCGTACAACCTGCTGATCGACGGCAACGACAGCCGCGGCATAGACATCGGGATCCTCAGCCGGCACCCCATCACGTCCGTGCGGTCGCACATCTTCGACCCGGGGACGGGCGGCAGGCCGGTGTTCAGCCGGGACTGCCCCGAGTACGAGATCCAGGTCAACGGGACGCCCCTGTTGGTCCTGGGCAACCACTTCAAGAGCAAGCGGGGCGGCGGCGGTGCCCTGCGCCTGGCCCAGGCGAAGCGGGTGGCGGAGATCTGCGCGGCGGCCCTGGAGCGCTCCCCGCACGTCCTGGTCGCCGGGGACCTCAACGACTCCCCGGACAGCGATCCGATCAAGACACTGCTGGCCACCGGTCTGAAGGACGCGATGAGCCACCCCGGCTACACGGGAGCACCCGGCACCTACGGGACGGGCAACTCACTGGACCAGAAGATCGACTACCTGCTGTTCGCACCGGAGTTGTGGCCACGGGTGCAGCACGTGGACGTGGAGCGGCGCGGGGTGTGGGCGCCCAGGACGTTCAAGTCCTTCGACACCGTGACCTCGAAGGCCGACGAGGCGTCCGACCACGCGGCGCTCTACGCGGACATCGACCTGTGAGGCCCGTGTAAGGCCCCCGCGAGACCCGCGAACGCACCGGTGCCGGGCCCCCGGAGGGACCCGGCACCGGTGGAACGGATACGTCAGCGGATGCGTCAGCTGCCGATCAGACGGCCCGCGAGGTAGCCCTCGATCTGGTCCAGCGACACACGCTCCTGCTTCATCGAGTCACGCTCACGCACGGTGACCGCGTTGTCCTCGAGGGTGTCGAAGTCGACGGTGACGCAGTACGGCGTGCCGATCTCGTCCTGGCGGCGGTAGCGGCGGCCGATGGCGCCGGCGTCGTCGAACTCGATGTTCCAGTTCTGGCGCAGCGCCTGGGCGAGGCCCTTGGCCTTCGGGGACAGCTCCGGGTTGCGGGACAGCGGGAGCACCGCGACCTTCACCGGGGCCAGGCGGTGGTCCAGGCGCAGGACCGTGCGCTTCTCCATCTTGCCCTTGGCGTTGGGCGCCTCGTCCTCGACGTAGGCGTCGAGGAGGAAGGCCAGCATGGTGCGGCCGACACCGGCCGCGGGCTCGATGACGTACGGCGTCCAGCGCTCGCCGGCCTCCTGGTCGAAGTAGGAGAGGTCCTGGCCGGAGGCCTTGGCGTGGGCGCCGAGGTCGTAGTCGGTACGGTTGGCGACACCCTCGAGCTCGCCCCACTCGCTGCCGCCGAACCGGAAGCGGTACTCGATGTCAGCGGTGCGCTTGGAGTAGTGGGAGAGCTTCTCCTTCGGGTGCTCGAACCACCGCATGTTCTCCTCGCGCAGGCCCAGGCCGGTGTACCAGTTCCAGCGCTGCTCCATCCAGTACTCCTGCCACTTCTCGTCCTCGCCCGGCTTGACGAAGAACTCCATCTCCATCTGCTCGAACTCGCGGGTACGGAAGATGAAGTTGCCGGGCGTGATCTCGTTGCGGAAGGACTTGCCCATCTGGGCGATGCCGAACGGCGGCTTGCGGCGCGAGGTGGTCTGCACCTGGGCGAAGTTGGTGAAGATGCCCTGGGCGGTCTCGGGGCGCAGGTAGGCGACGGAGCCGGAGTCCTGCGTGGGGCCGAGGTGGGTGGCGAGGAGGCCCGAGAACTGCTTGGGCTCGGTGAACTGGCCCTTGTTGCCGCAGTTCGGGCAGTTGATGTCGGCCAGGCCGTTGGCCGGGGCGTGGCCCTTCTTCTCCTCGTACGCCTCCTCGAGGTGGTCGGCGCGGAACCGCTTGTGACACGAGGTGCACTCGGTCAGCGGGTCCGTGAAGGTGGCGACGTGGCCGGAGGCGACCCAGACCTCGGAGGCCAGGATGACGGACGAGTCGATACCGACCACGTCCTCGCGCGACGTCACCATGTAGCGCCACCACTGGCGCTTGATGTTCTCCTTGAGCTCGACACCCAGCGGCCCGTAGTCCCAGGCGGCACGCTGTCCGCCGTAGATCTCACTGCACGGGAATACGAAGCCACGGCGCTTGCTCAGGCTGACGATGGTGTCGATCTTGTCGGCGGCCACGGTGCTCTCTTCATTACGACGACGGGCGACGAAGCGAGTTGCTTCCAGCGAATGCTTCAGGGTACCGGCGTGGCCTCCCCCTCAACCAAATCGGTAGGCCCTACAACCGTTGTTGACAACGGTTTCCATTTTTGTTGAAAATGACTGTCATGAACGTACGACGAGTCATACCCGCGGTGGCCACGACCGCGGTCACCGCCCTCGGTCTCGCCACCCTCTCCGCCTGCTCCGGCGCGACCGCCGCGGGCAACACGGACAAGTTCGACGTCGTCGCGTCGTTCTACCCGATGGCCTTCCTCGCCGAGCGGATCGGCGGGAGCCACGTCCACGTCACCAGTCTCACCCAGCCCGGCCAGGAACCGCACGACCTGGAGATCAGCGCCAGGCAGACCGCGCAGCTCCAGGAGTCCGACGCGGTGCTCTACCTCAAGAACCTCCAGCCCGCCGTCGACAAGGCGGTCGCTCAGTCCGAGCTGAAGACCAAGATCGACGCCGCCTCCCTCACCCCCCTGGAGAAGCACGGCAACGAGGTCGGCGGCCACGCGGCCGAGCACGACTCCTCGGAGAACGAGGAACTGGCCGGCCTCGACCCCCACATCTGGCTCGACCCGGTGCGCTACGCCCAGGTCGCCGAGGGTGTCGGCAAGGCCTTCGAGAAGGCCGACCCCGGCCACGCCGCCGACTACAAGAAGAACACCGCCACCCTGGTCAAGCAGCTGGACGACCTGAACGCCCAGTTCAAGAGCGGCCTCGCGACCACGAGGACCAAGGTCTTCCTCACCACCCACGCCGCCTTCGGCTATCTCGCCGAGCGCTACGGCCTGACCGAGGAGGCCATCAGCGGCCTCGACCCCGAGGCCGAGCCCAGCGCCGCCCGCGTCAGGAACCTCGAGACGATGGCGAAGGCCGACGGCGTCACGACCGTGTTCTACGAAACGCTCGTCAGCGACAAGACCGCGAAGACCATCGCCGCCGACGCCGGGCTGAGGACGGACGTCCTCGACCCGGTCGAGGGCATCACCTCCAAGTCCCGCGGCAAGGACTACTTCTCGGTCCAGGAGTCCAACCTCAAGGCCCTTCAGAAGGCCCTTGGGACCAAGTGACAGCCACGGAGGACGACGCCATGACCGAGCCCGTCATACGCCTGCGCGGCGTACGCGCCGAGCTGGGCTCCCGCCCCGTGCTGCGCGGCATCGACCTCACCGTGCGCCGCGGCGAGGTGGTCGCGCTGCTCGGCGCGAACGGATCCGGCAAGTCGACCGCGATCCGCACGATCATCGGCCAGGTACCGGTGAGCGCGGGCGAGATCGAGCTGTTCGGCACCCCGTGCCGCGGCTTCCGGAACTGGGCGCGGGTGGGCTACGTACCGCAGCGCACCACGGCCGCGGGCGGCGTCCCGGCCACCGTGACCGAGATCGTCTCCTCGGGCCGCCTCTCCCGCACCCGCTTCGGCCTCTTCCGCAGGACCGACCGCGAGGCCGTACGACGGGCCCTGGAGCTGGTCGGCATGGCCGACCGGGCCGGGGACTCCGTCACCGCCCTCTCGGGGGGCCAGCACCAGCGGGTGCTGATCGCCCGCGCCCTGGTCGCCGAACCCGAGCTGCTGATCATGGACGAGCCGATGGCGGGCGTCGACCTGGCCAGCCAGGAGGTGCTCGCGCGGACCCTGCGGGAGCAGGTCGAGGCCGGAACCACGGTCCTCCTCGTGCTGCACGAACTGGGCCCCCTCGAGCCCCTGATCGACCGGGCGGTCGTCCTGCGCGACGGCTGCGTCACCCACGACGGCCCGCCCCCGCGCGCCGTCGGCCAGCACGCTCCCCCACTCCCGGCTTCGCTCGAGCGGGGGGACCCCCACCCCGGCCACGACCACGTCCACCCGCACGAGCCCGCGGGCACCCAACCCCTCCGCACAGGACTGCTGAGCTGATGGAACTCCTCGACTACGGCTTCATGCAGCGGGCGCTCCTCGCCGCCGTCCTCGTCGGCGTCACCGCCCCCGCGATCGGCATCTACCTCGTGCAGCGCCGCCAGCCCCTCATGGGCGACGGCATCGGGCACGTGGCGATGACCGGCGTCGGCCTCGGCTTCCTTCTCAACACCTCGCCGGTGTGGATGGCGACCGCCGTCTCGGCGCTCGGCTCGGTGCTGATGGAGCTGATCCGCTGGTACGGGAAGACCCGCGGCGACATCGCCCTCGCCATGCTCTTCTACGGCGGCATGGCCGGCGGCGTGATGTTCGTCAACCTCGCGCCCGGCGGCTCCAACGCCAATCTGAACTCGTACCTCTTCGGCTCGCTGTCGACGGTCTCCCCGTCGGACGTGACCGCCATCTCGCTGCTCGCCGGGTTCGTGGTCCTGGTGACCCTGGGACTGCGCCGCCAGCTGTTCGCGGTCAGCCAGGACGAGGAGTTCGCGCGGGTCACGGGGCTGCCCGTCCGCGCCCTGAACCTGCTCACGGCGGTCACCGCGGCCGTCACGGTCACCGTCGCGATGCGGGTGGTCGGCCTGATCCTGGTCTCCGCGCTGATGGTGGT
The DNA here is from genome assembly GCF_053611185.1 of Streptomyces sp. NPDC054834. Taxonomy (NCBI): domain Bacteria; kingdom Bacillati; phylum Actinomycetota; class Actinomycetes; order Kitasatosporales; family Streptomycetaceae; genus Streptomyces; species Streptomyces sp. NPDC054834. Next base: position 69,202 of record NZ_JBSGZV010000013.1, on the reverse strand, counting down.
CCCGGTCGCCGCCGCGCAGCAACTCACCCGGAGCTTCGCCGCCACCTTCGCGATCGCCGTCGCGCTCGGCGTGTCCGTGACCATCGGCGGCACGGTCACCTCGTACTACCAGGACGTCCCGCCCGGCGCGACGATCGTGCTGCTGACCATCGCGGCGTTCATCGTCCTGACCGCCCTGGCCACTCCACTGGCCCGCCGCCGCGCCCGGGCGGCCGCCGCCGCGCGGCCCTCCGGGGATCCGGCGGAGTGCTCGATTCCGGCCACCCGGGGGGCCGCCGACGAGATCGGCGTCTGACCGCGCACAGGCCGGGCTGGCACAATGGCCCGGGTCGGTGTGAGACGTGAGCCGCGAGGGAGCTGAAGGGGCGCGACACCGGCACAGAGCGCCCCGTAGGCGAACGAGCCGACAAAGGAGGAACCGGTGACGACCGCTGGACCGCCCGTGAAGGGCCGTGCCACCCGGCAGCGTGCCGCCGTGGCGGCAGCCCTCGACGAGGTCGACGAGTTCCGCAGCGCGCAGGATCTCCACGACATGCTCAAGCACAAGGGCGACTCGGTCGGCCTGACCACGGTCTACCGCACCCTCCAGTCCCTCGCCGACGCCGGCGAGGTCGACGTCCTGCGCACCTCCGACGGCGAGTCCGTCTACCGCCGCTGCTCCACCGGCGAACACCACCACCACCTCGTCTGCCGCGTCTGCGGCAAGGCCGTCGAGGTCGAGGGCCCCGCGGTCGAGAAGTGGGCGGACGCCATCGCGGCCGAGCACGGGTACGTCAACGTGGCGCACACGGTGGAGATCTTCGGCACCTGCGCGGAGTGCGCGGCGAAGTAGGACCCGGGTCCGTCAGAAACGGCTGGTGGAGTGGACCGGTGCCGTCGGGCCGGTCATCGGCATCGGCCTGCGGACGGTGCTGAACAGCCGGGCCAGGACGGCCGAGCGGCCCTGGTCCGCCGTGTTCGGCGCGATGGCGGCCACGCCCGCCCGAAGCCACTCGTCCCACTCCGGCCGGTCGGCCGGATCCAGGCGGCCGTGGGTCTCGGCCAGGTCCAGGATCCTGGTGCCTATCTCGGTCGCCATCGAGCCCCCGTGGAAGCGGTAGCGGCTGCCGATGACACCCAGGTGACACACGTTCACCTGCCCGCCGGACAGGGCGACGGAGATGTTGAGGAAGGTCTCGACACCGAAGTCCGGCGGCAGCGGGGCGGCCCGCAGAAGGCGGGTGCGGACCGCGCGGTAGCCCGTGAGGGCGTTGGCCCCGTGGAAGCCGACCTCCGGGAAGAACCGGCCGGTGAGCGGCTCGTAGATGGTGAACGTGGACGCCAGGATGGTGCCCGGGTGGTCGTACTCGTAGTCACCGACCACGTGGTCCGCCGTGCCGCCGGCCGCGGCCTCGCGGAGCAGTACGGCGACATTCCGTTCCGAGGTGACGAGGTCGGCGTCGAGGAAGCACGTCCACTCGCTGTCCACCGCCGACACGGCCAGTTGCATGGCCGCGCCCTTGCCGAGCGGGCCGCTGAGCACCTCCGCACCCGCCTCGCGGGCCCGTCGGGCCGTGTCGTCGGTCGAGCCGCTGTCCACGACCAGCACCCGGTCGCCCGGCCGCGCGGCCGCGAGGGCCTGGCCGACGATCGTGGCCACCGTGGCCTCTTCGTTGTGCGCGGGAATCACGAAAGCGAACAAGCGGAACCAACCCCCGTTGAGATCGAGCAGTCGCTCATGATCTTAAATCGCACACGCGCGGGGCCTATTCCCGCCCGAAGCAGCGCTCCAGTTCGTCCAGTTCGTAGAACTTGCTGCCCTTGGCGATCGGACGGCACCCGGCCTTGAAGGCGGTCTCCCTCTCGTTGTAGAGCATCCGGACCAGGTAGCGGTCGCCCTTGCGGAACACGTCCCACTGGATGTTGGCGCCCAGCGGGGAGACCTCCGCGCCGCGCCAGGGGTTGTCGGCGTAGGTGTACGGCTGCCCGGGCGTCGCGGGCCGTGTGCTGCCGGGCAGGCCCATCAGGGCGGCGAGCGGAATGATCTCCTCGGCGTGGGTGAAGCGGAGTTCGGCGCCGAGGTCGCTGGTGCCGTCCCGCTCGGCCTCGACCTGCTTGAAGAAGTCGTCGAGGAGGACGCCGGCCATCTTGTAGGTGATGTCGCTGTCCGAGAAGCCGGGGCCCTTCTCGTAGAAGTCCTCGGTGTCGCCCAGGTATCCGAACCACGCGGCGTCGGAGCGCGAGATGTACCGCTCCATGCCCCAGCCCGTCCCGTCGGGGCTCTCCTCGCTCATGGCGGGGGCGATGGCGTACAGGTTGTAGACGGCCTCGGCGGCGGAGACCGCGTCGGCGTCGGCGATCCGCTCGACGAAGGCGTCCTTGAAGATCTTCCGCAGGACGCCGCGGGCGGCCCGGTGTGTCCTGGGCTGGCCGGTGATGCTCTTCAGCGTGCTCGCCAGGCGCTGGTCGTTCGCGATGTAGTCGCGGTACGCCGCCCCGCCCGCCGCCTTGTGGAAGTAGAGCAGGTCCTTGTCCGTGCGGGTCGGGCCGATCAGCGGCCGCAGAGCCGGGTCGGCGTCGGCGAGGGCGCCCACGTACTCGCCCGCGCTGTCGACGGCCCGCCCCTGCCCGGAGCTGACGACATCGACCTTCTCGCCGTCGGCGGCGATCTTCGCGAACAGGGAAGGAAGCCGGTCGGCCATCCGCGTGGCCGTGTCCCGCATCTCCGCTCGGCCGCGCCCGCTGAGGTTGCCGTACCCCACCTTGGCCATGGCGTCGAGCAGCGCTCGCACGGTCGGCCCGAACTGCTCGCCCTTGCGGGTGAGTTGGCCCTCCGCCTCGGCCTTGTCCCACAGGGCGAGGATCAGGTCGCCGTCCTCGCTGTCGGTGGCGGAGCGTGAGCCGTGCCGGGAGACGTTCTCCGTGAAGACGGGGGTGAAGCCGGCCGGCGGCCGCTGATAAGTGCGCAGGCTCTGGTGCGTTGGGGGTCCCCCCGCGCGAGCGAATCCGAGCGTGGGGGAATACGGCGCCTTCGTGCCGTAGCTGTCGTGGTGCGCCGGCTGCTGGTCGGCGGCCCGCGCGGGCAGGGCGGCGACCAGCAGGCCGCACAGGGCCAGGGCGGGGGTGACACGCTTCATGGCCGGATCGTCGGCGATCACCGTGAACCCCCGGTGGCTACGAGGTGGCCGGGCGTCCCCGCATGTCCCGCTCCATTTGCAGCAGTTGCTCGTTGGGTACGGCCCCGCCGAACCGCCGGTCGCGGGAGGCGAACTCGACGCACGCGCGCCACAGGTCACGGCGGTCGAAGTCCGGCCACAGCACGTCCTGGAAGACCATCTCGGCGTACGCGCTCTGCCAGAGCAGGTAGTTGGAGGTGCGCTGCTCACCGCTGGGCCGCAGGAACAGGTCCACGTCCGGCATGTCCGGGTAGTAGAGGTACTTCTGGATGGTCTTCTCGGTGACCTTGGCCGGGTCGAGGCGTCCCGCCCGCACGTCCTCCGCCATCGCCTTCGCCGCGTCCGCGAGCTCGGCCCGGCCGCCGTAGTTCATGCAGAAGTACAGCGTGAGCCGGTCGTTGCCCTTGGTCTGCTCCTGCGCGACCTGGAGCTCCTTGGCGACCGACTTCCACAGCTTGGGCATCCGCCCCACCCAGCGCACCCGGATGCCGAGCTCGTCGAGCTGGTCGCGGGTCTTGCGGATGAAGTCGCGGTTGAAGTTCATCAGGAAGCGGACCTCGTCGGGCGAGCGCTTCCAGTTCTCGGTGGAGAAGGCGTACAGGGAGATGCTCCCGACGCCGACCTCGATGGCGCCCTGGAGCACGTCCAGTACGCGCTCGGCCCCGACCTTGTGCCCTTCCGTCCTCGGCAGCCCGCGCTCCTTGGCCCAGCGGCCGTTACCGTCCATGACGATCGCCACATGGTTCGGGACGAGCTCACCGGGGAGCTTGGGCGCGCGGGCGCCTGACGGGTGCGGCTCCGGCGTGCTGTACTCGCGGCGCTGGCGCCCCAGGATTCCGCGTACCACCATGTGCTTCTCGTCTCCCTCGGTGTTGCCGGTCTACTTCTCTACATACCTGAGCGAGCGCAGCCCGCGCTCCAGATGCCAGTGCAGGTAGGCGGACACCAGTCCGCTGCCCTCCCGGACGTGCCGCGGCTCGCACGCGTCCGCGGTCCCCCAGTCTCCCGTAAGCAGCGCGCCGAGCAGTTCGAGGGTCGCCGGCGACGGTACGACGCTGCCGGGCACCCGGCAGTCCACGCACAGGGAACCACCCGAGGCCACCGAGAAGAACCGGTTCGGACCGGGCATCCCGCACTTGGCGCAGTCGCCGAAGCTCGGGGCGTACCCGTTGACGGCGAGCGAGCGCAGCAGGAAGGCGTCGAGCACGAGGTGCGGCGCGTGCTCGCCACGGGCCAGCGTCCGCAGGGCGCCGACGAGCAGCAGATACTGCTGCACAGCCGGCTCGCCCTCGTGGTCGGTGAACCGCTCGGCCGTCTCCAGCATGGCCGTCCCGGCGGTGTAGCGGGCGTAGTCGCTGACGATGCCGCCACCGTACGGCGCGATGGTCTCGCTCTGCGTGCACAACGGCAGCCCGCGCCCCACCAGCTCGCTCCCCCGCGCGAAGAACTGCACGTCCACGTGCGAGAAGGGCTCGAGCCGCGCCCCGAACTTCGACTTGGTCCGCCGCACCCCCCGGGCCACCGCCCGCACCCGCCCATGCCCCCGCGTGAGCAACGTGATGATCCGGTCCGCTTCACCCAGCTTCTGAGTGCGCAGGACAATTCCGTCATCCCGGAACAGACTCACAGCCCACCCCCCCAGGGCCTCTGCCGGGGGTCCGGGGGTTGCCCCCCGGGAGACAGCAGCATGATCCGGTCCGCTTCACCCAGCTTCTGGGTGCGCAGCACGATGCCGTCGTCGCGGAACAGACTCATGGGGTCCATTCTCCCCTACGGCGCCGGCGGCCCGGACCGGATCGTAGAGGCGGCTCACCCACTGTGGCTCACGCCTCCGCGCACCGGCGGCCGTGTGCGTACCGGTGGGCCAGGGCGTGGAAGGCCTCCTTCGGCTCCCGGTGCCAGGGGGAACGCGGGTCGCCGGGGCGGTCCTGGATCGGCTTGGTGATGGCATAGCTCGCCAGGTCGAGGTCGTGGCGCGGGTCGCCGGGGCGGTGCGGGGCGTCCGGGGTGACGAACTCGAACGCCATCGCCGCGTACAGCCCCATCGCCTCGAAGACGTCCACCAGGTCGACGAGGTAGGCGGCCTGGGTGCGTTCGCTGCGCACCGGGTGTCCCTTGATCTCCTCGGGCCGCTTGTCGTGGTCGACGATGTCCCAGGCCATGCCGCCGGCCTCGGGGGCGCCGACGTACGCGCACGTGCCGAACTCGGTGACGGCCAGCGGCTTCCCCCGGCGCAGGTGGCGGCGCAGCTCCCGGACGTGGTCGGCGCGGCGCGGGAAGTACGCGTAGTAGTCGATGCCGACGATGTCGAAGAGCCGCCAGTCGACCCTGTCGTCCTGCGCGGCGGCGTAGCTGAGACCGCCGCGGAACACGGAGCGGCCGACCGCCGCGGCCTTCGCGGTGAAGCGGTCGAGCAGGCGCTGCGCCCGCACCGGGTCGAAGGTGCCGTCGAGGAGGTGCCGGACGCGTTCCAGGGCGTTGTCGCCCGGCACGATCCCCGGCACGAACAGGATGAACTCGCACCCGACGCTGAGATCGACGCTCGCCCCCTGCCGGCGCAGCCGCTCCGCGAACCGGCCGCACTCGGCGAGGTGCTCCAGGATCTCCCGTTCGGGGACGTCCCCGAGGGTCGGCTGGAGCCAGACGTGCAGTCCTCGTTCGGCGGCCTCGGCGGCGGTGGCCGTGAGACGTTCGACGCCGTCGCCGGTGACGTCGACGGTGTCGGCGTGCAGGTCGTCGCGGATGACCCGGATGTCCTCGCGCATACGGGCGGTGCACCACGCGGTGGCCGGTGTCGCGCCCTCGCCGACCGTGTAGACGACGCCCCGGTGGCGGAGCCCGCGCCGGTGCCCCGCGGTCGCTGCCGTCGGTCCGGTCGCCGCGGCGGGGCGCGCGGGCAGCAGCGCCGCCCCGGTCCCGGCCGCCGCCGCACCTGCGAGGAAGCGTGCCCGGCTGATTCCTTCGGTCTTCTTCTCCATACGGTGACCGTGCCGGGCGTACCACCCGACGGGCCATCCACCGATGGTCTACGGCGGTGCGACGAAGGTACGAGTTGTTCGTTGAGCGGCACACGGACGAGTCGGCGGTACTGGCGGCCCTGTGGCGTGCTCTGGAGGCCCAGTACGAGGAGTTCGGGCCGACGAGCGCGGTGCTCTGGTCGGCGCACTGGCCCAACTGCCGCCGGGCAGCGGGCGGTGGTGGTCCCGCGCTGCCGGGAGGACCTGTCCGAGGTGGAGGTGGCCGAGGCGCTCGGTTGCTCGCCGGGCACGGTCAGGAGCCAAAAGCCAGGCGTCCAAGGCGCTGGCCAACTGCGCAGACATCCGGGGCTCCTCCCAGCCGCGCGGGTCGAACAGGGCGAGCGGGCGGCACGGAAACCCGCCATTGGTCCAACCTCTGGCGGATACCGCCGTTCGTGTGCCATCCCTTGACCGCCCCCACGGGCCCTCCTAAGGTCACGCTGACCGACCGGACGTAGGACGTCGTATCTCCCCCCCGCTGGAGGACCCGTGCGCGACGTGACCCACGACGTGCCGGCGGTGCACCGCCGGTCGTTCCTGAAGCACACCGGCGCGCTGGGCGCGGCCGCCGCTCTCACCTCGTCGTTACCGGCTCTGACGTCCTGCTCCTCGGGCCCGGAGTCGACGAACGACACCGGCGGCGGGGGCGGCGGGGACCGCACGCTGACGGCGGTGATCGGCTACGGCAACGACGGCAGCTGGGATCCGACGCAGACGGCGTCCGCGTTCGCCATGGCCGCCAACAACCACATCTACGAGGGGCTGCTCGACACCGACCCGATCTCCCGCGAGCCGTACGCGGCGCTCGCCACCGAGGTCCCCAAGGATCCGAACAGCACGTCCTGGAGGTTCACGCTGCGGGCGGGGGCGACCTTCCACGACGGGAAGCCGGTCACCGCCGACGACGTCGTCTTCGTCTTCGACCGGATCCTCGATCCGAAGACCCAGACCCTCGCCAAGGGCTTCTTCGCGAGCTGGCTGAAGGAGGTCCGCAAGGTCGACGCGCGGACCGTGGAGCTGGTGCTGAGGTTCCCGTTCCCGGACGGCGTCTCCCGGCTCACCCTGGCCAAGGTCATGCCGAAGCACGTGTTCTCCCGGCCCGGCGCCTGGGACGACGCGATCAAGGGCAAGGCGATCGGCTCGGGGCCGTACCGGCAGACCGCGCACCACCCGAAGTCCAACACCACCTTCGAGGCGTTCGACGGCTACAACGGGCCGCGCAAGGCCGCCTTCAAGAAGATGAACTGGCTGACGATCGTGGACGCGGCACCGCGCGTGGCCAGGATCTCCGGGTCCGGCGCGGGCGCCCAGATCGCCGACAACATCCCGTACGCCAACATCGCGCGGCTGGAGCGGGGCGGGCTCACGGTCGCGGGCGGCGCCGGTATGAACAACCTGTTCCTGATGTTCAACACCCGGCACAAGCCCTTCGACGACGTACGGGTGCGGCAGGCGCTGCACTACGCCATCGACACCGAGAAGATGGTGCAGGTGGCACTGAAGGGGCACGGGAAGCCGTCCTCGTCCTTCCTCAACGAGGGCAACCCCGCCTACCGGCGGGCGAAGACCGTCTACGACCACGACCCCGACAAGGCGAAGGCACTGCTGAAGGCCGCCGGGGTGACCGGTCTGAAGATCGAAATCCTGGCCGTCAACGTCAGCTGGATCGTCGACTGCCTGCCCACCGTCAAGGCCTCCTGGGACGCGATCGGCGTCGAGACGACCCTCTCCCCGCAGGAGACCACCGCCGTCTTCACCAAGATGGACCAGAAGCAGGACTACCAGGTGGTCGCCGCCGCCTCGAACCCGAACCAGTTCGGCCTCGACGCCGACCTGATCATGCACTACAACTACGGCCCCGAGAACCTCTGGATGCGCTACACCCGGTGGGCCGACGACCCCGTCGCCAAGCAGCTGTTCAAGGACATGGACCGGGCGACCCGGGAGCCGGACCCGGACAGGAAGAAGGCGATGGTCCAGGACTACATCGACGTCGTCGCCGAACAGGCCGTGCTCTACCCGGTCGTCCACAACGAGCTGATGACCGCCTGGGACCCGAAGAAGCTCACCGGTATAAGGCCCCAGCCGTACCCGGGCATCAACCTCCTCCAGGCCAAGTGGACCTGACGGTATGACAGCCGTCGTACGGATCCTGCTCCGCCGTGTCGCCCTGCTCGTGCCGCTGATGCTCGGCATCGTGCTGTTCGTGTTCCTGGTGATGAGGTTCTCGGACGTCGACCCGGCGTCCGCGTTCTTCCAGGGCGCCAACCCGACGCCCCGGCAGCTGCACGACTTCCGGGAGCGCAACGGCCTGCTCGACCCGCTGCCCGTCCGCTACCTCCACTTCGTCGGCGACCTGCTCCACGGCGACCTGGGCACCAGCGCGCTGACCCGGGCGCCGGTCGTCGACCAGGTCACCACCGCGCTGCCGCTCACCCTCCAGCTGACCTTCCTCGGGCTCGGCATCGCTGTCGTGCTGGCACTGGCCGGCGGGGTGACGGCCGCCGTCCACCGGGACCGGCTGCCGGACCAGGTGATCCGGGTCGTCTCCCTCGTCGGAGTCGCCGCGCCCGGCTTCTGGCTGGCGCTGCTGATGATCCAGTACCTGGCGGTGGACCGGGGCTGGTTCCCGGCCGGCGGCTACATCAATCCGGCCGACTCCGTCACCGGCTGGCTGAAGACGATGGCCCTGCCCGCGTTCGCGCTGTCCCTGCCGGTGGCCGCCCAGCTGACCCGGATCGTGCGGACGTCGGTGGTGGAGGAGCTGGACAAGGACTACGTGCGCACCGCGGTCGGCAGCGGGCTGCCGCCCCGGGTGGTCGTCGGCCGGAACGTGCTGCGCAACGCCCTGGTCAACCCGCTGACCGTGCTGGGTCTCAGGGTGGGCTATCTGCTCGGGGGTGCGGTCGTCATCGAGACGATCTTCTCGCTGCCCGGCATGGGGAAGCTGATGATCGACGCCGTGCAGAACGGCGACCCGGCGGTGGTCCAGGGGGTCGTGCTGACCACGGCGACCGGGTTCGTCGTCGTCAACCTCGTCATCGACATCCTCTACCTGCTCGTCAACCCACGTCTGAGGGCGGCCTGATGGTCATGCGCGCCGATCTCACCGAGCGGCTCTCCCGGCCCGGCGTCCGGCTGCGCGGATGGCACCGGCTGCCGCTGCTGTCGAAAGCCGCCGTCTGCTTCCTGGCGCTGGTCCTCCTGGTCGCCGTCCTCGCACCGGTGCTCGCCCCGCACGATCCGCTCGACCAGCAGGACCCGGTCGACGGCACCGGGCACCCGTCGGCGGCGCACTGGATGGGCCAGGACAGCCTCGGCCGGGACCTCCTCAGCCGGCTGATGTACGGCGCCCGCTGGTCGCTGGCGATCGGTCTCGGCGCGACCGGGCTCGCGCTGGTCGTCGGGGCGCTGCTCGGGGCGCTCGCGGCCACCTCCCGCAAGGCCGTGGACGAGACGCTGATGCGCTGCCTGGACGTGGTGATGGCGTTCCCGGGCATCGCGCTGGCGGCCGTGCTGGTCGCCGTCTTCGGCGGCGGGATCGGCGTACTGATCTGCGCGATCGCGTTCCTGTTCACGCCGCCGGTCGCGCGGGTGGTGCGGGCCAATGTGCTCGACCAGTACGGGGAGGACTACGTCACCGCGGAACGCGTGATCGGCGCCCGCACCCCGCACATCGTGCTGCGGCACGTGGCCGTCAACTGTGCCGCCCCGGTGCTGGTGTTCTGCACGGTCCAGGTCGCCGAGGCCATCGTCTTCGAGGCGTCGCTGTCCTTCATCGGCGCGGGGGTGCGGCCCCCGGACCCGTCCTGGGGCAGTGTCATCGCCGACGGCAAGAACATGGTGCTGACCGGGGGCTGGTGGGCGACCGTCTTCCCCGGGCTGCTGATCCTGCTCACCGTGCTGTGCCTGAACATCCTCTCCGAGGGCGTCTCGGACGCCTGGGCGGCCCCGGCGCCCCGGGAGGTGGCGGCGCCAGAGGACCACCTGGAGGCACCGGAACCCGGCACCGGCGAGGTGCTCCCGCTGCCCGGCCTCGCCGACGCGGCCCGGCGGCTGCGCGCGCGGGCCCGGCCCCGGCCCGCGCCCGGCGGGCCGCCGGTGCTCGCGGTGGAGAACCTCGCCATCGGCTTCCCTGGCCGGCACCGGGGCGTGGACATCGTGGCCGGCGTCAGCTTCGAGGTGCGTCCGGGCGAGGTGCTGGGGCTGGTGGGCGAGTCGGGCTGCGGCAAGTCGCTGACCGCGCTCACCGTCATGGGGCTCCAGCCCGAGGGCGCCCGGGTGCGCGGCCGGGTGCGCTTCCGGCAGCGGGACCTGCTCGCCGAGCCGATGCGGGTACGGCGGCGGCTGCTCGGCCACGAGATGGCGATGGTCTACCAGGACGCCCTGTCCTCGCTGAACCCGGCGATGACCATGCGCGCCCAGCTGAAGCAGCTCGTGCGGCGCGGTGGCCGCCGCGGCCCGCGGGAGCTGCTGTCGCTGGTCGGGCTCGACCCCGACCGCACCCTGCGCAGCTACCCGCACGAACTCTCCGGCGGCCAGCGCCAGCGCGTACTGATCGCCATGGCCCTCTCCCGCGACCCCGCCCTGATCGTGGCCGACGAGCCGACCACCGCCCTGGACGTCACCGTGCAGGCCCAGGTCATGGAGCTGCTGCTGCGGCTGCGCGAGGAGCTGGGCTTCGCGCTGATCCTGGTCTCGCACGACCTGGCGCTGGTCGCGGACGTCACCGACCGGGTGGTGGTGATGTACGGCGGGCAGATCGTGGAGACGGGCGTGACCGCCGACCTGGTGGAGGCACCGGCCCACCACTACACGCGCGGGCTGCTCGGCAGCGTGCTCTCGCTGGAGTCGGCCGAGGAGCGGATGACTCAGATCAAGGGGGTCGTACCGGCCCCCGCCGACTTCCCGGCGGGCTGCCGCTTCGCCGGCCGCTGCCCGCTGGCCACCGAGGTCTGCCGTACGACGGCGCCCGGTTTACGAGGGACGCCGACGCACATGGCTGCCTGCCACCACCCCGCGATCAATCTGACGACCGCAGAAAGCGAGGAGGCCCTCCATTGAAGCTCCCCCTCGGACGAGGGGGTGCCTGGCTCTCGGAAGACGGAGGTTTCCGTGCCGGCTTGGCTCTCGCATGGCACGCGAGGAGATCATCACGCGATCGTCGAGGTACGGGACGTCCATGTGGTCCACCGGGCGCGCAGCGGCGGCCTGTTCGCCCGGGACCGGGTGTACGCACTGACCGGCGCCGATCTGGCCGTGGCCCGCGGCGAGACGGTGGGCGTGGTCGGCGAGTCCGGGTGCGGGAAGACGACGCTGGCGAAGGTGCTCGTGGGCATCCAGCGGCCGGCCTCGGGGACGGTGTCGTACCGGGACCGTGACCTGTGGTCGATGCCGCCCGCCGAACGCCGGTCGGCCGTCGGCGCGGGCACCGGCATGATCTTCCAGGACCCGTCGACGGCCCTGAACCGCCGGCTGACGGTACGCCGTGTCCTGCGCGACCCGCTGGACGTCCACGGGCGCGGGACACGGGCCGAACGGGAGGACCGGGTACGGGAGCTGATGGCCCTCGTGGGTCTGCCCCGGGCGCTCGCCGACGCGCTGCCCGGGCAGCTCTCCGGCGGACAGCGGCAGCGGGTCGCCATCGCCCGCGCGCTCGCCCTGGACCCCGGCCTGGTGGTGGCGGACGAGCCGACCAGCGCCCTGGACGTCTCCGTCCGCGCGCAGATCCTCAACCTCCTGCTGGACCTGAAGGAACGCCTCGGCCTCGCCCTGGTCTTCGTCTCGCACGACATCCAGACGGTACGCCGGATGAGCGACCGCGTGATCACCATGTACCTGGGCCGGATCGTCGAGGAGACCCCGGCCGGCCGGGTCACCGACCGCTCCCGCCACCCGTACACCCGCGCCCTGTTCTCCGCGACCCCCGGCCTGCTGCACCCGATCGACCCGATCCCGCTGACCGGGCCGGTGCCCTCGGCGACCCGGCCGCCGAGCGGCTGCCCGTTCCGCACCCGCTGCTGGAAGGCGGACGAGGTGTGCGCGGCGGAGATGCCGGACTTCTCGGCCGCGTCGGACCCCGGGCACCGCTACCGCTGCCACCATCCTGTGGAGGAGGACCGTTCGACCCGCGACCTCGTACCCCAGAGCCAACCCAGGGAGCCTTCATGACCTTGCCCGCCCCGCTCTCCGGTGTCGTACCGCCCGTCTGCACACCCTTGACACCGGACGGCGAGGTGGACGTCACCTCGCTCCTCAGGCTGGTCGACCACCTGGTGGCGGCCGGGGTGCACGGCCTGTTCGTGCTCGGCTCGACCTCCGAGGCGGCGTTCCTCACGGACCTCCAGCGCAGGCTGGTGGTGGAGGCGGTCGTGGGCCACGTCGGCGGTCAGCTCCCGGTGCTGGCCGGGGCGATCGACATGACCACGCCCCGGGTGCTGGACAACGTCCGCGAGGTCACCGCGGCGGGCGCCCAGGCTGTCGTCGTCACCGCCCCCTTCTACACCCGCACCCATCCGGCGGAGATCGCCCGCCATTACCGCCGGGTCGCCGCCACCTGCCCGGTGCCGGTGTTCGCGTACGACATCCCGGTGGCCGTGCACACCAAGCTGCCCGCCGAACTCGTGCTGGCACTGGCCGCCGACGGCGTGCTGGCCGGGCTGAAGGACTCCAGCGGCGACCTGGGCGGCTTCCGGCAGGTCGTCACCGGCGTCCGCGGCGGTCCGGGCGTCAGCGGCTTCAGTGTGCTCACCGGGTCCGAGCTCGTCGTCGACGCCGCCCTCGCCCTGGGCGCCGACGGGGCCGTGCCCGGCCTCGCCAACGTCGACCCGCACGGCTACGTCCGCCTCGACGAGCTGTGCCGGACGGGCGACCGGGACGCGGCCCGGGCCGAACAGGAGCGGCTGTGCGCCCTGTTCGGGATGGTGGGCGTGGGAAGTCCCGCCCGGATGGGCGGGAACTCGTCGGCCATCGGCGCCTTCAAGGCGGCCCTGCACCTGCGGGGCGTGATCGACTGCCCGCTGACCGCCGAGCCGCAGATCCCGCTGTCGGCGGAGGAGGTCGAGCAGGTGGGGAAGTTCCTGGCGGCGGCGGGTCTGCTCTAGGACGGGTCCGCTCTAGGAGAGGTTCAGCCTGCGGAACTCGATCGTGTCGTACGGCCCCGTCGTGCCCGTCTCATAGAGGATCCCGACGCTCTCGTGGCCGGTCTGCACGAGGTCGGAGTAGGCGGCCGGCCGATCGGACAGGGTCAGCGCCTTGCTGAAGGTCGCCCCGTCGTCCGTGCTGCGCCAGATCGCCATGGAGCGGCGGGCGGTGGGCACGGACGGTGCCGAGAACAGCAGCGGGGCTCCGGACCCGCGCGGTTGGAGCACGCTGCCCTCGACCACCGGCACGTCGTCCAGCGTCGGCTGGACGGCGTAGGGCCGGTCGAGGGACTCCCCGCCGTCACTGGAGTAGGTGTCGAGGCGATTGCCGGGGCTCGTGCCGTTCTGGTCGCGGGAGGCGAAGTACAGGCGCCCGTCGGGGAGTTGGGCGGCTGTGTTCTCGTTGGCGTTGTCCAGGCCGTCGTAGGAGTCGTCCACGAAGCCCAGCCGCCAGCTGTGCCCGCCGTCGTCGCTGTAGAGCGCGTGGGCGCCGTAGTACCTCGCCTCCTGGCCGGTGTCGGGGGAACCGGCGGGCGGGGCCGCCGAGTGGTTGGCGGGAACCACCAGCCGTCCCGCGTGCGGGCCGCGGGTGAGCGCCACCGCGTGCCCCGGTCCCGTCGCGTACCAGCGCCAGCCGCGCGGCTTCACCTCGTCCGTGATGTCCCGCGGGCGCGTGAAGTGCCGGCCGTCGTCCCGGCTGCGCTGCACGAACACCCGGCGGCTCTGCTCGGCGGTGACCTCGCCGCGCATGATCTGCGCCTCGGTCACGGCACCGCTGTTGTAGGAGGTCAGCAGCACGATCGCGCCGGTGCGCGGGTCCACCACCGGCGCCGGGTTGCCCCGGGTGTCCCCGTCCCCGGCGGCGACCACCCGCAGCGGGCCCCAGGTGCAGCCGCCGTCGGTGGAGCGGCGCAGGACGACATCGATGTCACCGGTGTCGCCCGCACCGCTGTGCCGTCCTTCGGCGAAGGCCAGGAGGGTGCCCGTCCAGGTGGCGACCGCGGCCGGGATGCGGTACGTGTCGTAGCCGCCCTCGCCGGACACGTACGGCACGGAGGACACGCAGCCGGGTGTGGCGTGGGCGGCCTGGGTGGCGGTGAGCGGGGTGAGGAGGGCGGCGGCGGCGAGGAGGGTGCGGCTCAGCGGGGTCACGGTCCCATGATTCCTGCACGATGCGGTAGGCGCGGCGCCCACGGCGGCCGGGGCGCCGTCGGCTCGAACGGGCGGTTCGGCCCCGGCCCCCGCCGCCCGGGCGGTCCGACTGCCCGGGGTCACCGAACGGCCTGATTACTCCCGGGGAGTGACGGAGGTCCAGGAGCGGGAGGTCTAGGACGGTGTCCGGGCCGCCGCCAGCAGTCGGATCACGTCGTCGGCGCGGATGGTGAGGGCGGCGCCGACGGTGATCAGGGCGTCGCGTTCGGCCGGGGTGTAGGGGCCGTCGGCGAGGGCGATGCGGGCGGCCTGGAGCAGGATCGACTCGCGGCCGGCGGCGGCGAGGTGCGGGGCGAGCGGGTCGAGGGACTCGTGCAGCTCTATGGCCAGGCTCGCGCCGCCCGGCTGCTCGAAGACCCGGCCCGTGTCGGCGTGGAGCGCCTCGACGAGCGCGGCGAGCTGCTCCTCCGTGCAGTCCTGGAAGCCGGCGGCGCGCACTCCGCTGACCGCGGTCTCCAGGGACGCACGGGCGCAGGTGCCGCCCGCCGTCAGGACGGCGAGGGCGACGGTGTGCACGGCGTCGCGGAGCATGGCGGAGAAGCGGGAGGTGGTCGGGTGGTCGAGGACCTCGGTGCCGAAGTGGTGGCGGCAGGACGCGCACTCCACGACCGGTCCGGTCACCCCGCGCGGCAGGACGGGCACGCCCAGGAGGGTGAAGCGGCGGCGGCCGGTGAGGCGCTCGTAGTTGCGGTCGCCTCCGCAGCCCGGACAGAAGAACTCGCCGTCGCCGACGGGCGTCCACGCGACGCGGGTACCCGCAATGCGGACAAGCCTGGTGGCACGGTCGTCTCGTCCCCGTACTGGCAGCACGTCGCACCTCCGTAACGACGCGGCAACATCGCCGCGCTGGCGTGATGTTAGCCACATTGTTGAGGTGGAGTCAGTACCCCGTACGAGACCTGTCCGTGACCTTCACGAACACATGGCCGATATACGACGGTGCCCTGACCGCCTCGGAAGGCGGTCAGGGCACCGAAAGCGCTGGTCGGAGGGTGTCAGCGGGTCGCGCGGTTCACGGCTGACACGACCGCCTTGAGTGACGCACGCGTCGTGTTCGCGTCGATGCCGATCCCCCACAGGACCTTGCCGTCGATCGCGCATTCGATGTAGGAGGCGGCCTGCGCGGAGGCGCCCTCGCTCATCGTGTGCTCCGTGTAGTCCAGCAGGCGTACGTCGACGCCGATGGACTCCAGGGCGTCGAAGAAGGCGGAGATCGGACCATTGCCGGAACCGGTCAGGACGGTGTCCTCGCCGTCGACCGTGGCCTCGACGGTGAGGGTGTCCACTCCGTCGGTGTCGGTGGTCGACTGGCCGGTGCGGACCTGGATGCGGCCCCACGGGTTCTCCGGGTTCGGCAGGTACTCGTCCTGGAAGACCGCCCAGATGTCGCCGCCGGTGACCTCGCCGCCCTCGGCGTCCGTCTTCGCCTGGATGATCTTCGAGAACTCGATCTGCATCCGGCGGGGCAGTTCCAGCTTGTGGTCGTTCTTCAGGACGTACGCGATACCGCCCTTGCCGGACTGCGAGTTGACGCGGATGACGGCCTCGTAGGAGCGGCCGACGTCCTTCGGGTCGATCGGCAGGTACGGGACCGCCCACTCGATGTCGTCGACGGTGACGCCCTTGGCCTTGGCGTCGGCCTCCATGGCGTCGAAGCCCTTCTTGATGGCGTCCTGGTGGGAGCCGGAGAAGGACGTGTAGACCAGGTCGCCCACGTACGGGTGGCGCGGGTGGACCTCCATCTGGTTGCAGTACTCCCACGTACGACGGATCTCGTCGATGTCGGAGAAGTCGATCTGCGGGTCGACGCCCTGGGAGAAGAGGTTCATGCCCAGGGTGACCAGGTCGACGTTGCCGGTGCGCTCGCCCTGCCCGAACAGGCAGCCCTCGACGCGGTCGGCGCCGGCCATCAGCGCCAGCTCGGCGGCGGCGACGGCCGTGCCGCGGTCGTTGTGCGGGTGGATCGACAGGCAGACGTGCTCGCGGCGGGACAGGTTGCGGCCCATCCACTCGAAGCGGTCGGCGTGCGTGGAGGGGGTCGAACGCTCCACCGTGGCGGGCAGGTTGAGGATGATCTCGCGGCCCGGACCGGGCTGCCAGACGTCCATGACCGCCTCGCAGACCTCCAGCGCGAAGTCCAGCTCGGTGTCGGTGAAGATCTCCGGCGAGTACTGGTAGCCGAACTCCGTCTCGGGGCCCAGCAGCTTCTCGGCGTACTCCATCACCAGGCGGGTGCCGTCGACGGCGATCTGCTTGATGTCGTCCTTGGAGCCGCGGAAGACGACCCGGCGGAAGACCGGGGCGGTGGCGTTGTACAGGTGGACGTTGGCCCGCCTGGCGCCCTTCAGGGACTCCACGGTCCGCTCGATCAGGTCCTCGCGGGCCTGGGTCAGGACGGAGATCGTCACGTCCTCGGGGATCGCGCCCTCTTCCTCGATGATCGAGCGCACGAAGTCGAAGTCGGTCTGGCCGGAGGCGGGGAAGCCGACCTCGATCTCCTTGTAGCCCATCTTGACCAGCTGGTCGAACATCCGGCGCTTGCGCTCGGGCGACATGGGGTCGATCAGGGCCTGGTTGCCGTCGCGCAGGTCGGTGGAGAGCCAGCGGGGGGCGACGGTGATGCGCTGGTCGGGCCAGGTGCGGTCGGGGATGTCCACCTGCTCGTACCGGCCGTACTTGCGGATCGGCATGGAGGTGGGCTGCTGGCGGTTCGCCATGATTGCGTGGGCTCCTCGAGAAGTCCGGTGTGACCGGTGTCCGGAAGGACGGCCGACGACGCAACACCAAGCTCCGCGGGGAGGGAGTCGGCCTCTGACTACAGGCCCTCGCCGCGGCAGCTAAGGAGAAGCAGCCCGAAACGCATGATGCTCCGCAGCCTAGCCGAGGCCCCGCCGGACGCGCGGGACCGTCCCAGTATGCGGGACCGCGAGGATGAACCGGACAAAAAGTGCGCCATACCACTCCGTGACGCTGCGCGACGCCGAATGTCGGGGTATTTCACCAATCATGGTTGCGAGTAGTGACACTGGAGTCACTCAGTGCAAGGGTGCCCGGCATGACCACCAACGGGGGCTTCCAGCCCGTCTTCTGCACGATCGTGCCGCCCCACGTCCTCGACAAGCTCGCCCGGCACGAGGATCCCGCGCTGTCCGGACCCGCCCGCCGGTCCCTGGAGCACGACTCCTACCAGCGCACCAAGCGCCGGCTGACCACGGTCATCGGCGCACCCGCCGTCGCCCCGCCCGCCGGGGCCGCCGCCGACCAGCCGCACCGCACCATCTACGACGCCGGGCACACGCAGGACCTGCCCGGCGAGAAGGTCCGCGCGGAGGGGTCCGAGCCCGGCCAGGACGCCACCGTCAACCGCGCCTACGCGGGCCTCGGCGCCACCTTCGAGCTGTACCTGAAGGCGTACGGCCGCCACTCCATCGACGGCAACGGGCTGCCGCTGGACGCCACCGTGCACTTCGGCGAGGGCTACGACAACGCCTTCTGGAACGGCGAGCAGATGGTCTTCGGCGACGGGGACAACGAGATCTTCCTCGACTTCACCATCCCGGTCGACGTCATCGGCCACGAGCTGACCCACGGCGTCACCCAGCACACCGCGAACCTGGAGTACTACGGCCAGTCCGGCGCGCTGAACGAGTCGCTCTCCGACGTCTTCGGCTCGCTGATCAAGCAGTACAGCCTCGGCCAGACCGCCGCCGAGGCCGACTGGCTGATCGGCGCCGGGCTGCTCGCCCCGCGCGTCACCGGCACCGCGCTGCGCTCGATGAAGGCCCCGGGCACGGCGTACGACGACGACGTCCTCGGCAAGGACCCGCAGCCCGCGACCATGGACGACTACGTCCGCACCGGCCGCGACAACGGCGGCGTCCACATCAACTCCGGCATCCCCAACCACGCCTTCTACCTGGCCGCCACCGCCCTCGGCGGCCACTCCTGGGAGAAGGCCGGCCAGATCTGGTACGACGTGCTGACCGGCGGCGAGCTGCGGCAGGACGCCCTGTTCGCGGACTTCGCCACGCTGACCGTGAAGGCCTCGCGCGAGCGGTACGGCGCCGGGGACGAGTTCCAGGCCGTGCAGAAGGCGTGGGAACAGGTCGGGGTGCGGACGCTGTGATTCCGGGCGTATCCGTACTAGACAGGGACCCATGCGGATTCGGGTGAGGCGCACGGGTGGGTTCGCGGGCATCGAGCGGCGCGCCGAGGTGGACACCTCGGCGCGGCCCGATGCCCACGAGTGGCAGGCCCTGGCCGAGAAGGCACTGGCCGACGGCCGGGGCACGCCGCCGACAGGGGTTCCGGACGGCTTCAGCTACGCGATCACCGTTGACGGAAGAACGGTGTACGCCGCCGATCCCCGGCTGACCCGGGAGCAACGCGAGCTGATCTCACGCGTCCTCAAAGAGGGCGCCTAACGCCCCTGGGACGCGGCCCACTCCTCGTCGAGGAGGCCGAACTGCACGCCGTCGTACCAGGTGTCCCCCACCCGTACGGCGGCCCTGCGGCGGCCCTCCTCGACGAATCCGAGGCGGCGGAAGGCCCGGACGGCGCGCTCGTTGCCGCTCCAGGTGTCCAGTTCGACCCGCCGCAGCCGGCAGGCGCCGAACAGGTGGCCCAGCAGCAGCCGCAGCGCCTCGGAGCCGTAGCCGCCGCCCCAGCGGTCGCGTTCGCCGATGGTGACACCGACGGTGGCCCGGCTCGCGAACGGGTCGAGGTCGCGGTAGTCGGCCATGCCGATCGGGCGTCCGCCGTCCCGTTCCTCGACGGTGAAGGTCGCTCCGTCGCGCGGGTCCTCGCGGAGCCGGGCCTCGTGGAAGCGCTCCATCGCCTCCCGGGTGACCGGGCCGAAGCCCGGATGGCCTCCGGTGGCCCAGTGCACCACCTCGGGGTCGTTGCGCCAACGCAGCTGGGCGTCCAGGTCATCGGCGCGCAGTGCCCGAAGTCGTACGAGTTGGCCGTCGATCATCGGATGATCATAGGTACGTCCGTCGTCCAGTGATCCCCGGTTTTCGCGCGGCCGCCCAACGCACAGTTCACGCCCGGGCGTTGACTTCCGTTACCGGCGGTAAGGATGATCGCGCCCATGGCGACTGATGCAGGCAACCCGATACCCCGGTTCCCGGACGGCTTCCTGTGGGGCGTGTCGACCTCGGCCCACCAGATCGAGGGAGCCGTGGGCGAACGCGAGCCTTCCGTGTGGGACGCGTTCACTGCCGGGCCGGGGCGGGTGAAGGACGGCTCGACGGCGGATGTGACCTGCGACCACTACCACCGCTACCGGGAGGACGTGGCGCTCCTGGCCGGCCTGGGCGTGGACGCGTACCGCTTCTCCGTCTCCTGGCCCCGGGTGAACTCCCCCGGTGGCCTGGACTTCTACGACCGTCTGGTGGACGAGCTGTGCGCGGCGGGCGTACGGCCCGTCCCGACCCTCTTCCACTGGGACCTGCCGGCCACGCTGGACTGGCTGGAGCGGGACACGGCGTCCCGGTTCGCCGAGTACGTGTCGGTGGTCGCCGAGCGGCTCGGTGACCGCGTGACGAAATGGATCACCCTCAACGAGCCCGCCGAGCACACCCTGCTCGGCCACGCCCTCGGCGTCCACGCGCCCGGCGGCAAACTCCTCTTCGACGCGCTGCCGGTGGCCCACCACCAGCTGCTCGCCCACGGCCTCGCGGTACGGGCGCTGCGCGCGGCCGGCGCGGCCGACATCGGGATCGCCAACTCGCACGGGCCGACCTGGCCCGCCTCCGGCGACAGCGCCGACGTCGAGGCGGCGGACTTCTACGACCTGCTGCTGAACCGGCTCTTCGCGGAACCGCTGATCCTCGGCGAATACCCCGCCGGAATCGCTGAGTTGATGCCCGGCGATGTCGCCGCCGACCTGAAGGTGATCTCGGATCCGGTCGACTGGTACGGCGTCAACTACTACGCCCCGACGAAGGTGGGCGCCCCGCAGGGCACCGAGATCGAGTTCGGCGGCATCACCATGCCAGCCGAACTGCCCTTCTCGGTACAGGACATCGAGGGCCGCCCGGTGACGGACTTCGGCTGGCCGATCGTCCCGGAGGGGCTGACGGAGCTGCTGACGGGTTTCCGCGACCGCTACGGCGACCGCCTCCCGCCGATCGTCATCACCGAGAACGGCTGCTCGTACGAGGGCGTCGACGACCAGGACCGGATCGCCTACCTGGACGGCCATGTACGGGCGCTGCACAGGGCGCTGGAGGCCGGGGTGGACGTGCGCGGCTACTTCGTCTGGTCGCTGCTGGACAACTTCGAGTGGGCGGAAGGGTACGCGCGCCGCTTCGGGCTGGTCCACGTGGACTACTCCACGCTGGAGCGCACCCCGAAGGCCTCGTACGGCTGGTTCCGGGAGCTGCTGCGGGCACAGAGATGACGACCGTCCGCCCGCCGGGTGCGCTCACCGAGCCCGTCGAACGGGTCGGCCGGGGCTGGACGGCGTCCCTCTCGCTCGCCAACGGGGCGATCTGGGTGGGCTGGTACGGCCCCCTGCAGATCCTGCTCGCCTCGCAGGCCAAGGACTTCGCGCCCGGCTCCGGCATGTCGAAGGAGACGATGCTGGCGTGGGTGACGGGCGCCGGCGCGGTGGTGTCGCTGGTGGCGAACCCGCTCTTCGGCGCGCTGTCGGACCGTACGACGTCCCGCCGGGGCCGCCGCACGCCGTGGATCGTGGCCGGGACGGCGGGCGGCGCGCTGTCCCTGCTCCTCCTCGCGGGCGCGGGCGGGATGGCCACGATGACGCTGGGCTGGTGCCTGGTCCAGCTGACCCTCAACGCGGCCTTCGCCGCGGTGACGGCGGCGGTCCCCGACCGGGTGCCCCGGCTCCAGCGGGGCTCGGTCGGCGGCTGGCTGGGGGCGGCGCAGATCCTGGGCGTGGTCGGCGGGACGGGACTGGCGACGGCCGCCGGGGGCGTCGGGGCGGGCTACGTGGCCTGCGCGGTGTTCACGGCGGTGGGCGTGCTGCCGTACGTGTGGCGCTACGAGGATCTGCGGCTGGCCGTCGAGGACCGCCCGCCGTGGTCCTGGCGCGGCTTCCTCGCGGGTTTCTGGCTGAGCCCGCGCCGGTATCCGGACCTGGGCTGGGCGTGGCTGACCCGCTTCCTGATGAACCTCAGCAACGCGCTGGTGCTGCTGTACCTCCTGTACTACCTGCGCGACCGCCTCCACTACCACGACCCCGACGAGGGCGTGCTGATCCTGACCGCGGTCAACGGGCTGACCCTGCTGGCCACCGTCGTGGTGGGCGGGGTGTGGTCGGACCGGGTGGGCCGGCGCAAGCCGTTCGTGGTGTGGTCGGGCGTGCTGATGGCGGTGGCGACGGCCGCGCTCGCCGGCTGGCAGACGTGGCCCGGCGCGATCGTGGCGGCGGCGGTCCTCGGCATCGGCTTCGGCGTGTTCACCTCCGTCGACTTCGCGCTGATGACGGACGTCCTGCCGAAGGCGCTGGACCGGGGCAAGGATCTCGGCGTGATCAACGTCGCCAACGCGCTGCCCCAGGTCGCGGCCCCCGCCCTCGCCGCGCCGATCGTGACGTACCTGGGCGGCTACCGGGTGCTGTACCTGGTGGCGGCCGTGATCGGGCTGGCGGGGGCGGTGCTGGTGGACCGGATCAGAGGAGTGGAGTGAGGAAGTGACGGTCAGAGGGCTCCGGCGTCCCGGGCGGACCACACCGTCGGGAAGTGGGGCCGGAAGCCGAGGTCCCTGCGGATCCGCCCGGTGGACATGATCCCGAACCACGGGTCGGGATCCGTGTTGGTGTGGAGTTCGGCGGGGACCTCGACGCCGTTGAGCTGGTGCAGTTCGACCGCCGTCACGGGGGCGTCGTCGGCGATGTTGTAGACCGGTCCGCCGACTCCCGGCGCGTACAGGAGGCGCAGCAGGCCCTGGGCGACGTCCACGTGGTGGGCCATCTGGAGCCGTTGGGCCGCCGCCCAGTTCCCGGCCCACCTCAGGGACTGGGTGAGATGCGGATCGCCCTCGCCGTAGACGAAGGGGAGCCGGCCTATCCGTACGTCCAGGCCGTCCAGCGCGAGCAGTTCCCGCTCGGCCTCGGCCTTGGACTCGGCGTAGGCGCCCCACATCTCGCCGCCGGGCCGGATCTCGTCCTCCTCGGTCAACGGGCGGCCCCGCCCGACGCCGTACACGATGCCCGTGCTGACCTGCACGAAGCGCCGTACACCGGAGGCCAGCGCGGCGCGGCCGAGCTCCACCGCCGCGTCCCGGTTGACGGCCCACGCCTCCTCGTCCGGCACCCCGCGGAAGGACGCGGCGACGTTCACGACCGCGTCCGCGCCGGCCACCGCCTTGCCGAGCGCCTCCGTGTCCCGCAGGTCCCCGAGCACGACCTCGGCGCCCAGCTCCGCGAACCGCTCCCCCCGCGCGGCGTCGCGCACCAGGACCCGCACACGCTCGCCCCGCCCGGCCTGCGCCAGCAGCCTCGGCACGAAGCGCCGGCCGACCTGCCCCGTGGTGCCCGTCACCAGTGTCAACATGATCTGTTCCTCTCGGTCCGGTCGATCCGGTGCCACCACCCTCGGGCGGGACCGGGCCGGCCGGGAGAGACCCGTCGATCAGGGGATCGGCAGTCCCTGGATAAGCCGGGCGGTCTGCCCCAGCCTGGAAGGGTGAACCGACCCGAACTCGCCGACTTCCTGCGCCGCGCCCGCACCCGCCTGGACCCCACCCACGTGGGCCTGACGGCAGGCGCCCGCCGCCGCACGCCGGGACTGCGCCGCGAGGAGGTGGCGTCCCTGGCCGGCATGTCGGCCGACTACTACACCCGCCTGGAGCAGTCCCGCGGCCCGCGCCCGTCCCGCCAGATGCTCACCGCGCTGGCCCGGGCCCTGCGCCTGACGGACGACGAACGGGACCACCTGTTCCACCTGGCGGGCGAGGAACCGCCGCGCCGGGAGGCGACGAGCACCCACGTCCGCCCCGGCCTCCTCCTGGTCCTGGACCGGCTGCACGACACCCCGGCGCTGGTGGTGACCGACTGCGGCGAGGTCCTGGCCCAGAACGCGATGTCGCGGGCGCTGAGCGGGGACGTCCTCGCCCGCCCGCCCAAGGAGCGCAACCTGGTCCGCCGCTTCTTCCTGGACCCGGCGGCCCGCGACCTGTTCCCGCCGGAGGACCGCCCGGCGCGGGCCCGCGAGCAGGTGGCGAGCCTGCGTGCGGTGGCGGCGGCCCGCCCCACGGACCCGGAGCCCGCCGCCCTCGTCGCCGAACTGCGCGCGGGCAGTGAGGAGTTCGCCCACCTCTGGGCCGAACACGAGGTGGCGGTCCGCCGCGCGTCGACAAAACGCTTCCGCCACCCGTCCGTGGGCACCCTGGAACTGGACTGCGAGGTCCTCCTCCACTCCGGGCACAACCAGATCCTCGTCATCCACACGGCCCGCCCGGGAACGGAGTCGTACGAGCGGTTGCGGTTGCTGCGGGTGGTGGGCCTCCAGGACATGACACCGACGGGAAACTCCAGCCCGTCCGGCGTTTGAGGACGAGGCCGTTCAGACCGATGGGTCCGGGGCGAAGCCCCGGAAAGGTTCAGAAGCCCAGCCGTCGCAGCTGCTTCGGGTCCCGCTGCCAGTCCTTGGCGACCTTCACGTGGAGATCGAGGAAGACCGGCGTACCCAGGAGCGCCTCGATGTGCTTGCGGGACTTGATGCCGACCTCCTTCAGGCGCTTGCCCTTGGGACCGATGATGATCCCCTTCTGGCTGGGACGCTCGATGTAGACGTTGGCGTGGATGTCCAGGAGGGGACGGTCCGCGGGCCGGTCCTCGCGCGGGAGCATCTCCTCCACGACCACCGCGATCGAGTGCGGCAGCTCGTCGCGGACACCCTCCAGCGCGGCCTCGCGGATGAGTTCCGCGATCATGACCTGCTCGGGCTCGTCCGTGAGGTCGCCTTCGGGGTAGAGCGCCGGGCCCTCGGGGAGAAGCGGGACCAGGAGGTCCGCCAGCAGGTCCACCTGCTTCGCGCCCACCGCCGACACCGGGACGATCTCCGCCCACTCGATGCCCAGCTCCTTGCCCAGCTGGTCGATGGCGATCAGCTGCTCGGCGAGGGACTTGGGGTCGACCAGGTCGGTCTTGGTGACGATGGCGACCTTCGGGGTCTTGCGGATCCCGGCCAGTTCCTTGGCGATGAAGCGGTCGCCGGGGCCGATCTTCTCGTTCGCGGGGAGACAGAAGCCGATCACGTCGACCTCGGCCCAGGTCGTGCGGACCACGTCGTTCAGGCGCTCGCCGAGCAGCGTGCGCGGCTTGTGCAGCCCGGGGGTGTCGACCAGGATCAGCTGTGCGTCCGGCCGGTGCACGATGCCGCGTACCGTGTGCCGCGTCGTCTGCGGCTGGTCCGCGGTGATCGCCACCTTCTGCCCGACCAGAGCGTTCGTGAGGGTGGACTTGCCCGCGTTGGGGCGGCCCACGAAGCAGGCGAAGCCGGCGCGGTGGACGGTCTCGCCCGACTCTTCGGATGACTGGGTACGAACGCTCATGGCGTTCATTGTCCCTGATCCACAGGGTCCCGCCGTACAACCGGGGACCACCGGTTCTCTCCGTGAGATTCCGGAAACCCACCCGCAACGAAACGTCACGGAAACACACCCGTACGCAACCGGAAACGCACGCCGGTGACGCTCTGACGAGCCCCCACACCGTTGGAGACACCCGTGACCCTCGCCGCAGCACACGCAGCGCACGTCGACACCGGCGACACCGCCTGGCTGCTCGCCGCCACCGCCCTCGTCCTGCTGATGACCCCGGGCCTCGCCCTCTTCTACGGCGGCATGGTCCGCACGAAGAGCGTCCTCAACATGCTGATGATGAGCTTCGTGTCGATCGCCCTGGTGACGGTGGTGTGGCTGGCCGGGGGGTACTCGCTCGCCTTCGGCGACGACATCGGCGGCGGGATCATCGGCGGGCTCGACCACGCCGGAATGGCCGGTCTCGGCCCGGACAGCGTGCAGGGGACCGTCCCCACCCTGCTCTTCGCCACCTTCCAGCTCACCTTCGCGATCGTCACGGCCGCCCTGGTGAGCGGCGCGATCGCCGACCGGGCGAAATTCTCCGCGTGGCTGGTCTTCGTCCCCGTGTGGGCGCTGCTCGTATACGTTCCCGTCGCCCACTGGGTGTGGGGCCCGGGTGGCTGGATCCTGGACAGGCTCGGCGCGCTCGACTTCGCGGGCGGTCTGCCGGTGGAGATCACCTCGGGCGCCTCCGGACTGGCGCTGTGCCTGGTCCTCGGGCCGCGGCTCGGGTTCAAGAAGGACGCCATGCGGCCGCACAACCTCCCCATGGTCGTCCTCGGCGCCGGCCTGCTCTGGTTCGGCTGGTTCGGGTTCAACGCGGGCTCCGCGCTCGGCGCGAACGGCCTGGCCGCCGCGGCCTTCCTCAACACCCTCGCCGCCGGCTGCACCGGCCTGCTCGGCTGGCTCTTCGTCGAGCAGAAGCGCGACGGCCACCCCACCACCCTGGGCGCGGCCTCGGGTGCCGTGGCCGGTCTGGTCGCCATCACCCCCGCCTGCGGCTCCGTCTCCCTGCTGGGCGCCCTGGTGGTCGGCCTCGCCGCCGGTGCCCTGTGCTCGTACGCCGTGAGCTGGAAGTTCAAGCTGAACTACGACGACTCCCTCGACGTCGTCGGCGTCCACCTGGTCGGCGGAATCGTCGGCACCCTCCTCATCGGCCTCTTCGCCGAGAAGGCGATGACCGGCGGCGCGGAGGGCCTCTTCTACGGCGGTGGCGCCGGCCAGCTCGGCAAGCAGCTGTTCGCCGTCGTGGTCGTGGCCGTATACGCCTTCGGGATGACGTACGGCATCGGCAAGCTGCTCGACAAGACGATGGGCTTCCGGGCGAGCGAGGAGCAGGAGTACACCGGTCTGGACCTTACGGTGCACGCCGAGACGGCTTACGATCACGGGGTCCTGGGCCACGGCGCCCCGGTGTCCCAGTCCGTCCCCACCGCCCAGAAGGTCGACACCCAGGCATGAAGCTCATCACCGCCGTCGTCAAGCCGTACCGCCTCGACGAGGTCAAGACCGCCCTCCAGGAGCTCGGTGTGCACGGCCTGACTGTGACCGAGGCCAGTGGGTACGGCCGGCAGCGCGGCCACACCGAGGTGTACCGCGGCGCCGAGTACCGGGTCGACCTGGTGCCCAAGGTACGTATCGAGGTCGTCGTCGAGGACGCCGTCGCGGACGACGTGATCGACGCGATCGTCAGGGCCGCGCAGACGGGGAAGATCGGGGACGGGAAGGTGTGGGCGCTGCCGGTGGAGACGGTCGTACGGGTGCGGACGGGCGAGCGCGGCCCCGACGCGCTCTGAGCAGGGCCCCGGCCCCCACCCCGGCGACGAACACCACCGCCACCACCAGCCAGGGCAGCGCGAAGAAGGAGGCGCTCGCCGACTCGCGGGTGCCGGTGGCGCTGGCCGTCAGGGTCACATCCCCCCAGTCGAGCTGGGGCGCGCCCCGCCAGGGTTCGCTGAGCCGCACCCGTTGCCCGGGCAGCAGCTCGGAGGGGATCTTCGTCAGGTCGCGGGCCAGCAGCGTGCGGCCGAACATACCCGTGGCCTTCAGCCGCACCTTCGGGTCGAGGGTGACGTTGCCGGTGTTGTGCAGGGTGTAGGAGACGGTCGCCGTGCTGTCGCCGAGACCGGGGACGAGCGGCTGGTGGTGGGTGACGCGGACGTTCTCGACGGCGACGGCGGGCAGCGTGGGCCCGCCGACCCGCAGGTAGACGCGGGCGCCGACGGCCCGCTGCACACCGAGCGCGAGGGACCCGTCGCCCTTGGCACCCTTTGCCGTCTTTTCGACGCGTTCGTCCAGCGCCACGATCGCGCCCGGGTGGTCGCCCGGTTCGGCGCCCTTGGGCACGCGCAGCGTGAAGGGGACGGTGACCTTCTTGTGGCCGGGGACGGTGATCCGGGACTTCGCGGGCCGCGCCCAGGCGCCGACGCCCCGCATCCGCTCCTTGACCGTGCGCACGGCGAAGCCGCCGTCGCGGGCGGTGTTGTAGGCGTCGGCCGCGTACAGCCGGAAGGTCAGGGGCGCGCCGGTCTTGTTGGCGACGACCACCTTGTCGGTGATCGTCCGGCCGGGGTCGGCGGACAGGTAGAAGTACGGCCGGGCGGCGATGCGGGAGGAGACGGGGTAGACGGACCAGCTGCCGTTGTCGGCGGCGTGCGCGTGGACCGTTCCGGCGGCCAGGAACAGGCCGAGGAGCAGGCCTGGGAGCAGGCCTCGGAGCAGGCGTCGGAGCAGGAGGAGGACGTGCGGCTTGCGCATGGGTGCGGACCCCCACAGGCGTGAGTCGGGTCGGCGGTCGGGCGGGTGCGGCCCCGGTGCGGTCGGGCGCCCGGCCACCGGCGAGGTGACGCGTACGCTCAGCTGAGCGTGAGGGTGAGGACGCCGGAGTACGAGCCCGGAGGCGTGAACGCCGGTACGTCCAGGGAGAGTCCGGCATCGACGGTGAACTCACCGCCGGTGAGCGTGCCGTCGGGGGTCGACGCCAGGGTCGCTCCCGAGGTGCCCACCGTGCCCGCCGAACCGGCCTTGCAGGTGCTCGGGCTGCCCGCCTTGGTGGCGCAGGCGGGGGTCCAGCTGAGCTTTCCGGCGTCGATCTTGGCGCCGGGACCGGTGAAGTCGGTGACCTTGCCGGTCAGGGACCAGCCCGCGGGGCCGCCGCGGAAGTCCTTGACGGTCACCGTGTTGAGGGAGCCGGTCGACGCCCCGCCCTTGCCGAAGTCGACCGCCGACAGCGAGACGGCGTCCCCGGCCTGGGACATCGACAGCGTCCCCGCCTTCACGGTCGTCGTCAGCTTCTGGCTGCCGGCGGGTACGGGCGTGGTGTCGTTCACGACGTAGGACGCGGGCGGGGCACCCTTCTCCGCGCTCCAGGAGGAGCCCTCGTAGGCCACGATCCCGGTCGTCGTCTTGTCGTTCACGACGAGCGAGCCGCTGAAGGAGCCGTCGGTGCCGGCGGTCACGGTCGCGGTGTCCGCGGTCTGTGCGCCCCCGGAGCGTCCGGCCAGCGTGACGGTCGCGCCCGCCGTGAAGCCGGCGCCGTTGACGGTGACACTGTCACCGGGGTTCCCGGAGGCCGAACCCAGCGTGATGGCACGGTT
The DNA here is from genome assembly GCF_053611185.1 of Streptomyces sp. NPDC054834. NCBI lineage: Bacteria > Bacillati > Actinomycetota > Actinomycetes > Kitasatosporales > Streptomycetaceae > Streptomyces > Streptomyces sp. NPDC054834. Next base: position 40,526 of record NZ_JBSGZV010000013.1, on the reverse strand, counting down.
GTTGACCGGCGTCGAGTCCGTCGCGGTGACGGTCTCGGAGACCGGCGCGGGCGGGTTGGTCACCGTGCACGGGGTGTCCAGCTCCAGGATGTAGCTGGTGTGGATGTTGTAGTCGCCTGGCGAGAGCTTGATCGCGCCGGGCGAGGTGACCTTGAACGTGCCGGTCATGGAGAACGACGGGAAGACGCCCTTGCCGGGCACCGGGTCGTTCTTCTTCGGCCCCGCCACCGTCACGTCACCCGTCTGCGCGCCGCCGAGGGTGACCTTGCCGGTCGGGGTCATGATGTCGGCGGGCAGAGCCAGGTCGGTGGGGTTGTTGGCGGCGGGGGTGACCACGGTGTACGTCACGGTGACCGTGTCGCCGACCTTGGGGCTGGTGTTGTCCACCGAGACGTTCGCGGTGGTGGTGCCGTCGATCGGCGGCAGGCCCGCGATGGCGGGCGGGATGCAGTGCGTCGCGAAGTCCACGTTGCTGCCCGCCGCGCCGGCCGGGCAGGCCAGCGCCCCGCCCGCGGTGACCGCGACCGTGGTCACCGCGAGCAGCGACGCCCAGCGGCGCCGGTGCGGTCTTCGGAGTCTCGGACCCATGCTTGCCCCCTCCTGAGGGATGCGGGCGCAGCGGCTCGTCTGCGCCGACAGGGGGCCATTGATGAGGAGGCAGCGTGAGAAGTCAATGCAGATGCCGCAGAAACCTGACGGATCATCAGTTCTGCGGCATCCGGAACAGCTCACTCAGCCGACCACTCAGTCGAACACGAACGGGCCGGGCTGCTGCTTCGCGGTCGCCGTACAGGTGACGGTGATCCCGAAGATGGTCATCTGCAACGAACCGCCGTAGAACTCCAGGCTGTCGCCGGAGGCCACGGTGCCGCTGAGCGGACCGACCGTCACGGGGTCCCCGGCGGCCATGCCCGGATTCTTCGTCCCGGTGAAGACGGTCGTGCCGCCGCTCGCCTTCACCATGGTGAGCTTGGACGCGATCGAGTCCTGCGCCAGTGCGAGCGGTGTCGTGATGGCGGTGGACGTGAGGGTGATGGTGGCCGAGGTGCCGCTCTGCGTGGCGGTGAGCGTCGCCGCCCCGCCGCCGAACAGGCCGCAGCCGGCGTTGATCGTCGCCGACGTCGGAGTGACGGCGGCCGCGGTGGGCGCGAAGGCGAGTCCGGTGACCGCGAGGGCCCCGACCAGTACTGCCGCACCCGTGCTTGCGCGCTTGCCTCTCATGGGCATGAGCTTCCTTCCCGTCGCCTGTGAATGCGGGTCGACGGGCCGTCCGGTCTCGGCAGGTGGGTGCGGTCAACTGCACGGCGGCCCCGTATCTGACGGTCCGTCGGAAGTGACGGTCTCATTGATGCGCGGCGGGCAAGCGCTTGCAAGGTTGAATTCCGGCCTATTCACTTTTCAACCCGTCCCGGGCTCACTCTCCACCCCGGCCCGGCATCACTCAGCCCGTCCGGCGCTTGAGGACGAGGCCGTTCAGGCCGATGGGGGGCCAGGGGGCGCAGCCCCTGGGAGCTCAGCCCGCGGAGGCGGTCAGCCGGACCGCGCCGTCAGGCCCGGCCACCAGCACCGGCGTCCCCGCCCCGCCAAGATCCCGCACGGCCGCGAGGTCCTCCGCGGGGAGTTCCTCCGCCTCCGTCACCACCGCCGCCGCCTCCAAGGACTTCGCGCCGGACGCCACCGCCATCGCGACCGCCGTCCGCAGGGCGCTCAGCTGGAGGGAGTCGAGGGCCACGGTCCCGGCGACATACGTACGGCCCGTCTCGTCCCGCACCGCCGCACCCTCCGGCACACCGTTGCGGGCCCGCGCGGAACGGGCCAGGGTGACGATCTTGCGGTCCTCGGGATCAAGCGCGCTGCTGTCGGTCATGCCCCGAGCATACGGAGTCAGGGGCGGTCGAGGCGGAGGCGGTCGGCTCGCGGTAGTCCGGCGACCACCAGGTCGTACGAGTCCTCGATGAGCTCCCGGACCAGGCGGTCCGGGAGCTCGCCCTCGACGGTGACGGTGTTCCAGTGGCGCTTGCTCATGTGGTAGCCGGGAGCGATCAGCCCCTCGTGCTCGGCCCGGAGCCGCACCGCGTCCTCGGGGTCGCACTTGAGGTTGACCTTCAGGGGCCGGTCGTCCAGCCGGCTCAGCGCGAACATCTTGCCCAGCACCTTGAAGACCGAGATCTCCAAGTTGAACGGGAAGTCCTCCACCGCCGCGTTGAACGACAGGCAGAACGCGCGCAGCTCCTTGGGCGTCACTCCGGCTTCGTCTCCTCGTCCTCCGGCAGGTCCTCGGGGGCCACCGGCTCCACCAGCACCGTCACGATCTTGTTCCGCCGCCCGGCCGCCGCCTCCGCCGTCAGACGCAGCTTGCGCCCGTCCGGCAGTTCCACCTCGGCGGAGGCCCCGGCGATGGGCACCCGGCCCAGCGCCTTGGCCAGCAGGCCGCCGACGGTCTCCACGTCCTCGTCGTCGTACTCCTCCAGGCCGTACAGCTCGCCGAGGTCGGTGATGTCGAGGCGGGCGGTGACCCGGTGGCGGCCGTCGCCGAGGTCCTCGACGGGCGGGAGTTCACGGTCGTACTCGTCGGTGATCTCGCCGACGATCTCCTCGAGGATGTCCTCGATGGTGACGATGCCCGCCGTGCCGCCGTACTCGTCGATGGCGACGGCGACGTGGTTGCGCTGCTTCTGCATCTCGCGCAGCAGATCGCCGGCGTTCTTGGTGTCGGGTACGAAGAACGCGGGCCGCATCGCCGTGGACACCAGCTCGTTCTCGGCGTCGCGGCTGATGTGCGTCTTGCGGACCAGGTCCTTCAGGTACACGATCCCGACGATGTCGTCCTCGTTCTCGCCGGTGACGGGGATGCGTGAGAAGCCGGACCTGAGGGCCAGGGTGAGGGCCTGGCGGATGGTCTTGTAGCGCTCGATGACGACCAGGTCGGTCCGGGGGACCATGACCTCGCGGACCAGGGTGTCGCCGAGCTCGAAGACGGAGTGCACCATGCGGCGCTCGTCGTCCTCGATCAGGGACTCCTGCTCGGCGAGGTCGACCAGCGCGCGCAGCTCCGCCTCGGAGGCGAAGGGGCCGCGGCGGAAGCCCTTGCCGGGGGTGAGGGCGTTGCCGATGAGGATCAGCAGGTACGGGATCGGGCCCATGATCCGCGCCAGCGGCAGCAGGACGTACGCCGCCGCCGTCGCCGTGTTCAGCGGATGCTGGCGGCCGATGGTGCGCGGGGAGACGCCGACGGCGACGTACGACACCAGCACCATGACGCCGATCGCGACGAGCAGGGCCTGGGCGGTGCCGTGGATCTCCTTCAGGCAGGCGTACGTGACCAGCGCCGCGGCCGCCATCTCGCAGGCGACGCGGACCAGCAGGGCCACGTTGAGGTAGCGGGTGGGGTCGGCGGCGACCTGGGCGAGCTTGGCGCTGCCGCGCCGCCCGGACTTCACCGCCTCCTCCGCCCGGAAGCTGGAGACCCGGGCGAGGCCCGCCTCCGCGCAGGCGGCGAGCCAGGCCACGACGACCAGGGCGATCGCGCCGAGGACGATCTGAGGACTCATGAGCCGCGCTTACGAGACCGTCGGCGCCGGGGACGGCCCGGTCAGGCCCTGCTCGGCCCGCCAGCCGTCCACGATCGCGGCCTGGAGCCCGAACATCTCGGCCTTCTCGTCGGGTTCCTCGTGGTCGTACCCGAGCAGGTGCAGCACGCCGTGGACGGTGAGCAGCTGGAGCTCCTCGTCCATGGAGTGCTGCGTGGGCGCCTCCGCCCCCTGCTTGGCGGCGACCTCCGGGCAGAGCACGATGTCGCCGAGGAGCCCCTGCGGGGGCTCCTCGTCGTCCTTGCCCGGCGGCCGGAGCTCGTCCATCGGGAAGGACATGACATCGGTCGGCCCGGGCAGGTCCATCCACTGGATGTGCAGCTGCTCCATGGCGCCGGCGTCCACGACGATCACCGAGAGCTCGGAGAGGGGGTGGATGCGCATCCGAGCGAGCGCGTAGCGGGCGATGTCGAGGATCGCCTGCTCGTCGACCTCGGTTCCGGACTCGTTGTTGACGTCGATCGACATGGTGCTGTGCTTGTCTACTTCCCCTTGTGCCCGGCCTTGCCCCGGACGCCCTTGTGCGTGCCGTTCTCCGTGCCGTGCTTGGTGTCGTACTGCTCGTACGCGTCGACGATACGGCCGACGAGCTTGTGCCGTACGACATCCTGCGACGACAGCCGGGAGAAGTGGACGTCGTCGAGCCCCTCCAGGATCTCCTGCACCTGCCGCAGACCCGACTTGGTGCCGGTCGGCAGGTCCACCTGCGTCACGTCACCCGTGATGACTATCTTGGAGTCGAAGCCGAGGCGGGTGAGGAACATCTTCATCTGCTCGGGGCTCGTGTTCTGGGCCTCGTCCAGGATGATGAAGGCGTCGTTGAGCGTGCGACCGCGCATATAGGCGAGCGGCGCGACCTCGATGGTCCCGGCGGCCATGAGCCTGGGAATCGAGTCCGGGTCGAGCATGTCGTGCAGCGCGTCGTAGAGCGGGCGCAGGTAGGGGTCGATCTTCTCGTAGAGCGTGCCGGGCAGGAAGCCCAGCCGCTCGCCCGCCTCGACCGCCGGGCGGGTCAGGATGATGCGGTTGACCTGCTTGGACTGAAGGGCCTGCACCGCCTTGGCCATGGCCAGGTAGGTCTTGCCGGTGCCTGCGGGGCCGATACCGAAGACGATGGTGTGCTTGTCGATGGCGTCGACGTACCGCTTCTGGTTCAGCGTCTTGGGGCGGATCGTGCGGCCGCGCGAGGACAGGATGTTCTGCGTCAGTACCTGGGCCGGGGTCTCCTGCCCGTCGCTCGTCCCTGCCTCGCTCGCCTTCAGCATGGCGATCGAGCGTTCCACTGCGTCCTCCGTCATCGGCTGCCCGGTGCGGAGCACCAGCATCATCTCGTCGAACACGCGCTGGATGAGGGCGACTTCCGCCGGGTCGCCGACCGCGCTGATCTCGTTGCCCCGGACGTGGATGTCGGCCGCCGGGAAGGCCTTCTCGATCACGCGCAGAAGGGAGTCGCCGGACCCCAGTACGGTGACCATGGGGTGCTGTGCGGGAACGGTGATCTGTGCTTTCGCCTGCTCCTGCGCGGGGGTGCGAGCTGTGGGTGTCTGAGTCATGGGCCGGCTCTTAAGGCCTGCGGTTCCTCCTCGTCACGGCCGCGTAGCTGAGGGCGGCCTCGCGCTATCAAGAGTACGACGGGGGGCTGACAACGCCGTAGGGCTTTTCGCGAGGGCCCGTGTCCTCACCGCCCCTGGGGGCTGCCCCCAGGCCCCCGCTCAGGCCCTGAACTGGCCTCGTCCTCGAACGCCGGACGGGCTGAGTGGTACTGACCGGTGCCGGAAACCGTCAGGCCGAACGGCCGAACCCGATCGTCGGCACCGCTCTGCGCCGGGGCCACGCCGTGAGCGGCTCCTGGGGGGCCAGGCCGGCCAGGAACGCGTACCGGCGCAGGGCCGCGGGGTCCTGGCCGGCCACCGACTGGACCCGGTGCCACCACGCTCCGATCTCCGCCCACCCGGGGGCCGACAGGGAGCCGCCGAACTCCTGGACCGACAGCGCGGCGGTCAGCCCGGCGAAGGCGAGGCGGTCCGCGAGCGGCCAGCCCGCCAGGGTGCCGGTGACGAAACCGGCGACGAAGACGTCCCCGGCGCCGGTGGGGTCGAGGGCCTCGACGGCGATCGCGGGCACCTCGGCGCTCTCGCCGGTGCGCCGGTCCACCGCGTAGGCGCCCTCCGCGCCGAGGGTGACCACCGCCACCGGTACGTACTCGCAGAGAGCGTGGGCCGCCGCGCGCGGGGAGTCGGCGCCCGTGTAGCGCATGGCTTCCTCGGCGTTCGGCAGGAACGCCTCGCAGTGCTCCAGGTCGGCCAGCCCGGTCAGGTCCCAGGCACCGGTGTCGTCCCAGCCGACGTCGGCGAAGATCCGGGTGCCCTCGCTCGCCGCCTGCGCGATCCAGTGCGCCCGCCGGCCCGGGATCAGTGAGGCGACGGCCGCCCGCGCGCGGGGCGGGCAATCGGGGGCGGGCTCCTCGGGGGGCGGTTCGTGGCCGTGGGAGACCATGGTGCGTTCGCCCTCGTAGGCCATGGAGACGGTCACCGGGGAGTGCCAGCCGGGGACGGTGCGGGAGGCGGAGAGGTCGATGCCCTCGCCCTGTTCGAGCGCGTCCCAGCAGTACTCGCCGTAGTGGTCGTCCCCGAAGGCCGCCGCCAGCGACGTCCGCAGGCCCAGGCGGGCCAGTGCGGTGGCCATGTTGGCGACGCCGCCGGGGCTCGAGCCCATCCCGCGCGCCCAGGACTCGGTTCCGCGCACCGGGGCGGTGTCGAGCCCGGTGAAGATGATGTCCAGGAAGACGGTGCCGGTGAGGTAGACGTCCCAGGGCGGGTCGGCCGACGAGCGCACGGCGGCGAGCGGGTCGACGTGGGCGTGGGCGTGCGGGGCCTCTCCGAGGTGCTCCCGTTCCTCTCCGGCGAATCCGGCAAACGCGTTGGACGCGGTCACGATGGCGCTCCCTGGTGGTGCGGATCTGGCCAGTGTGCACCACTTCGCCCACCCGGCGGGGGCGTGCCGCCGGGTGCGCCGGTGACCTCAGGGGCTTACCAGCGCGGCACGGCCGGCGTGACCCACCGCGGGTCGGCGACGCGCATCGCCGCGGCGTCGTCGCGGTCCCGCAGCGAGCCGTCGTCCTGCGCCCAGCGGCGGTGCAGGAACGCCAGCTTCTCCCGGTCGAGTTCCACGCCGAGCCCGGGGGCGTCCGGCACGGCGACCCGGCCGCCGGTGAAGGTCAGCCGCTCGGTGAGCACGTCCTCCGACTGCCAGGGGTAGTGCGAGTCGCAGGCGTGGTGGAGGCCCGGGACGGTGGACGCCACGTGGGTCATCGCGGCCAGGCTGATCCCCAGGTGGGTGTTGGAGTGCATGGACACCCCGACGCCGAAGGTGCGGCAGATCGCGGCGAGCTGCTGGGTGTTGCGCAGGCCGCCCCAGTAGTGGTGGTCGGACAGGACGACCTGGACGGCGTTCTTCGTGAACGCCTCCCTGATCTCGGCGAAGGTCGTCACGCACATGTTGGTGGCCAGCGGTACGTCGGTCCCGGCGGCCACCTCGGCCATGGCGGGGGTGCCGAGCGCCGGGTCCTCCAGGTACTCGAGGACGTCCCCCAGCTCGTTCGCCACCTTCAGCGAGGTCTCCACGGACCAGGCGCCGTTGGGGTCGAGGCGCAGGGGATGCCCCGGGAACGCCTCGGCCAGTGCCCGTACGGCCGCGATCTCCTCGTCCGGCGGGAAGACGCCGCCCTTGAGCTTGAAGGAGGTGAACCCGTACCGCTCCTTGAACTTCCGGGCCTGTTCGACGACTCCGGCCGGGTCGACGGCGGCACCCCAGTCGTCCTTCTCCGCGGGGATGCCCTCCGGATGAGCGGCCCACTTGTAGAAGAGGTACGCGCTGTACTCGACCTCGTCCCGCAGCTTGCCGCCGAGCAGCGCGTGCACCGGCAGGCCGAGGGCCTTGCCGAGGGCGTCGAGGCAGGCGACCTCGAAGCCGGAGACGACGGACAGCCGCAGCTTGTCGGCGGTCTGCACCCCGCGCAGCCCGCCGACGTCGACCTGGCCGGAGACCCGGGAGGCGTCCACGGACACCTCGTCCGCGAGGGTGAACAGCCCATTGAGATCGCTGACCTGCCGGCCGACCAGCCCGTCGGCGAACGGGCGGGCGAGCTCCAGGTACTTGGTGTCGCCGTACGTCTCGCCGACGCCCGTGATCCCGTCGGCCGTGACGACCTCCACGATGAGCCGGGGCGTGTACGGCTGGTGCACGCCCTGCGTGTTGAGCAGGGGCGGGTCGGCGACCAGGATCGGGGTCAGCCGTACGTCCGTGATGGCGAGGTTCACAGGGTGGCTCCTACGAGGTCGAGTCCGGAGGCGAGCAGGGTCTTCAGGTCGGCCAGGTCGGCGGCCGACGGGTCGGTGAGCGGGGCGCGCACGGGACCCACCGGTCGGCCGCGCAGCCGGGCCGCCGCCTTCACCAGCGACACGGCGTAGCCGGGGACCCGGTCGCGGAGTTCGACGAACGGGACGTAGAAGTCGCGCAGCAGCTTGTCCGCCGTGCCGTCGTCGCCGCCCCGCAGCGCGGCGAAGAAGGCGTTCGCGATCTCGGGGGCGAAGGCGTGCACGGCGGAGGAGTAGGCGGGGACGCCGACGGTGGCGTAGGCCCGGGCCTGGATCTCGGCGGTGGCGGCCCCGTTGAAGAACAGGAAGCCCTCGGGGGCGGCCAGGGTGAGGCGCTGGAGGCGGTCGAGGTCGCTGTGGCCGTCCTTGAGGCCGATGACGCCGGGGATCGCCGTGATCCGCCGGAAGGCGTCCGTGCCGAGGGCGACCTGGCCGCGCTGGTAGGCGATGAGCGGCAGCCGGGTGCGGGCCGCGATGTGTTCCAGCTGGGCGACCAGTCCGTCCTGCGGGGCGGCGACGAGGTAGTGCGGCAGGACGAGGAGCGCGTCGGCGCCGGCCTCCTCGGCGATGCGCGCGAACCGTACGGCCTGCGCCCAGCCGTATCCGACGCCCGCCACGACGGGTACACGGCCCGCCGCCTCCTGGACCGCGATGGAGACGACCTGGCGGTACTCGTCCTCGTCCAGCGAGAAGAACTCGCCCGTGCCGCAGGCGGGGAAGACGGCCCCGGGGGCGGTGGCGATCTGCGCCGCGACATGGGCGCGGAAGCCGTCGGGGTCGAGGGAGCCGTCCGCGTGGAAGCTCGTCAGCGGGAACGACAGCACACCGTTCGCCATCCCGGTCCGCAGCCGGTCCGTAACGCCGTTCACCCTGAGCATCTCCCCATGTAGACGTCATCCACGTACGTAGATGGAGATTAGATACGCGAACGACGGCCGTCAATGGCCCGGCAGGCCCCGACTACGATCGCTCCATGGAGACAGGGGGCGTCCGCGAGGTGAAGTCCGCGGCGCGGACGGTCGAGCTGCTGGAAGTGCTCGCCGCGCGCGGCGACCGTCCGGCGCGGCTCCAGGAGCTGGCGGACGAGCTCGGCGTGCCGCGCAGTTCGATGTACGCGCTGCTTCAGACCCTCATCGGCAGGGGCTGGGTGCGCACGGACGTCACCGGGTCCCTGTACGGCATCGGCATCCACGCGCTGCTCACCGGCACCGGCTACCTGGACTCCGACCCGCGGGTGCGCGCCGTACGCCCCTGTCTCGACGAGGCCTCCGAGGCGCTGGGCGAGACCATCCATCTGGGGCGGCTGGACGGCCGGGACGTGGCGTACCTGGCGACGCGGGAGTCGCACGAATACCTGCGGACCATCAGCCGGGTGGGGCGGCGGCTGCCCGCGCACGCCGGCGCGCTCGGCAAGGCGCTGCTCGCGGAGCGCCCGGACGCCGAGCTGCCCGAGGGGCCGTACGCGGCGCTGACGCCCAACTCCCGCACCACCCGCGAGTCCTTGGCGGCCGACCTCGCCGAGACCCGGGCCCGCGGCTACTCGGTCGACCGCGAGGAGGGCGTCCTCGGCATCGTCGGTTTCGGTTTCGCCCTGCGCTACGACTCCCCCGCCCAGGACGCGATCAGCTGCTCGGTGCCGGTCGCCCGGCTGACACCGGGCCACGAGGAGCGGATCGTGGCGGTGATGCGGGAGATCAGGGCGAAGATCGAGGAGACGGCGCCCGGGGCGGGTGGAGCGGTGAACTGGCGGTAGCCCACCAGTGAAGGGGCGCCCGTTTACCCGACTCCTCCAACCCCAAACGCAATGTGACCTAGATCACGTCTTTCACGTACTCTTCGCGCTTCTTCCGCAACCGCGTGCTTGATACAACTAGCTCGCGCGTTCCCGTCCGTCGACGGCCTGCGCCCAACCCCCCTTCTTGAGCCGCTCCTTTCGCATGCCCTGGGAACGCCCGTGTCCTCCCCCCGCACCACGCCCTGGCCCCTCGTCGCCCTTTTCACGGCCGGGTACCTCGCCCCGTACCTCCTGCCCACCACCGTGGGCAGACTCGACGCGGGGCTTCCCCTCTCCGCCACCCAGGCCGGGGCCATCGGCAGTGCGCTGCTGCTGAGTTCGGCCACGGCGGGGTTCCTGCTGGCCTCCAGGGTGGAGCGGCTCGGGGCCCGCGCGCTCGCCCGGACCGGGCTCGCGCTGGCCGTCCTCGGCTACGGCGGGGCCGCGCTCACCGGTGCGGTACCGGCCGTCGTCGCGGGCGCGGTCCTCGGCGGGTTCGGCTCGGGCACGGTCACCGCGGTCGCGGCCACCGGCATCGCCGCCCTGGGGGCGCCCCCTGCTCGAGCGGAGTCGAGAGCTTGGGGGAGCGATCCGCACCGGGTCACCACGCTCGGCCTGCTCAGCGTCTCCGCCCTCGCGGGCGTCGTGTATCTGACGGTCCCGCACCTCGGCCCGGGCCACGGGCAGCCGCTGGCCGCGATCGCGCTCGCCGCGATCGCGGTGTGGCCGCTCACCGGCCGCCTGTCCGCCCCTGCCACCGCCGCCCGCGGCCACGTCGCACGGAGCCCCCTCCCCCACCCGCGCTCCGGCCTGCTCCTCGCCGCCGCGATGCCCTGCTGGTCCCTGGCCCAGAACGCCCTGTGGGGCGTCAGCGGCCGGATCGGCCTGGCCCAGGCGCACCTCACCGAGGTGACCGTCGGCGCGGTGTTCGCGATCGCACTCGGCGCCGGGCTGCTCGGGGTCGTCGGGTCGGGCGCGCTCGGGCCGCGGCTCGGCCGGGCGGTGCCGATCGGGGCGGGTACGGCACTCATCGCGGCCTGCATCGCGCTCAGCGCCTCGGCGAGGGACCTGCCGACCTTCGCGGCGGGCGAGATCGCCTGGAACGCGCTCTACCCGATCGTGCTGTCGTACCTGATCGGCCTCGCCGTCTCCCTCGACCCGCGCGGCCGCTGGGCGGTCCTGGTCGGCTCCGCCGGCTCACTGGGCACGGCGGCGGGTCCGCTGGCCGGCAGCCTGTTGTCCGCGCGGGCGGGCTTCCCCGTCATGGGCGAGGTCCTGGCCGTCGGGCTGCTGCTGATCGCGGCGCCGATGACGGCGGTGGCGCTGCGCGCGACCCGGCGCCCGCTGCCGGTCGCCGCGACGGTGGAGGTCGTGGAGGTCCCGGTGGACACCACGGCCGCCCCCGCCCGCCAGGCCTACGACACGGCGTCCCCGAACTCGTACGCCGCCACTTCCGCGAACTAGCCGACACGCGACAGGCTCCCGAGGGCGGCGGAAGACGGCCGCCCCCGGCCCTCCCGACCGGCAGGTCCGGACACGGTTTCCCGGCCGTTCGCCCCGTCTCGACGCCCCGTCCCAGCGGACGCCCGCCGCGGTCCGACAACGCGGCGGGCCGTCCTCGGCGGGCGGCAGCCACACGGGGACCCGTGCTCCGCTCGAATCGGCGGCTAGCCGAACTCGTACGCCTCGACCTCCGCGAGGTAACGGGCCCGGAGCTCCTCGTCGTCCTCCAGGAAGGACGCCAGGAAGGAGTTCCGGGCCAGTTCGCGCAGGCGGTCGTCGGTCAGGCCCAGCGTCTCCCGGACGGCTCGGAAGTTGTCGCCGGCGTAGCCGCCGAAGTAGGCGGGGTCGTCGGAGTTGACCGTGCAGAGCAGGCCCGCGTCGAGCATGGCGGGCAGCGGGTGCTCGGCGAGGACGTCGACGGCGCGGAGCCGGACGTTGGACAGGGGGCACAGGGTCAGCGGGATCCGGTCGCGGACCAGCCGGGCGACCAGCGCCGGGTCCTCCACGCAGCGCAGGCCGTGGTCGACGCGCTCCACGCCGAGCACGTCCAGCGCCTCGGTGATGTACTCCGGCGGGCCCTCCTCACCGGCGTGCGCCACCCGGCGCAGTCCGAGCGCGGCGGCGGCCCGGTACACCTCGCGGAACTTCACCGGCGGGTGGCCGACCTCGGCCGAGTCCAGGCCGACGCCGGTGATCCGGTCGAGGAAGGGCCTGGCCGCTTCCAGGGTCTCCATGGCCGACTCGGCGGACTCGTCCCGCAGGAAGCACATGATCAGCTTGGTGGAGACGCCGTGGTTCTCCGCACTGCGGCCGAGCGCCCGCCAGAGCCCCTCCACGACCGTGCCCATGCCGACGCCCCGGGAGATGTGCGCCTGCGGGTCGAAGAAGATCTCCGCGTGCCGCACGCCCTGGGCGGCGGCGCGGGCGAGGTAGGCGTCGGCCAGGTCCGCGAAGTCCTGCTCGGTGCGCAGGACTGCCATCAGCTCGTAGTACAGGTTCAGGAAGGACTGGAGGTCCTCGAACTGGTACGCCTTGCGCAGCTCGTCGGTGTCCGCGTACGGCAGGGTGACGTCATTGCGCTCGGCGAGCCGAAACGCCAGCTCGGGCTCCAGGGTGCCTTCGATGTGGAGGTGCAGTTCTGCTTTGGGGAGGGACATCAAAGCATCGTACGGCCGTTTTATCGCCGTTTCGGAACCGGCACCCTCTGAAGGTCGTGCGCCACCGTCAGCTCTCCATCGAACCCGACCGCCCGCGCCTGCCGTTCGAATTCGTCCGGGTCGGAGTAGCGCTGACTGAAGTGGGTGAGGACGAGGTGGCGTACACCGCCGTCCCGGGCCACCCGCGCCGCCTGACCGGCTGTCAGATGACCGTGCTCGTCGGCGAGCTCCTCGTCCTCGTCGAGGAAGGTGGACTCGATGACCAGCATGTCGCAGCCCTCGGCGAGCGCGTGCACCCCGTCGCACAGCCGGGTGTCCATGACGAACGCGAACCGCTGCCCGCGCCGCACCTCGCTGACCTGCTCCAGCGTCACCTCTCCGAGGACGCCCTCGCGCTGGATCCGCCCGACGTCCGGCCCCTTGATGCCGTGCGCGGCGAGCCGCTCGGGCAGCATGCGGCGCCCGTCGGGCTCGGTCAGCCGGTAGCCGTAGGACTCCACGGGGTGGGAGAGCTTGCGCGCCTGGAGGGTGTACGAGGCGGTCACCGCGAGGTCGCCGTCGGCGTCGACCGGTGCCTCGGTGAGGTCGACCGTCTCCCGGTAGGCCGTCGCGTGGCGCAGCCGGTCGAAGAAGCGCTGACCGGAGCGCGGGAAGTGGGCGGTGACCGGGTGCGGGACCTTGTCCAGGTTGATGCGCTGGATGACCCCGGCGAGCCCGAGGGAGTGGTCGCCGTGGAAGTGGGTGACGCAGATCCGGTTCAGGTCGTGCGCGGCGACCCCGGCGCGCAGCATCTGGCGCTGCGTGCCCTCGCCGGGGTCGAACAGGATGCCCTCGCCGTCCCAGCGCAGCAGATAGCCGTTGTGGTTGCGGTGCCGGGTCGGGACCTGACTGGCGGTGCCGAGGACGACCAACTCGCGTACGGACATGGCTGCTTATCCGGGAGGCCACTGGAGGCCGCGGCCGCCGAGCACGTGGGCGTGCGCGTGCCACACCGTCTGGCCGGCGCCGCTGCCGGTGTTGAAGACGATGCGGTAGCTCTCCAGCTTCTCGTCGTCGGCGACCGCCTGGGTCTCGGCCAGGACGTCAGCCGCGAGCTGCGGTGCGCCGGCGGCGAGCGCGCCGGCGTCCCGGTAGTGCGCCTTGGGGATCACCAGGACGTGGGTGGGCGCCTGGGGGTTTATGTCGCGGAAGGCGACGGTCGTCTCGGTCTCACGGACGATCGTCGCCGGGACGTGTCCCGCGACGATCTTGCAGAACAGGCAGTCGTCCTGCGGCGCGCCGCCTTCTTGCCCTGCCATGCGTGTGCCTCCTCACGCCGGTGATCCAGTACGGGGGCATCGTATCGACCCGGGGTGTCAGTCCAGGCCCGGCAATGACGGCGGGGTCTTCGCCGGGTCGTCCTCCAGCGCGGCCAGCGCCATCCGTACCGCCTCGTCCAGCTGGACGTCCCGGCCGGCGGCCCAGTCCTGCGGGCGCTGGACCACCTCCACGTCCGGGTCCACGCCGTGGTTCTCCACGCTCCAGCCGTAACCCTCCAGCCACATCGCGTACTTGGGCTGGGTGATCAGCGTGCCGTCGACCAGGTGGTAGCGGCTGTCGATGCCGATGACACCGCCCCAGGTACGGGTGCCGACGACCGGACCGATGCCGAGCGCCTTGATCGCCGCGTTGACGATGTCGCCGTCGGAGCCGGAGAACTCGTTGGCGACCACGACGACCGGACCCCGGGGCGCGTCCTGCGGGTAGCTGTAGGGCCGCTGGCCGCGTGGCCGGGCCCAGCCGACGATCCGCCGGGCCAGCTTCTCGACGACCAGCTGGGAGGTGTGGCCGCCGCGGTTCTCCCGGACGTCGACGACGAGCCCCTCGCGGGCCACCTCCACCCGCAGGTCCCGGTGGATCTGGGCCCAGCCGGGGGCCTGCATGTCGGGCACGTGGAGGTAGCCGAGCCGGCCGCCGGAGAGCTCGTGGACGTGGGCGCGCCGGTCGGTGACCCAGGCGTGGTAGCGCAGCGGCTCCTCGTCGGCGACCGGGACCACCACCGCGTGCCGCGGCTCGCCGCCGCCGGCCGGTGAGACGGTCAGCTCGGTCGCCTGGCCGGCCGTGCCGACGAGCAGCGGGCCCGGACCGGTCACCGGGTCGACGGGGTGCCCGGCGACGGCGACGATCGCGTCCCCGGCGCGCACCGCGACGCCTGGCGCGGCGAGCGGGGCGCGGGCGTCGGGGTCGGAGGTCTCCGCGGGCAGGATGCGGTCGATGCGCCAGCTGCCGTCCTCGTGGCGGGAGATGTCGGCGCCGAGCAGGCCCTGGCGGGGACCGCCGCCGTGTGCGCCGTACTGCGTGACGTACGCGTGCGAGGTGCCGAGTTCGCCGTGCACCTCCCACAGCAGGTCGACGAGGTCGTCTCGGGTGGCGATGCGGTCCAGCACCGGGCGGTAGCGGTCGAGGACGCCGTCCCAGTCGACGCCGCCCAGGTCCGCCCGCCAGAAGTGGTCACGCATGATGCGGCCGGTCTCGTCGTACATCTGGCGCCACTCGGCGGCCGGGTCGACGGTCTGCCTCACCCGCGCGAGGTCGACGGTGACGGAGGTGTCGTCGTCGTCGGTGGAGGCGCGCCGGTCACTGGGGACGACCCTAAGCCGGCCGTCGGTCCACAGCAGGACGCGTCTGCCGTCGCCGCTGACCTCGAAGTGGTCGGCGTCGGCGGCGAGGTGCTCGATGCGCTGCTGGGCGAGGTCGTAGCGCTCCAGTTCGGTCTTGGGGTCGGGGTCGTCGGGGGTGGCCCGGGAGGCGCCGAGGACGCCGCGCACCGGGTGGCGCAGCCACAGCACCCCGTCCTTGGCGGCGCGCAGGTTGGAGTAGCGGGCGGCCTCGACCGGGAAGGGCACGATCCGGTCGGCGAGCCCCTCCAGGTCTATCCGGGTGGTCGGGGTGCCCTCGCTGTCGGGGGTCTCGTCCTTGTCGGGCGCGTCGAAGGGCCGGCCGTGCCGCTGCGGGCCGAACGGCGAGGGGGTGGTGGCGGCGAGGGTGATCAGGTAGGGGCGGGAGCCGACCACGAAGGCCAGGTCGAAGACGTGCTCGTCGTAGACCGGGTCGAAGGCGCGGGTGGAGAGGAAGGCGAGGTGCTTTCCGTCGAGGGTGAAGGCGGGCGCGTAGTCCTGGAAGCGCAGCGGGGTCGCGTCGGTGACCGACAGGTCGGTGGTGTGGGCGAGCCGCAGCTGGGACAGGGGGCGGGGACCGGGGTGGGACCAGGCGAGCCAGGCCGAGTCGGGCGAGAAGACCAGCCCGGAGGCCTCGCCGTCCTCGCTGCGGTCGACCTCGCGCACCTCGCCGGTCTCCCGCTCGACGAGCAGCAGCCGCCCGTCGTGCGCGGCGACGGCGGCCCGGCTGCCGTCGGGGGCCATGGCCAGCTCCAGGACCCGGCCGAGCTGTCCGGCGGCGAGCCGCCGGGGGGTGGCGCCGGGCGCGAGTCCGGTGGCGGGGGCGAACTCCAGGGCGTCGTCGCCCTCGGCGTCGGTCACCCACACCACCCACTCCTCACCGTCGGCGCGGAAGGCCCGCGGCAGCCGGGCCCGGACGCCGGGCCGCGCGGCGAGCGCGCGGGCGGGCCCGGAGCGGTGGGTGACCCAGTGGACGGCGCCGCGCACCTCGACGGCGCTGCCGCGCGCGGTGTGGTCGGGGGCGGCGGAGTCGAACCAGCGGCCGGCGTTCACCGGGTGCGGCTGGAGGTCCGTGCGCGGCCCGCCGAGCCGGATGTCGAGCCGCCGCGGCTCGGCGCCGTCCAGGTCGTCCAGGAGCCACAGCTCACCGGCGGCGGTGTAGACGACGCGGGTGCCGTCGCCTGCGGCGTGCCGGGCGTAGAAGCCGTCGACAGGGGTGTGCCGGCGCAGGTCGGAGCCGTCGGCGAGGGAGGAGTACAGCGCTCCGGTGCCCTCGTGGTCGGACAGGAAGGCTATGCGCTCCCCCACCCACACCGGGTACTCGATGTTCCCGTCGAGTTCCTCGTGCAGCCGTACGAACTCCCCGGCCCCTTCTTCACCTTCGGCCGCACGGTCGATCCACAACTTGCCCGCCGTACCGCCCCGGTAGCGCTTCCACCAGGCGGCCTCGCGGCCCATCGGCGCGGACAGCAGCACGGTGGCCGGGCCGTACGCCACGTCCCCGACGGGTCCGTGCGGCAGGATGCCGGCGGGCCCGCCGTCCAGCGGGATCGCGTGGGCCCAGCTGCGGCGCAGGCTGGCCTGGCCCTGGGTGCTGAGCGCCAGGACCCGCCCATCGGGGGTCCAGCCGCGCACCTGGGTGCGCCAACTCCCCCAGTGCGTCAGCCGCTTCGCCGGGCCGCCGGTGACGGGGGCGATGTGCACCTCGGGGGCGCCGTCGCGGGTGGAGGTCCAGGCGACCGTCGTGCCGTCGGGCGAGATGCGCGGATGGGTCACCGGGACGTTGTCTGCGCTGACCCGCCAGGCCCGGCCGCCGTCGAGCGGGGCGAGCCACACGTCGTCCTCGGCGGTGAAGGCGACCAACTCGCCTTGCACATGCGGGAATCGGAGGTATGCCGGGGTTGCCGCTGTCGTGGTGGATGCGCCCTGGGTCACCCGATCACCCTACGCAGCGGACGGCGCCCGCGGGTCCGGTTTCCGATCACTTGCCCTCGACGGGCCAGCAGGTCGGATCGCCCTTGCACCAGATGGTCTTGGTGACCGTGACGGTGACGGTGGGGCGGGGCTGCCCGTTCGAAGGCCGGTAGGTGACAGGCGGGGTGTACGTGGGTCCGGGCTTGGCGTCGCAGTTGCCCAGCCCGTCCACGTGGAACCACTCCTTGCCGCCGACCTTCGCGGTGAGGTCGCCGCGTACGCACGCGCCGTCTACGGCCTTGGTGACCTTGCCGGTGACGGTGATCTTCCGTCCGTCGTCCGTCTGTCCCTGGCAGTCGACGGTGACGACGGTGCTCTCGCTCGGCGACGGCGTCTTCCCCGGGGTGTAGCCCTTGCCTCCGTAGCTGCCCGTGCAGGTGAGCCACTGCACCTTCACGTGCTGCCGCTCCAGCTCCGCGGTCGCGGTCCTGTCCGTCGTGTATGCCACCGACGCCGAACTCAGATCGGTCGGCTCGCACGCCGCGACGCCGCCGACGGCCACCACCGCGAGCCCCGCCACGGCCGCCGCCCGCGTCACCCGCGTCCGGCGGGACCTTTGCCGAATATGCCTGAAAGCCCCCATGCAGGGCAGCGTGCCACCGACGGGGACGGGGCGGTAGGGCGCATATGGCCACTCGAGTGTTCGGGCGCCTCACCTTCGGGTGTCTCTCCGGTCCCCCGCCGTCCCCGGTGCGCGTGGGCTCGTCAGGTGCGCAGCAGCAGCCACTCCTGGAGTTCGACCAGGTTGCCCTCCGGGTCCTTGAGGTGGGCGACTCGCATGCGTTCGGTCATGGGGGCCGGGCCGTGCAGGAGGGTGGCGCCGCGGCCGGCGATCTCCGTGCAGTAGGCGTCGAGGTCGTCGACGCGCAGGACCACCAGGGAGCGGTGGCCGGTCGCGGTGTCGCCCAGCTCGTCCAGCACTTCGGCCATCATCGAGCGGTCCTGTAGCGCGATCCCGGCGGAGCCGGTGGCCGGGCTGAACTTCTCGTACGGTCCCCCGGTCGCGCCGGACTGCGGCTTCAGGCCGAGCACGTCGGCGTAGAACCGGTAGCAGGCGCTGAAGTCGCTGACCAGCAGCCGTACTTGGGCGAGTTCCACGGTCTTCCCCCAGCGGTCAGGACCAGCGGCCGGTACGGCCCAGGAGCAGGGCCGCCGCAGCGGTCCCGGCGGTCGATGTACGCAGTACGGTACGCCCGAGCCGGTACGCCTTCGCGCCCGCCTCCTCGAAGAGCGCCAACTCCTGTGCGGCGACGCCTCCTTCGGGGCCGACCACCAGCACGATCTCGCCCTCGGCGGGGAGTTCGGCGGTGGCCAGCGGCTCGCTCGGGTAGTCCCGGTCCTCGTGCAGGACGGCGGCGAAGTCGGCTTTGGCGAGAAGCTGTGCAACCTGCTTGGTCGTCGCCGCGTCCGCGACGTCCGGGAAGCGCAGCCGCCGGGACTGCTTGCCGGCCTCGCGGGCGGTGGCGCGCCACTTGCCGAGCGCCTTCAGGCCGCGCTCGCCCTTCCACTGGGTGATACAGCGGGACGCCGCCCAGGGCACGATCGCGTCGACGCCGGTCTCGGTCATCGTCTCCACGGCGAGCTCACCTCGGTCGCCCTTGGGCAGGGCCTGGACGACGGTGATACGGGGGCTGGGCTCCGGTTCCACCGGGAACTCGAAGGGCTC
Source organism: Streptomyces sp. NPDC054834 (assembly GCF_053611185.1). Taxonomy (NCBI): domain Bacteria; kingdom Bacillati; phylum Actinomycetota; class Actinomycetes; order Kitasatosporales; family Streptomycetaceae; genus Streptomyces; species Streptomyces sp. NPDC054834. The sequence goes on along the minus strand of NZ_JBSGZV010000013.1, from coordinate 21,829 downwards.
GACGACCAGATGGTCCTTGCCCTGCGCGCTGAGGACGACCCCGGCCGCCCCCCGGCCCTGCCCGTCGGTGACCACCACGTCCTCGCCGGGCTGAAGCCGCCGTACGGAGACCGCGTGCCGCCCTTCCGGGCCTGTCACGTCGATGGTCGAGCCGGGGCCCACGCCCTCCAGGGAGTCGACCACGAAGACCGGCGCGGTCACCGGGCACCGCCCTGGGACAACGCTGTCGTCGCCGCCTCGGCCTCGGCGGCCAGCACCTCGACCAGCTGCCCGGCCGGCAGGTCGCGCGCCATCCGGTGCCCCTGGCCCGCCCACAGCGCCATGCCCTGCGCGTCACCGGCCTTGGCGGCGGCCTTGCGCAGTGGCGAGGTCAGGTGGTGGACCTCCGGGTAGGCGGCGGGGGCGTACGGGCCGTGCTCGCGCAGGAACCGGTTGACCAGGCCGCGGGCCGGGCGGCCGGAGAACGCGCGGGTCAGCTCGGTGCGGGCGAACAGCGGGTTGGTCAGCGCCTGCTTGTGCAGGGCGTTCGCGCCGGACTCGGGGGTGGCGAGGAACGCGGTGCCCAGCTGGGCCGCGCTCGCGCCGGCCGCCCTGGCCGCGGCGATCTGGCTGCCGCGCATGATGCCGCCGGCGGCGACGATCGGGATGCTCACGGTCTCGCGGACCTGGGCGATCAGCGAGAGGAGGCCTATGCCGGAGCCGTCGTTCTCCTGGATGTCCCGGTGGGCGCCGTGGTGGCCGCCGGCCTCCACGCCCTGCGCGATGACCACGTCGGCCCCGGCCCGCTCCACGGCGAGGGCCTCCTCGGCGGTGGTCGCGGTGACCAGGGTGAGGGTGCCGGCACGGCGCAGCGAGTCGAGCACGTCCCGGCTCGGCACGCCGAAGTGGAACGAGACCAGCGGCACCGGGTTGTCCAGCAGCACGGCGAGCTTGGCGTCGTAGCCGTCGTCCCGGCCGCTGTCCGGGTCCCCGAGCCCGGTCTCGTACCAGGCGGCCTCGCCGGCCAGCTGGTGGGCGTAGACCTCGATCGCACCGGACTCGGCATATTCCGGCTGCGGCATGAAGAGGTTCACGCCGAAGGGGCGGCCGGTCAGGCTCCGCAGCTGCTTGATCTCCTGGTACATGCCGTCGGCGGTCTTGTACCCGGCGGCCAGGAACCCGAGACCGCCCGCCTCGGAGACGGCGGCGGCGAGCCGCGGCACGGAGACACCGCCCGCCATGGGGGCCTGCACGATCGGATAAGCGAAGAGATCGGTCAGCGCGGAGGACATGACGGCATGTTGTCACGTCCTCCGAACAAGTCCGAATCCGGGCTTCCACTGACATGTGCCAGCGGCATTATCGGCGGTCAGAGCCCGTAAAACGGCTCCTCAGCGCCCGTTGAACGCATCCTTCAACCGCGAGAACAACCCCTGCTGCCCCGGCCGACTGTGCCTGCCCGGGGGACGACCCCCGGACCCCCGGCAGAGCGACCAGCCACCGCACGCCAACCCGCGTCAGCGCCCGTTGAACGCATCCTTCAACCGCGAGAACAACCCCTGCTGCCCCGGTTGGAACTGCCCCTGCGGGCGTTCCTCGCCCCGCAGCTTGGCCAGCTCGCGGAGCAGGCGTTCCTGCTCGGGGTCGAGCTTCGTCGGGGTCATGACCTCGACGTGCACGATCAGGTCACCCCGGCCGCCGCCGCGCAGATGCGTGACGCCCCGGTTGTGCAGCGGGATCGACTGGCCGGACTGGGTGCCCGGGCGGATGTCGACCTCCTCCATGCCGTCCAGCGTCTCCAGCGGCACCTTGGTGCCGAGGGAGGCCGCGGTCATCGGGATGGTGACCGTGCAGTGCAGGTCGTCGCCGCGCCGCTGGAAGGTGGAGTGCGGCAGCTCGTGGATCTCGACGTACAGGTCACCGGCGGGACCGCCGCCCGGCCCGACCTCGCCCTCACCGGCGAGCTGGATGCGGGTGCCGTTGTCGACACCGGCCGGAATCTTCACGGTCAGGGTCCGCCGGGAGCGTACGCGGCCGTCGCCGGCGCACTCCGGGCACGGCGTCGGCACGACCGTGCCGAAGCCCTGGCACTGCGGGCAGGGGCGCGAGGTCATGACCTGGCCCAGGAAGGACCGGGTGACCTGGGACACCTCACCGCGGCCGCGGCACATGTCGCACGTCTGGGCGGTCGTGCCCGGCGCGGCACCCTCGCCGTTGCAGGTGTTGCAGACCACCGCCGTGTCGACCTGGATGTCCTTGGTCGTACCGAAGGCCGCCTCGTCCAGCTCGACCTCGATGCGGATCATCGCGTCCTGGCCGCGCCTCGTCCGCGAGCGCGGGCCGCGCTGGGACGCCGTACCGAAGAAGGCGTCCATGATGTCGGAGAAGTTGCCGAAGCCACCGGCCCCGAAGCCTCCCGCGCCGGCGCCGCCGGACTGCGAGAGCGGATCGCCGCCGAGGTCGTAGACCTGCTTCTTCTGCGGGTCCGACAGCACCTCGTAGGCGGCGTTGATCTCCTTGAAGCGCTCCTGCGTCTTGGGATCAGGATTGACGTCCGGATGCAGCTCGCGCGCGAGCCGACGGAAGGCCTTCTTGATCTCTTCCTGCGACGCGTCGCGGCGCACGCCGAGAACGGCGTAGTAGTCCGTGGCCACTTACGACTCCGCCAGGATCTGTCCGACGTACCGTGCCACTGCGCGTACCGCTCCCATCGTTCCCGGGTAGTCCATGCGGGTCGGTCCGACCACGCCGAGCTTGGCAACCGCCTCGCCGCCCGAACCGTAGCCGACCGACACCACCGACGTGGAGTTGAGTCCCTCATGGGCGTTCTCGTGGCCGATGCGCACGGTCATGCCCGAATCCTTCGCCTCGCCCAGCAACTTGAGCAGGACGACCTGCTCCTCCAGTGCTTCGAGCACCGGCCGGATGGTGAGGGGAAAGTCATGTCCGAAACGGGTGAGATTGGCGGTACCGCCGATCATCAGCCGCTCCTCATTCTCCTCGACGAGTGTCTCCAGCAGGGTGGAGAGCACGGTCGAGACCGTACCGCGATCCTCTGCGTCGAAGCCCTCCGGGAGGTCCTCGACCAGCCGCGGCACATCCGCGAACCGGCGACCCGCGACCCGGCTGTTCAGCCGCGCGCGCAGATCCGCCAGAGACGCCTCGCCGAACGGGGCCGGACAGTCGACCATCCGCTGCTCGACCCGGCCGGTGTCCGTGATCAGCACGAGCATCACACGCGCGGGGGCGAGCGAGAGCAGCTCCACGTGCCGCACGGTCGAGCGGGTCAGCGAAGGGTACTGCACGACCGCGACCTGCCGGGTCAGCTGCGCGAGCAGCCGCACCGTGCGGGCCACGACGTCGTCGAGGTCGACGGCGCCGTCGAGGAAGTTCTGGATCGCCCGCCGCTCGGGGGCGGTCATCGGCTTGACGCCCGCGAGCTTGTCGACGAAGAGCCGGTAGCCCTTGTCGGTGGGGATGCGCCCGGCGCTGGTGTGCGGCTGGGCGATGTACCCCTCGTCCTCCAGGGCCGCCATGTCGTTGCGGACGGTGGCCGGGGAGACGCCGAGGCTGTGCCGCTCGGTGAGCGCTTTCGAGCCGACGGGCTCCTCGGTGCCGACGTAGTCCTGGACGATGGCGCGCAGCACCTGAAGCCTGCGTTCACTCAGCATCCGCGCACACCTCCAGAAAGTCGTCCCCTGCGGCCCTCGGGCCCTTCGCCTGGCACTCTGCGCTTGTGAGTGCCAGCATTCCCCGGCCCAGTGTACGGCCGTGGGGTACACCCCGGGCAAGGCCGGTTCGTGCCGCTGTACCTGGGTGTGGTCGTACCCGCTAGCGTCGCGGTATGACCGTGACTTGGGAAGAGCTGGGGTGGGAGCGGGTGGCCGCCGGGGTGGGGCGGGTCCGGCTGCCGCATTGGGACTGCACGACGGGGCTGGTCCTCGGCGAGGGTACGGCGCTCGTGGTGGACGCCGGGTCGAGTCTCGCCGAAGGCGCGCTCCTGCGCGCACAGGCGCAGGAGCTGGCCGGGGGCCGTGTGACCCATCTCGCGCTCACCCACCCCCATTTCGACCATGTGCTCGGTGCGGCGGCCTTCGCGGGCGCGGAGATGTTCGCGGCGGTGGGCATGGACGCGCTGCTCACGCACGAACGCGCGGAGCTCCGCCTGGACGCCGTCCGGCAGGGCCTGCCGGTGGCGGAGGCGGACGAGGCGGTGAACGCTCTTCCCGTGCCCCGCCATCTGGTCTCGGGCGAGTGGACCCTCGACCTCGGCGGCGGCCGCCAGGCGCTGCTGGCCAACGTGGGCCCGGGGCACAGCGCCCACGACCTCGTGGTCCTCGTCCCCGGCGAGCCCGAGGTGGTGTTCTGCGGCGACCTGGTCGAGGAGTCCGGCGAACCGCAGGCCGGCCCCGACGCCGTACCGTCCCAGTGGCCCGCCGCCCTCGACCGGCTGCTCGACCTCGGGGGCGAGGACGCGCTGTACGTGCCCGGTCACGGAGCGGTGGTGGACGCGGCGTTCGTGCGGCGGCAGCGCGACGAGTTGGCGGCGCGTTTCGGCGTGTCGCCCTGATGGCGGTACGGCTTCTCCTATCGTCTGCCGAATGCGCCAGTACTCCGCCGACCTGACCCCTCCGTGGAAGAAGCCGAAGCCCGTCCCGGAGGTCCCGGCGGAGGGCGGTCTGGTGGTGGAGGAGCCCGGCACCGGATTCTGCGGCGCGGTGATCCGCTGCGAGGCGGGCACGGTGACCCTGGAGGACCGCTTCGGCAAGCACCGGGTGTTTCCGCTGGAGCCGCGCGGGTTCCTGCTCGAGGGCAGGGTGGTCACGCTGGTGCGGCCGCCGTCGTCGGCTCCGCTACGTCCCGCCCGCACCGCCTCCGGTTCGGTCGCCGTCCCCGGCGCACGCGCGCGCGTGGCCCGCGCCGGGCGCATCTACGTCGAGGGCCGGCACGACGCGGAACTGGTCGAGAAGGTGTGGGGCGACGACCTGCGCATCGAGGGCGTGGTGGTGGAGTACCTGGAGGGCGTGGACGACCTCCCCGCCATCGTGGCCGAGTTCGCGCCCGGACCGGACGCCCGCCTCGGCGTGCTGGTGGACCACCTCGTCCCGGGCACGAAGGAGTGGCGCATCGCCGAGTCGGTGACCAGCGAGCACGCGCTGGTGGTCGGCCACCCGTACATCGACATCTGGGAGGCCGTGAAGCCGGCCGCACTGGGGATCGAGGCGTGGCCGACGGTGCCGAAGGGGCAGGACTGGAAGACGGGGGTCTGCCGGGCGCTGGGCTGGCCGTCGGAGAACACCGGGGCGGTGTGGCAGGCGATGCTGAAGCGGGTGGGGTCCTACAAGGACCTGGAGCCGGAGCTGCTGGGGCGGGTGGAGGAACTGATCGACTTCGTCACGGCCGGCGGTGGGGCCTGAGGCCCTGGCAGGCGCCGAATCAGTCCACCAGGTCCCGCACCACCGCGTCGGCCAGCAGCCGCCCCCGCAGCGTCAGCACGGCCCGCCCGTCGTCGTACGGCCCCGCCTCCAGCAGCCCCTCCCCCAGCGCCCGCCGCGAAGCCGCCAGGCCCTCCTCCTTCAGCAGCGACAGCGGCGCACCCTCCCGCAGCCGCAGCTCCAGCAGGATGCGCTCCACTCGCCGGTCCTCGTCGGACAGGAGCTCCCGCCCGGCGCCCGGCGACCGCCCCGCCGCCAGAGCCGCCGCGTACGCCCCCGGGTGCTTCACGTTCCACCACCGGACGCCCCCCACGTGCGAGTGCGCCCCCGGCCCCGCGCCCCACCAGTCGGCGCCCCGCCAGTACAGCTCGTTGTGCAGGCAGCGGCCCGACTCGGAGGTGGCCCAGTTGGAGACCTCGTACCAGTCGAAGCCGGCCGCCGACAGCCGCTCCTCCGCGATCAGGTAGCGGTCGGCGTGGACGTCGTCGTCGGTCATCGGGACCTCGCCCCGGCGGATGCGGCGGGCGAGCTGGGTGCCCTCCTCGACGATCAGGGCGTAGGCGGAGATGTGGTCCGGCCCGGCGCCGAGGGCCGCGTCGAGCGAGGCCCGCCAGTCGTCGTCCGACTCGCCGGGCGTGCCGTAGATCAGGTCCAGGTTGACGTGCTCGAAGCCCGCCGCGCGCGCCTCCGTCACGCAGGCCTCCGGGCGGCCCGGGGTGTGCGTCCGGTCGAGCACGCGCAGCACGTGCTGCCGCGCGCTCTGCATGCCGAAGGAGATCCGGTTGAAGCCGCCCTCCCGCAGCCGCGCGAGGTACGCCGGGTCCACGGACTCCGGGTTCGCCTCGGTCGTGATCTCCGCGTCGGGCGCGAAGCCGAACTCGTCGCGGATCGCGCCCAGCATCCGTACCAGGTCGTCGGCGGCCAGCAGCGTGGGCGTACCGCCGCCGACGAACACCGTGCGGACCTCGCGCGGGTCGTCGCCGAGCACCTTGCGGGCCAGGCGGATCTCGTCGGTCAGGGTGTCCGCGTAGTTCTCGCGGGAGGCGAGCACGCCGCCGGTGCCGCGCAGCTCGGTGGCGGTGTAGGTGTTGAAGTCGCAGTAGCCGCAGCGGGTCGCGCAGTACGGGACGTGCAGATAGAAGCCGAGGGGCCGGTCGGCGGCCCCGGCCAGCGCGGACGCGGGCAGGGCGCCGTCGGCGGGGACGGGCTCGCCGTCGGGGAGTGCGGAGGGCATGCCCTCCATTGTCCCGTACCGGCGGGACTACTCCGCCTGGAGCACCAGCAGCGCCAGGTCGTCCTCCGGCAGGCCGCCGCCGAACTCGTGCACCAGCCGGCGGATGCGCTCCGCGATCAGCTCGGCGCTCAGCCCCGCGCAGCCCGCGAGCGCTTGCGCGAGCCCGTCGCCGTCGTCGAACTGGCGGGAGCCGGAGCGCCGCTCGGTCACCCCGTCCGTGACGCACAGCAGGGTGTCTCCGGGTCGCAGCTCGAAGGTCTCGCTGGTGTACGTCTCGTCCTCGATGACCCCGAGGAGCGTTTGCGGCTTCGCGACCGTACGGACCCGGCCGTCGGGCCCGAGGAGCAGCGGCAGGGGGTGTCCGGCGGAGGCGAGGGTGCAGCGGATGCCGCCGTCGAAAGGGGTGAGCTCGCCGTAGAGCAGGGAGAGGAAGCGGGTCTGCGGGCCGTCGCCGGGGGCGACGGGGCGGCCGCCGGCGACCAGGGCGCGGGCGGCGGCGTCGGCGGCCTCGGTGGCGTCGTCCAGGAGGAGCTGGTTGAGGCGGTCGAGGACATCGGCGACGCGGTAGCCCTCACGAGCGAGGAGCCGCAGCCAGGGGCGGGCGAGCCCGATCACCACGGCGGCCTCCGGTCCCTTTCCCTGTACGTCGCCCACCGCGAAGCACCAGCGGCCGTCGCCCGCCGGGAACAGGTCGTAGAAGTCGCCGCTGGGGCCGCCCTTGTCGCACGGCTCGTAGACGAGTGCGCTGCTCACGCCCGGGATCTCGGCGACCGCGCCGGGCAGCAGCCCGCGCTGGAGGACGGCGCTGATGGTGGCCTGGCGGGCGTACTGGCGGGCCGCGCCGATGGCCAGCGCCACCCGGCGGCTGAGGTCCTCGACCAGGCCGGTGATCTCGTCGGGGAAGGCCGGCGGTCCGCACCGTCCGATCACCAGCGTGCCCAGCGGACGGCCGCCCGCGATCAGCCGGTACGCCAGCGCGGAGCCGTCCGTGCCGTGCGGGCCGAGCGCCTCGCCGGGCCAGGGGTAGGGCTCGGGTCCGGACCGTAAGCCGTCCCGGGGGCGGGGCGGGTCCTTCTCCAGGGCGCGGCGCAGTTCCTCGATGCGGTTCTCGCTGCCGTGCCACACCCGCGCCAGCCGGGGCCCCGGCGCTCCCGCCCCGTCGCCCCAGCCTGCCCCGTTCCCGGTTCCGCCCGAGCGGGCGGCCCCCCATCGGCCGGTCGACTCGTCCTCCAGCCACACCGCGCACCAGTCGGCGAGCCGGGGCACGAGCAGCTGTCCGGTGAGGGCGGCGACGAGGTTCTCGTCGAGTTGTCCGGCGAGCAGGTCGGAGGCCTCGGCGAGGAAGGACAGGGCGCCGCGGCCGAGCCATTCGCGGTCGCGTTCGGCGCGGTGGGGGTCGCCCCGTTCGAGTGCGGTGGACAGCGGGGGCGGGTCGAAGGCGAGGATCCCGGCGACCTCCAGCCCGCGTTCGGCGGCGTAGGCCTCGGGTTCCTCGGCGGCCGGCCTGTCCTCGGCGGGCAGGCGCGCCCAGACCGTCTTGGCGCCGGTGCGGTAGGTGACGCCCCAGGCCTCGGCGAGGGTGGCGACCAGGCGCAGGCCGCGCCCGTACTCGGGGAGCTCGTGCGGCGTTTCGGTGCCACCGCGGCGCGGGGCGCGGGAGGGGTGGTGGTCGCGGGCCTCGACGACGAGCGCGCCGGTCTCCTCCAGGCGGCAGGTCAGCTCGACGTCGGTGCCCGCGTGCACGACGGCGTTGGTGACGAGTTCGTTGACGACCACCATGGCGTCGTCGGCGAGCCGCTGGGAGGGCGCGAGGCCGAGCTCGGTCCACTCGGCGAGCGCCGCGCGCAGCAGTGCGCGGGCGGATCTGGGCGCGAGGGGGCTTCCGGGAAGGTTCGCGCATATCGCCGTACGCTCCCCCGCGCCCCCGTGCGCGGGCACATCAGAGGCACGGGAAACGGTTTCCCGTTGCGTCGGTATGGCGCCCATGGCCGACTCCCCGAGCAGATCGGACGAACTTCAGACGAATGCGTCTCGGTGACTGCGGACAGAGTGACAGACTGACTGCGCCCATAAGCGCCGAGTTACCGAAGTGGGCCGCCATGAGTGAGAACACTGGCACGCGTGTGCTCGAAGACGGACAGAAAACGGAACAAGTCCGAGCATCCGAACCGCGTGCGTCCGAACTGGGACCGCTGCTCGCCGCGATGACCGCCGCCCGGGACGGCGACTTCACGAAGGTACCGGAGACGGGTCACGGGATCGTCGCCGAACTCATCGCGGTCCACAACCAGATCATGGACCGCAGTGTGCACTTCAACTCGGAAGTGCAGCGGGTGAAGCGGGAGTTGGTGCGGCACGGCCGGCTCGACGAGCGGGTCTCGGCAAGCCCGGGGCAGGGTGCCTGGACATCCCGGGTGAACGACGTGAACCAGATCCTGGACGCCCTGGTGGCCCCGGCGGCCAACGCCACGCGCGTGCTGGACGCGGTGGCCGGGGGTGACCTGACCCAGCGGGTCGACCTGCACGACGGCAGCCGTCAGTTGCGGGGCGATCTGCGGCGGCTCGGCCGGGCGGTGAACACGATGGTCGACCAGCTGTCCCTGTTCACCGGCGAGGTGACCCGGGTGGCGCGCGAGGTCGGCACCGAGGGCCGGCTCGGCGGGCGGGCGAAGGTGCGGGGACTGTCGGGCAGCTGGCGGGACGTGACCGAGGCGGTCAACACGATGGCGGCCCGGCTGACCGCGCAGGTCCGCGACATCGCCCTGGTGACCACGGCGGTGGCGCGCGGCGATCTGACCCGGACGGTGACGGTGGAGGCGACCGGCGAGCTGCTGGAGCTGAAGCTCACGGTGAACACGATGGTGGACCAGCTGTCCGCCTTCGCCGACGAGGTGACCCGGGTCGCCCGCGAGGTCGGCACCGAGGGCCGGCTGGGCGGCCGGGCGCAGGTGCGGGGTGCGTCCGGGGTCTGGAAGGACCTGACCGACAACGTCAACTTCATGGCGTCGAACCTGACCTCCCAGGTCCGCAACATCGCCCAGGTCACCACCGCCGTCGCCAACGGCGACCTGAGCCAGAAGATCACCGTTGACGCGCAGGGCGAGATCCTGGAGCTGAAGTCGACGATCAACACCATGGTCGACCAGCTCTCCGCCTTCGCCGACGAGGTCACCCGCGTGGCCCGCGAGGTCGGCACCGAGGGCAACCTGGGCGGGCGGGCACAGGTGCGCGGGGTGTCCGGGGTGTGGAAGGACCTGACGGAGAACGTCAACTTCATGGCGGACAACCTGACCTCCCAGGTCCGCAACATCGCGCTCGTCTCGACCGCCGTGGCGCAGGGCGACCTCGGCAAGAAGATCACGGTGGAGGCGAAGGGCGAGATACTGGAGCTGAAGTCCACGATCAACACGATGGTCGACCAGCTCTCCGCCTTCGCCGACGAGGTCACCCGCGTGGCCCGCGAGGTCGGCACCGAGGGCAATCTCGGCGGTCAGGCGCAGGTCCGGGGTGTCTCGGGCGTCTGGAAGGACCTCACCGACAACGTCAACTTCATGGCGCTGAACCTGACTTCCCAGGTGCGCAACATCGCCCAGGTGACCACCGCCGTCGCCAACGGCGACCTGTCGAAGAAGATCACAGTCGACGCGCGCGGCGAGATCCTGGAGCTGAAGGACACCGTCAACACGATGGTGGAGCAGCTGCGGGCCTTCGCCGACGAGGTGACCCGGGTGGCCCGCGAGGTGGGCACCGACGGCCGGCTGGGCGGACGGGCCCAGGTGCTGGGCGTCCTGGGGGTCTGGCGGGACCTGACCGACAACGTCAACTACATGGCGGACAACCTCACTTCGCAGGTCCGCAACATCGCGCAGGTCACCACGGCCGTCGCCAACGGCGACCTGTCCAAGAAGATCGACGTGGACGCGCGCGGCGAGATCCTGGAGCTGAAGACCGCCATCAACACGATGGTCGACACGCTGTCCTCCTTCTCCTCCGAGGTCACCCGCGTGGCCCGGGAGGTGGGCAGCGAGGGCCAACTCGGCGGCCAGGCGAGGGTCGAAGGCGTGTACGGCACCTGGAAGCGCCTGACGACGAACGTGAACGAACTCGCGTCGAACCTGACCACCCAGGTCCGCGCCATCGCCGAGGTCGCCTCCGCGGTGGCCCAGGGCGACATGTCGCGCTCGATCACCGTGGAGACGCGCGGCGAGGTGGCCGAGCTGAAGGACAACATCAACCTGATGGTGGCCAACCTGCGCGAGACCACCCGGGCCAAGGACTGGCTGGAGTCCAACCTGGCCCGGCTGGCCGCGCTGATGCAGGGCCACCGGGACCTGATGGAGGTCGCCGACCTGATCCTGCGCGAACTGACCCCGCTGGTGAACGCCCAGTACGGCGCGTTCTACCTGGCCAACCCGGAGGAGGACCCGGCGGTCCGCGGTACCGTGCCCGCCAAGGGGCTGGCGTTCATCGCCGGGTACGGGTCGGCGGAGGGCGCGACCGTCGAGACCGGCGGTCTCCCGGTGCACGGCCTGGTCCGCCAGGCGGCCCGGGAGAAGAAGCGGATCCTGGTGGAGGAGGCCCCGCCGGACTACATCAAGATCAACAGCGGTCTGGGCGAGGCGGCCCCCACCACCATCGTCATCATCCCGATCCTGTTCGAGGACAAGCTCCTCGGCGTGATCGAACTCGCCTCCTTCTCCCGCTTCTCCGATGTGCACCTGGCGTTCTTCGACCAGTTCGTGAACACCATCGGCGTCGCCATCAACACGATCATCGCCAACTCCCGTACGGAGTCCCTGCTCGGCGAGTCCCAGCGGCTGGCGATGCAGCTCCAGGAGCGCTCCGACGAACTCCAGGAACAGCAGGCGGAGTTGCAGCGCTCCAACGCGGAACTGGAGGAGAAGGCCGCGCTGCTCGCGACGTCGTCGCAGTACAAGTCGGAGTTCCTCGCCAACATGTCGCACGAGCTGCGCACCCCGCTGAACTCGCTGCTGATCCTGGCCCGGCTGCTGTCCGACAACCCCGACGGCCACCTCTCCGACCAGGAGGTCCAGTTCGCGACGACGATCCACCGCTCCGGCTCCGACCTGCTCCAGCTGATCAACGACATCCTGGACCTGTCGAAGATCGAGGCGGGCCGCATGGACGTCCGCCCGAAGCGGCTGCCGCTGATCAAGCTGCTGGACTACGTCCACGCCGCTTTCCGCCCGCTCACCATCGACCGGGGGCTCGCGTTCGAGATCACGGTCGGCGAGAACGTACCGCGGGAGATGTACTCGGACGAGCAGCGCCTCCAGCAGATCCTGCGCAACCTGCTCTCCAACGCGATCAAGTTCACCGCGACGGGCCGGGTGGAGCTGCGGGTGAACCGGGTGCAGGACGCGGAACACCGGTACGTCCGCGACAGCGACGAGGTGATCGCGTTCGCCGTCACCGACACCGGCATCGGGATCGCCCCGGAGAAACTCCCGGTGATCTTCGAGGCGTTCCAGCAGGCCGACGGCACGACGAACCGCAAGTACGGCGGCACAGGACTCGGGCTGTCCATCAGCCGGGAGATCGCGGGCCTGCTCGGCGGCCGGATCGTCGCGGAGAGCGAACCCGGCAAGGGGTCCACCTTCACGCTGTACGTCCCCGTCGTCAGCCCCGGTCACACGGAGGCCGGCCCGGCGGCGGACGACCGGGTGCCGGAGCCCTCGGCGGAGCCTCTCGCGGCGGACGACTGCTGGCCCACACCCGCCAAGCTGGAGGCGTGGCAGACGGGCCGCGCCGGGCAGGTGCTGCCCGGCAGGCGGGTACTGATCGTCGACGACGACATCCGCAACGTCTTCGCGCTCACCCATGTCCTGGGCCGCGTCGGCATGCCCGTGCTGTACGCGGAGAACGGCCGGGAGGGCATCGAGACCCTCGAACGCAACCCGGACGTCGAACTGGTCCTGATGGACATCATGATGCCGGAGATGGACGGCTACGAGACGATCTCCGCCGTCCGCCGCACCCCCCGCTGGGCCGGTCTGCCCATCGTCGCCCTGACCGCGAAGGCCATGCCCGGCGACCGGGAGAAGTCCATCGCGCGCGGCGCCGACGACTACGTACCCAAGCCGGTGGACGTGGACCGGCTGCTCACGGTGGTCTGCGCGCTGCTGGACCCGGAGGGGAGCGCCGGCACCGGAGAGCCGGCGGGTGAGTGAGACCTGGACCGGCGAGCGTGCCGGCATCCTCCTGGTCGACGACATGGAGGACAGCCTGACAGCCCTGGAGGCCGTCCTGGGCTCCCTCGACGAGCCGCTGGTCCGCGCCCGTTCCAGCGAGGAGGCGATGAAGGCGCTCCGCCGGCGCTCCCCCACCGCTCGCTACGCCTCCCGCGACCCCGCGTACATCTCGTCGATGAGGTGCTTGTACTCCCGCTCCACCACCGGCCGCTTCAGCTTCAGGCTCGGGGTGATCTCGCCGTGCTCGACGTCGAGGTCGCGCGGCAGGAGGCGGAACTTCTTGATGGTCTGCCAGCGCTGGAGGCCGGTGTTGAGCTGCCGGACGTAGCCGTCGACCATCTCGACGGTGACCGGCGCGGCGACGACCTCGGCGTACGACTTGCCCCCCAGCCCGTTCTCCTTGGCCCACTCGAGGATCGACGGCTCGTCGAGGGCGATGAGGGCGGTGCAGAAGTTCCGGTCGGCGCCGTGCACGAGGATGTTGGAGACGTACGGGCACACGGCCTTGAACTGGCCCTCGACCTCGGCGGGCGCGATGTACTTGCCGCCCGAGGTTTTGATCAGGTCCTTCTTGCGGTCGGTGATGCGCAGGTAACCGTCGGGCGACAGCTCGCCGATGTCGCCGGTGTGGAACCAGCCGTCCGACTCCAGGACCTCGGCGGTCTTCTCGGGCAGCTGGTGGTAGCCCTGCATGATGCCGGGGCCCCGCAGGAGGATCTCGCCGTCTTCCGCGATGCGCACCTCGGTGCCGGGCAGCGGCTTGCCGACCGTGCCGGTGCGGTACGCCTCGCCGGGGTTGACGAAGGAGGCGGCCGAGGACTCCGTGAGGCCGTAGCCCTCCAGGATGTGGATACCGGCACCGGCGAAGAAGTAGCCGATCTCGGGGGCCAGGGCGGCCGATCCCGACACGCACGCCCGCAGCCGGCCGCCGAAGGCCTCGCGGATCTTGGCGAAGACGAGCGCGTCAGCGGCCTTGTGCTTGGCGCCGAGGCCGAAGGGCACGGAGTGGGTGCCGGTGCGGCGGAAGTTGTCCTGCGAGACCTTGGCGTACTCGCGGGAGACCTCGGCGGCCCACTGGAAGATCTTGTACTTGGCGGCTCCGCCGGCGCGGGCCTTGGCGGCGACGCCGTTGTAGACCTTCTCGAAGATGCGCGGGACGGCCGCCATGTAGGTCGGCTGCACCACCGGCAGGTTCTCGATGATCTTGTCGACGCGGCCGTCGACGGCGGTGACGTGCCCGACCTCGATCTGCCCGGAGGTGAGCACCTTGCCGAAGACGTGCGCGAGCGGCAGCCACAGGTACTGCACGTCCTCGGCGCTGATCAGCCCGGTCGCGGAGATCGCCTTCGCCATGTACGACCAGTTGTCGTGCGGGAGGCGGACGCCCTTGGGGCGGCCGGTGGTGCCGGAGGTGTAGATCAGCGTCGCCAGCTGGTCCTTGGCGATGGCGCCGACCCGCTCCTTGATCAGCTCGGGGTGCTTCTCCAGGTACGCGGCACCGCGCTGCTCGAGCTCGGCGAGGGTGAGCACCCAGTCGCCGGTCTCCACGCCGGCCGGGTCGATGACCACCACGTGGTGCAGCTCGGGCAGCTCGGAGCGCTTCTCGACCGCCTTGGCGAGCTGGTCGGCGTTCTCCGCGATCAGCACCCGGCTCTCGGAGTCGGAGAGGATGAAGGCCGACTCGTCGGCGTTGGTCTGCGGGTAGATGGTGGTCGTGGCCGCACCGGCGCACAGGATGCCCAGGTCGGCGAGGATCCACTCGACCCGGGTCGAGGAGGCCAGCGCCACCCGCTGCTCCGGCTGCACGCCCAGCTCGATGAGACCGGCCGCGATCGCGTGGACGCGCTCGGCGGTCTGTCCCCAGCTCAGCGACTTCCAGTCGTCGGGGCCCTGGCCCGAGGCCGGCGGTACGGGGTAGCGGTACGCCTCGGCGTCCGGTGTGGCGTCGACGCGCTCCAGGAAGAGGGCCGCGACGGACGGCGGACGGTTCTCGATCAGTGTCTGTGTGTCGCTCACGACATCCTCCGGGGCCCGCGACGGTGCGGCTGTCAGTTGCGGCTTGGGTGACTCACGGGCAGTGGTTCGGCCAGTTGTTTAACTCGCGAGTAACTATCGAGCAGGGATCAGAGTAAAGCGCTACGCGCCGACGCGTAAGGGGCGGCGGCATGTCACTTCGTACAGAGAGCGACGCTACGCACGCGTAGGGGCCCACCGCACTTTCGCACGACGAGCCCCCGTTGCACCCGATTTACGGACGCCACCCCTTATTACCGGTGGTTACTTCTTGCCCTTGGCCGACCCCGCGCTGTCATCGCTGGAGAGGACCGCGATGAAGGCCTCCTGCGGAACCTCCACGGAACCCACCATCTTCATCCGCTTCTTGCCTTCCTTCTGCTTCTCCAGCAGCTTCCGCTTGCGGGAGATGTCACCGCCGTAGCACTTGGCGAGGACGTCCTTGCGGATGGCGCGGATGGTCTCGCGGGCGATGACCCGGGAGCCGATGGCGGCCTGGACGGGGACCTCGAAGGCCTGCCGCGGGATCAGCTCCTTGAGCTTGGCCACGAGCCGCACGCCGTAGGCGTACGCCTGGTCACGGTGCGTGATCGCGGAGAAGGCGTCCACCTTGTCGCCGTGCAGCAGGATGTCGACCTTGACAAGTGAGCTGCTCTGTTCGCCGGTGGGCTCGTAGTCGAGGGAGGCATAGCCGCGCGTCTTGGACTTCAGCTGGTCGAAGAAGTCGAAGACGATCTCGGCGAGCGGGAGCGTGTAGCGGATCTCGACCCGGTCCTCGGAGAGGTAGTCCATGCCGAGGAGCGTGCCGCGCCGGGTCTGGCACAGCTCCATGATCGACCCGATGAACTCGCTCGGCGCCAGGATGGTGGCACGCACGACCGGCTCGTACACCTCGCCGATCTTCCCCTCGGGGAACTCGCTCGGATTGGTGACGGTGTGCTCGCTGCCGTCCTCCATGACCACGCGGTAGACGACGTTCGGCGCGGTGGCGATCAGGTCGAGGCCGAACTCGCGCTCCAGGCGCTCGCGGATCACGTCGAGGTGCAGCAGGCCCAGGAAGCCGACGCGGAAACCGAAGCCGAGGGCGGCGGAGGTCTCCGGCTCGTAGACGAGCGCGGCGTCGTTGAGCTGGAGTTTGTCGAGGGCCTCGCGCAGCTCGGGGTAGTCGGAGCCGTCCAGCGGATACAGGCCGGAGAAGACCATCGGCTTGGGGTCCTTGTAGCCGCCGAGCGCCTCCGTGGCGCCCTTGGCCTGGCTGGTGACGGTGTCACCGACCTTGGACTGGCGGACGTCCTTCACGCCGGTGATCAGGTAGCCCACCTCGCCGACGCCGAGGCCGTCCGCCGGCAGCATCTCGGGCGAGTTGGTCCCGATCTCCAGCAGCTCGTGGGTGGCGCCGGTGGACATCATCCTGATGCGCTCGCGCTTGTTGAGCTGCCCGTCGATGACTCGTACGTACGTCACGACGCCGCGGTAGGAGTCATAGACCGAGTCGAAGATCATGGCGCGCGCGGGGGCGTCCTTGACGCCCACCGGGGCGGGGATCTCGGCGACGACCTTGTCGAGCAGCGCCTCCACGCCGAGGCCGGTCTTGGCGGAGACCTTGAGCACGTCGTCGGGGTCGCAGCCGACGAGGTTGGCCAGTTCCTCGGCGAACTTCTCCGGCTGGGCGGCCGGCAGGTCGATCTTGTTGAGCACCGGGATGATGGCGAGGTCGTTCTCCATCGCCAGGTACAGGTTGGCGAGGGTCTGCGCCTCGATGCCCTGGGCGGCGTCCACGAGGAGGACGGTCCCCTCGCAGGCGGCGAGCGACCGCGAGACCTCGTAGGTGAAGTCGACGTGCCCCGGGGTGTCGATCATGTTGAGGATGTGCGTGTTGCCGGGGTCGTGGGTGGGAGCCCACGGCAGGCGCACCGCCTGGGACTTGATCGTGATACCGCGCTCACGCTCGATGTCCATCCGGTCGAGGTACTGAGCACGCATCTGCCGCTGCTCGACCACACCGGTCAGCTGGAGCATCCGGTCGGCGAGCGTGGACTTGCCGTGGTCGATGTGCGCGATGATGCAGAAATTGCGGATCAGTGCCGGGTCGGTACGGCTCGGCTCGGGCACATGGTTAGGGGTCGCGGGCACGCAGGGTCCTGTCTCTTGAGGCGCCTTATGCCTCGGGTCGGATCGATACGTAGTCTCCATGGTCCCACGGGTGGGGACCGGCGACGGGTTTGGGCCACTCGGTGGGCCGCTGGTAGGCTGGGTGGCTGTGTCTCATGCCGTCTCTGCGTGAGGCACGACCCAAGAAATCACCGGCGCGGGACCAGTGCGGCCCCGTGCCAGAACCTGAGAAGGCTCATTCGTGGCGAACATCAAGTCCCAGATCAAGCGGATCAAGACCAACGAGAAGGCCCGGCTGCGCAACAAGGCCGTCAAGTCTTCCCTGAAGACCGCGATCCGCAAGGCCCGTGAGGCTGCTGCCGCGGGTGACGTCGAGAAGGCCACCGAGTACCAGCGCG
The DNA here is from genome assembly GCF_053611185.1 of Streptomyces sp. NPDC054834. NCBI lineage: Bacteria > Bacillati > Actinomycetota > Actinomycetes > Kitasatosporales > Streptomycetaceae > Streptomyces > Streptomyces sp. NPDC054834. The sequence goes on along the minus strand of NZ_JBSGZV010000013.1, from coordinate 4,446 downwards.
CTGCCGCGCGTCAGCTCGACAAGGCCGTCTCGAAGGGCGTCATCCACAAGAACCAGGCCGCCAACAAGAAGTCGGCGCTGGCCAACAAGGTCGCGTCCCTCAAGGGCTGAACCTCTTCTTTGATCTGATCGCCGGAAGGACCCAGAGCGGGCCCTCTCTCATCCGCTCCCGACCGGCACCCCAGGATCCGCGCGCGGCCTGCGTTCGCCACGCGGGCGCGGATCCGACAGCCTGAACCGAAGGCCCCGGCCTCCGTCCTTCCCCAGGGCGGGTGCCGGGGCCTTCGGCGTGACCGCCCAGTGCTGCTGTTCTACGCCCGCCCTCTGGACCGCGCCGCCCGTGCGATGGTGACGACCGCCTTCTCCAGGGCGTACTCGGGATCGTCCCCGCCGCCCTTCACGCCCGCGTCCGCCTCGGCCACCGCCCGCATGGCGATCGCCACCCCGTCCGGCGTCCACCCGCGCATCTGCTGCCGCACCCGGTCGATCTTCCAGGGCGGCATGCCCAGCTCCCGGGCGAGGTCGGCGGGGCGGCCACCGCGCGCCGACGACAGCTTTCCGATGGCCCGTACGCCCTGGGCCAGCGCGCTGGTGATCAGCACCGGCGCCACCCCGGTCGCCAGCGACCATCTGAGCGCCTCCAGGGCTTCCGCCGTACGCCCCTCGACCGCCCGGTCCGCGACCGTGAAGCTGGAGGCCTCGGCCCGCCCGGTGTAGTACCGCCCGACGACGGCCTCGTCGATCGTCTCCTCGACGTCGGCGACCAGCTGCGAGACCGCCGACGCCAGCTCCCGCAGATCGCTCCCGATCGCGTCCACCAGCGCCTGGCACGCCTCGGGCGTGGCCGACCGCCCGAACCCGCGGAACTCCCCGCGCACGAACGCCAGCCGGTCGGCCGGCTTGGTCATCTTCGGGCACGCCACCTCGCGCGCCCCCGCCTTGCGCGCGGCATCGAGCAGTCCCTTGCCCTTCGCGCCGCCCGCGTGCAGCAGCACGAGGGTGATCTCCTCCGCGGGCGATCCGAGATACGCCTTCACGTCCTTGACCGTGTCGGCCGACAGATCCTGAGCGTTGCGTACGACCACCACCTTGCGCTCAGCGAAGAGCGAGGGGCTGGTCAGCTCGGCGAGCGTGCCGGGCTGCAACTGGTCCGGGTTCAGGTCCCGCACGTCCGTGTCGGCGTCGGCGGCCCTGGCGGCGGCCACCACCTCCCGCACGGCACGGTCGAGCAGGAGGTCCTCCTGGCCCACGGCAAGGGTCACCGGGGCGAGAGGGTCGTCATTCGCAGTCTTCCTGGCCATCGCGACAAGCATCCCACGCGCCACTGACAACGCCCCGGCGCCGGCCCCGCGGCCTACGGCTCCTCGCGCCAGCCGTCCCACTCGCCGGCCAGCGCGTCCAGGTCCTCCGCGGCCAGCCGCTCCTCCTCGTCCCGCAGGACGAGGAGCCACTGCGCGTCCTCGGCGTCGTCCTCACCGGCCAGCGCGTCCCGCACCAGCTGCGGCTCCTCCTTGACACCGAACCGCTCCCCGAGCGCCTCAGCCACCTCTTCCGCGGCATCCCGGTCGGGCAGCACCAGCACATGTCTCACATCGCTCACCGCGTCATTCTCCGCGACCCACGACCGGCGCCTCCACGGCGGGCACTCCCACGGTCGGCACGGTGGTCAGCTCGATCCCGAACCGCTCCCGGTACACCGCGAGCACCTCCTCGTCCGAGCCCAGTCCCCGCACCTCACGCGTCCCGTCGGGGGCCGTCACCGTCCATCTGCGACCGCTCAGGGTGACCCGCCCTCCGTCCTCCGTGACCCGTGAGCAGACCAGGGACCGCGTGAAGTGCGACCGCGGCGAGGTGCTGTGCCACCAGGCACCGGCGGCGAAGTCGCCGAGCGCCCGGGGCCGGGTCTCCAGGCAGTACTGGGGATTGCCGTCCCGCACGACGTCCAGGTCCGTGGCCGCGTCCGGCCCGGCCGCCTCGATCCGGAACGTGCCGCCGGGGTCCCGCTGCTCGCCCCGCTCCCCCAGCTTCAGCGGATGGTGGCTGTGCGCCCCGAACCCGACGTCGGCGAGCCATTCACCCGCGTCCACCGTCCGCACCCGCAGCGCCAGATGGTCGTACGGGATCCCCAGCCGGCCCTCGTCCCCGTACACCCGCCCCGCGATCAGGTGGACGTCGAAGCCGAGCGCGGCGAGCAACGCCCCGAAGGCACCGTTCAGTTCGTAGCAGAACCCGCCCCGCCGCGCGCCCACCAGCTTGTCCACGAGCCGTTTCTCCTCCAGCACGATCTCCTCTCCGAGGTGCACGGACAGGTTCTCGAAGGGCACGGTCCGAAGATGGGCGAGATGCAGTTCGCGCAGTGCTTCGGCGGTGGGCCGCGCCGGGTGCGCGGCTCCGAGACGGCGGAGGTAGGCGTCGGCCTGTGCGGAGTTCATGCCCTCAGTCTCTCGCCACCCGCACCTCCCCGTCCGCCCCGCCGGTCCCCCCGACCGCCAGCGCGCCGTCCCGGTCCGTGCGCAGCACCACCGCGCCCTCGGCCCGCAGCGCCTGTACCGTGCCGGGCGCCGGGTGGCCGTACGGGTTTCCAAAGGGTCTCCGACTAGCAGTTCTGGGAGACACCGGCCATGACGACATCTGCGCAGGTCAGAGGCACCGAGTATCCGACTCGCCAGTACACGCGCATGACCACTCAACTCAGGGGCGTGTCCTGCCTCCGCCTGTCCGTACTCACCGACGAGACCACCAGCCCCGAGCGCCAGCGGGAGGCCAACCGAGGCGCTGCCGCCTCTCTGGGAATCGACCTTGCCGACCGGGAAGCCGTCGACCTGGGAGTAAGCGCAAGCAAGACCACGCCCTTTGAGCGCCCGGAATTGGGCTCTTGGCTTCGCCACCCGAACGACTTTGACGCGCTGGTTTTCTGGCGCTTCGATCGCGCCGTCCGATCCATGGACGACATGCACGAATTGGCGAAGTGGGCGCGCGAAAACTGCAAAATGATCGTGTTCGCCGAGGGGCCGGGTGGGCGCCTGGTGCTCGACTTCCGCAACTCGCTGGACCCCATGGCTCAGCTCATGGTCACGCTGTTCGCGTTCGCCGCACAGATGGAAGCTCAGTCCATCCGCGAACGCGTGACCAGCGCACAGGCAGCAATGCGGGCCATGCCTCTTCGCTGGCGTGGGTCCCGTCCGCCGTACGGCTACATGCCCGCCCCCCTGGAAGGTGGCGGCTGGACCCTGGTTCAGGACCCGGAAGCCGTGGCCGTACTTGAGCGCATCATCCGGGAACTCATGGGAGACCCGAGCCAGGGCATTCCCGGTAAGAGCCTTGCAGCAATCGCACGCGGACTAAATGAGGACGGCATTCCCTCGTCCCGTGATCACTGGAGTCTCAAGCAGGGACGGGAAACCGGCGGGAAGACTGGCGGTAAGGCTGGCGAGACTGTCGTTCGAGGGCGCTTTACATGGCGACACGGAGCCATCAAAGAACTCTTGACCTCTCAGCGCCTGTTGGGATGGAAGATCACCGATAACAAGCCTGTGCGGGACAGCGAGGGTGCGCCCGTCATGGCTACCGCCGAGCCGATACTCACCCGCGCGGAATTCGACGCTATCGGCGCTGTTCTGGCTGAGCGCTCCGTGGATAACAAACCGGCGGACCGGGTGGACAGCGTGGCACTCCTGCTCCGGGTCATTCACTGCGATAGCTGCGGGGAACGGATGTATCTTCACCGGCCGTCTCCCACCAGCAAGAGCACCAGCAAGACGGAAACCTACAAGTGCGGCGCGCACACTAGGGGTCATAAGTGCGATGCGCCCGCCATCATCAAACGCGAGTGGGCCGAAGAGTACGCAGAGCGCGAGTTTCTGCGGATGCTGGGGGCGCTGGAAGTCACCCAGACCCGCACCATTCCCGGATACGACCCGCAGCCGGAGATTGACGCCACTCTCGCCGAGTTCGAAGAGCATCAGGCGCAGCAGGGGCGCCAAAAGTCGAATGCGGCTAAGGCAGCGTGGCAGAGGCACGCAGATGCCCTTGACGCGCGGCTCGCTGACCTTGAGTCCCGCGAAAAGGTGGAGCCCCGCACTGAGGAAATCCGTACCGGCAAGACCTACGACACGCTCTGGGTGAAGGCCGACACGGCGGGCAGGCGACAGATGTTGCAGGACGCCGGGGCGCACCTGAGCGTGAAGCGTGCGGCACGTGGAGGCTGGCGCAAGTTGGATGAGCGGCGGGTGGACTTCAACGTCCGAGACCCGTTCTTCAATGCGGCAGCAGGCGATATCCCGGCCGATGCCATCGAGCTTGCGGAGCTACTCGGCGACGCTGACGCAGCGCGGCAATTGAACGCCTAGACGCCCTGAGCGCCCCGCTGAGCCCCGTCGGCTGGTCCCGCGTGGATCGGTCGGGCGGGGCTCTCTGCTGCCCGCAGGCAGGCGCACAGAGCCTCAGG
>NZ_JBSGZV010000012.1:0-223612 GCF_053611185.1 Streptomyces sp. NPDC054834 | reverse complement strand
CCCCCAGACCCCCGGTCTATGCCCACCCACCACCCGTGCGGGCGGGCTGGAAGGCACGCTCCCTTCTCAGCCCGCCCGGCGTCCGAGGCCGAGGCCGTTCAGGCCGACGGGGTCCGGGGCGAAGCCCCGGCGGGGCGCAGGGGCGGAGCCCCGCAAGGGTCCAGGGGGCGGTAGCCCCGGCGGGGCGCAGGGGCGGAGCCCCGCAAGGGTCCAGGGGGCGGTAGCCCCCGGCGGGGTCGAAGGGGCGGAGCCCCTGGGGACGGGAATGGGTAGGGGCGGCGGAGGCGAAGAACGGACCCCCACCGCGCCGCCCCGGCAAGGCTCAAGAGGCCGCGCTGCGCAGCCCCTGCATGTCGATCTGCTCCGTCTCGTCGTGGGCCGTCAGGTCGATGACCTGGCCGACGCCACGCGACCCCTCGTCCGCGGGCTTGAAGTGGGCCTCCGACTCGGCCTTGTGGAGGGCGAGGGCCTCCTGGCCGACCACATCGGCCAGATCCTCGTTCTGCACGGCGTCCAGCGCGGCGGACGGCGCCTCCTTCTGCGTACCGAAGAAGTCGAAGCCACCCTCGACCGCCGGACGCCGCACGGGCGCGGCCGGCACGACGGCCACCGCGGTCGGCACCGTGAAGTGACCCGCGGGCTGGGACGCGGCCTGGGCGGGCTCGGCCGACGCCGTCGTGGTGGTGGCGGCGGCCGCGTGCTCATGCCCGTCGACCGCCTCGGGCTGCCCCTGCTCCTCGTCCTCCGAGGCGGGCTCCGGAGCGGATGCCGTCACGCCCTCGCCGACGCCCTCTCCTTTGGCGACGACTTCGCCACCTTTTCCGGCTCCTTTGGCGACGACTTCACCCTCGGGCGCCTCGTCACCGGTGCCGAACCGGGCCAGCGCCACCCTGGCCCGCAAAAACAGCTGGGAGCCCTCCGGGGAGAACACCCCGGAGACCCCGGAAGCCGCCGGCCCGTCCTCGGCGACCTCGGTCTCGGCGTCGACCTCGGTCTCGGCGTCGACCTCGGTCTCGGCGTCGACCTCGGTGTCGGAGTCGACCTCGGCGTCCACCTCGGCCCCCTCCGCCGCACGCGCGGGCGGAAGCGCAAGGGACGACGGCGACGGCGACGGCGCGGCCTCTATCTCGAGCAGCCGCCGCCCCTCCAGCGCGCTGGCCCGCTCGGTCTCCGCCGTGGCGTACCGCCGCAGCAGCGCGGCGTGCTCGTTGCGCAGGCCCGCCAGCTCCGCCCGCTTGGCCCGCAGCCGCTGCTCCAGCTTCCCGCGCACCTCGCGGGACTCCTCGAGATCGGTCTCCAGTTCGGCGACCCGCTCCTCGAACCGCCACTCGTCACTCGCCCGCGCGCGCGTGAGGTCGGCCACCTCCTTGCCCGCATGGATGTCCCAGCGGCGCATGACGACCGCACCGACGACAGCCGTCGCCGCGGCGGCCGCGGCCAGGGTGCGGAGCATCGCCTGCTCCGAGAACACCCAGGGGCCCAGCGCGCAGACGACGGAGACGCCTGCGATCGCCGACGGGGGCAACAGCCTGTGCAAAGGCGGGGAATGGCGATGACGTCCACGTGGCATGGCCAGAAACTTACCGCGAGTAGGCGAACCTTGGCGCCCCACCCCGTAAAAACACAGCCATGATGAAGTCTTCAAATTTTCAGCGGTCGCTGAGCCGGCCGCTCATCCACTGGAGTGTCGGCGGGATCTCCCGCCGCCAGGTGTTGAAGTTGTGGCCACCGCTGTCCAGGATGATCGAGGAGATCCGGGTCAGGTTCGTGGCTCGCACCTGATCTATGAATTTCAGCGTGGCCTTGTAGTTGGATTCTCCGATCCTGCTGCTGGTGACGAGCAGTGAGGTGTCCGGCGCGGCCTCGTGCTTGAGGAACCACCGCAGATCGGAACGATTCCGCAGCTTCCTGTCACCGTGGAAGAGGTCACCGGTCGTGGGGTCGGTCGGCGCCTTGTAGTAGGGGGACAGGCCCGCCCCGGCCGCATACACGCCCGGGTGGTGCATGGCGAGCTTCAGCGCACAGTAACCACCCGTCGAGTCCCCGATGATTCCCCAGCTCCCGGGCTTTTTGCCCACCCTGTAGTGAGCCAGTACGGCATCGGGCAGATCCTTGGCGAAGAACGTCTCCGTCTGCGGCCCGCCCGGAATGTCCATGCACTCCGTGTCGCGCGGCGGAGCCACCGTCGGCCGCAGCATGATCAGGATCATCGGCTGCATCCGCCCGTTCTTGGCAAGCTCCTGCGCCGTACGCGGATAACGCAGTTTGTCCACCAGAGCCTGCGCGGTGCCCGGATATCCGGTGAGGACGACGGACGCGGGGAACGTACGCGTGCGGTACTGCGGCTGGAAGTACTCCGGCGGCAGATACACGTACGCCGGTGTGGCGATATGGGTCGTACGGCCGACGATGTCCACCTTCTGGACCTGACCGGCCGTCTGCGGCCGTCTCCCGTCCACCCCCTGCACCAGCGCCGTGGTGCGCACCTGGAGCGGGCCGCCGCTGCCGCCGCCCGGCGCGTAGTCGACGACGACGCCCTGGGCGGTCTCCCGGCCGAACAGGTCCGCCCAGCTGGCGTAGAAGCCGAAGGCCTGGTTGGCGGCGATGCCCACGGAGGCGAAGACCGCCAGCTGGGTGGCGAGGAGCAGGCCGACCCGCCCGCTGACGGGCCGCCAGCCGCGCCTCGCCAGCCGCGGCCACTGCCACACCGTGCCGACGAACAGCAGCACGGCCAGCACGATCGCCATCACCAGCACTTTGTTGCTCGTGAGTCCCATGAGCTGTTCCTGCCTGCGCTTTCCGCCCACAGCTCGGCCACGCGATCGTCGCAATGGCTTGCCCCGGGCTTTCCTTGGGCTTTGAACCGGCTTTCCGGCGAGGAAGGAACCTTCTTCCCCGAGACACCGTCCTAGAGGGCGCAATGTCGCCGGATGCCCGAAAGGGGCACCGGGCTCAAGGTCTCTCGCGGAACTACGGGATGCGATGTCTGTCAGGATAGATGGGGAAATGTCGGGCGGGGTTCCGAGCCGATCAAGCCGAGCGCGGCGCATAGTCCGCGGTCCGCGTCCCGAGGCCGTCCCCGCTCTGGTCGGCAGGGCCGGCGCGGTCGTGGGGCTCCTGGACATCGCCGCGGGCGTGTTCCCGCGCTTCCGTCACAGCCGTATGCACGCCATCGCGGAGGTGCTGCCGGGATCCTTCGGCCCCTTCGCCGCGGCCCTCTCGCTCAGCGCGGGCGTGCTGTTGCTGCTCCTCGCACACGGGCTCAAACGGCGCAAGCGCCGGGCCTGGCGGGCCGCGGTGGCGCTGCTGCCGGCCGGCGCGGCGGCGCAGTTCGTGTACCGGCACTCCGTCGTCGGGGCGCTGATCTCACTGGCGCTGCTCGTACCGCTGCTGCGCCACCGCCACGAGTTCGAAGCCCTGCCCGACCCACGCAGCCGGTGGCGCGCGCTCGCCAACTTCGTCCTCATGGGCGCCGGTTCCCTCGTCCTCGGACTGGTCATCGTCAGCGTCCACCCGGACCGGATGGTCGGCGACCCGAGCCTGGCCGATCGGCTGACCCACGTCATCTACGGCCTGTTCGGCTTCGAGGGCCCGGTGGACTACCAGGGCAACACCTCCTGGACGGTCGCCTTCTCCCTCGGCGCCCTCGGCTGGATCACCGCCGCCACCACCATCTACCTGGCCTTCCGCCCCGAACACCCGGCCGCCCAGCTGACCGAGGAGGACGAGACCCGGCTGCGGACGCTGCTGGACAAGCACGGCGGCCGCGACTCCCTCGGCCACTTCGCGCTGCGCCGCGACAAGGCCGTCGTCTTCTCCCCCAGCGGCAAGGCGGCGGTGACCTACCGGGTCGTGTCCGGCGTGATGCTCGCCAGCGGTGACCCCATCGGCGACGTCGAGGCCTGGCCCGGCGCCATCGAGCGGTTCATGGACGAGGCCAAGGCCCACTCCTGGACCCCCGCGGTCATGGGCTGCTCGGAGACCGGTGGCGAGGTCTGGACCCGTGAGACCGGCCTGGACGCCCTCGAACTGGGCGACGAGGCGGTGGTGGACGTCGCGGATTTCTCGCTCGCCGGACGCGCGATGCGCAACGTGCGACAGATGGTCAAGCGCATCGAGCGGGCCGGCTACGAAACCCGGGTACGGCGTATCCGTGACCTCGGCGAGGCCGAACTGGACCGTATCCGGCGCGCGGCGGAGGACTGGCGCGGCACCGACACCGAGCGCGGCTTCTCCATGGCGCTCGGCCGCATCGGCGACCCCTCGGACGGCGACTGCCTGATCGCCACCGCGCACAAGGCGGACGACCAGCCCGGCGAGTACGGCGACCTGAAAGCGATCCTGCACTTCGTGCCCTGGGGCACCGACGGCGCCTCCCTGGACCTGATGCGGCGCGACCGCTCGGCCGACCCCGGCATGAACGAACTGCTGATCGTCGCCGCGCTCCAGGCGGCCCCGAAGCTCGGCATCACCCGCGTGTCACTGAACTTCGCGATGTTCCGCTCGGCCCTCGCGCGCGGGGAGAAGATCGGCGCGGGCCCGGTGCTGCGGGCCTGGCGCGGACTGCTGGTGTTCCTCTCCCGCTGGTTCCAGATCGAGTCCCTGTACAAGTTCAACGCCAAGTTCCAGCCACGCTGGGAGCCGCGCTTCGTGGTCTACCGGGCCTCCGGCGACCTGCCCCGCATCGGCTTCGCCGCCATGCAGGCGGAGGGCTTCGTCAACCTCGCCCTGCCGCTGCCGCGCTTCCTGCGGCGCCGCACCGCCGCCCGCCCGTGCTCCCACGGGCTCGCGGAGCACGAGGTCCGCGACGTCCGCGCGGCATGACCCCGACCGGCCCGGCCGGAAGCCCCACCCCCTCAAGCCCCGGGGACTTCCGCTCGGGCCGCCTCCGTGGCAGGCCCTAGGCTGAACGTATGAGCAACCAGAGCGGGCGCGGCACAGTGGCGGGCCTTCCGGCATGGGACCGCTGCGCGGTCATGGGCGTCGTGAACGTGACCCCCGACTCCTTCTCCGACGGCGGCCGCTTCTTCGACACCACGGCCGCCGTCAAGCACGGGCTCGACCTGGTCGCCGAGGGCGCCGACCTGGTGGACGTCGGCGGCGAGTCCACCCGCCCCGGCGCCACCCGCGTCGACGAGGACGAGGAGCTGCGGCGCGTCATCCCCGTCGTCCGCGGCCTCGCCTCCGAGGGCGTCGTCGTCTCCGTCGACACCATGCGCGCCTCGGTCGCCGCGCAGGCCCTCGCCGCGGGCGCGGCACTTGTCAACGACGTCAGCGGCGGCCTCGCCGACTCCGCGATGATCCCGGTGGTGGCCGAGGCGGGCGCCCCCTTCGTCGTCATGCACTGGCGGGGCTTCCTCCAGGGCGGCAACGTCAAGGGCGTGTACGAGGACGTCGTCACCGAGGTCGTCGACGAGCTGCACGCGCGCGTGGAGGCCGTCCTGGCGGGCGGTATCGCCCCCGACCGGGTCGTCGTCGACCCCGGCCTCGGCTTCTCCAAGGGGGCCGGACACGACCTCACCCTCCTCGCCCACCTCGACCGGCTGCGCCCCCTGGGCCATCCCCTGCTGGTCGCCGCCTCCCGCAAGCGTTTCCTCGGCCGCGTCCTCGCCGGCCCCGAGGGCGCCCCTCCCCCCGCCCGGGAACGCGACGCCGCCACCGCCGCCGTCTCCGCCCTCGCCGCCCAGGCCGGCGCCTGGGCGGTCCGGGTCCACGAGGTACGTGCCACGGCGGACGCGGTCCGGGTGGCGCGGGCGGTGGAGGGGGCGAGGTGAGCGCTCCCCACACCGACGTCGAGCAGGTCGAGCTCGCCAACACGGCCTTCTACGAGGCCATGGAACGCGGTGACTTCGAAGAACTGTCCTCACTCTGGCTCACCCCGTCCGATCTGGGCGTCGACGAGACCTACCACGACCCGGCGGACGCCGGCGTGGTCTCCTGCGTGCACCCCGGCTGGCCGGTGCTCACCGGCCGCGGCGAGGTTCTCAGGTCGTACGCGCTGATCATGGCGAACACCGACTACATCCAGTTCTTCCTCACCGACGTGCATGTCTCCGTCACCGGCGACACCGCCCTCGTGACCTGCACGGAGAACATCCTCAGCGGAGGCCCCGCGCCGGAGGGCGGCGAGGAGCTGGGCCCCCTCGTCGGCCAGCTCGTCGTCGCCACCAACGTCTTCCGCCGCACGCCCGTCGGCTGGAAACTCTGGTCCCACCACGCCTCCCCCGTTCTGGCCGAAAACGACGAGGACGAGGACGACGACACACCCGCCTGAGTGGGTAGGCGGCCCGCAGGGGCCAAGAAGTGGTTGGAATCACGAACTCACGGGTAGGTGCGGCTACCAGCCCGTGAGCCGCCGGGTTCCGCAGGGGAAACGCGCGATGAACCCTCCTGGTCCCATCGCCGGCCCACGCCCCCGCAGCCTGGCTCTGTCCGCGTCCGCGGGTAGATTCGTCCGAGGCCGGTGTGCCGCCCGCACACGGTACGGACGGCCGGTACCGACGACAGCAGGAGTGATTCGCGTGGATCGTGTCGCGCTGCGCGGCCTGAGGGCCCGCGGGCACCACGGTGTGTTCCCCGAGGAACGCGAGAAGGGCCAGACCTTCGTCGTGGACCTCGTGCTGGGACTGGACACCCGGCCGGCCGCCGCCACCGACGACCTCGCGAAGACCGTGCACTACGGCATCGTGGCCGAGGAGGTCGTGGCCGTTGTCGAGGGCGAGCCGGTGAACCTCATCGAAACGCTCGCCGAGCGCATCGCCCACGCCTGCCTGAAGCACGAAGGCGTCCAGGAGGTCGAGGTCCGCGTCCACAAGCCGGACGCACCGATCACGGTCCCCTTCGACGACGTCACCGTCACCATCACCCGGAGCCGAGTATGACCGCATTCTTCACGCAGGGTCCCACCGACCCGACCGTACAGCCGGTGCCCGCCTCCGTCGTGGCGCAGGTCGACGCCGCCGACACCACTCTTCAGAACCCGAAACGGGCCGTGCTCTCCCTCGGCTCCAACCTCGGCAATCGCCTGGAGATCCTTCAGGGCGCCATCGACGCCTTCGAGGACACCCCCGGCGTCCGCATCAAGGCGGTCTCCCCCGTGTACGAGACGGAGCCGTGGGGCGTGGAGCCCGGCAGCCAGCCGTCGTACTACAACGCGGTCGTGGTCCTGAAGACCACCCTCCCCCCGTCCTCCCTGCTGGAGCGCGCGCACGCCGTCGAGGAGGCCTTCAACCGGGTACGGGACGAGCGCTGGGGGCCGCGCACCCTCGACGTCGACATCGTCGCGTACGACGGTGTCACCTCCGACGACCCGTACCTCACCCTGCCCCACCCGCGCGCCCACGAGCGCGCCTTCGTCCTGGCGCCCTGGCACGACGTGGACCCCGACGCCCAGTTGCCCGGCCGCGGCACGGTCGCCGACCTCCTCGGCATCGTCACCCGTGACGGTGTGGCGGCCCGGGGGGACCTGGAACTCCGACTGCCCGAGTAGTCGTTAAGGTCAAGACGACCTGGACACCGGCAAGCAGGAGCTGAAGGGACACCGTGAGAGAGCTGCGCATCAGGGTGCTGGCCGGCGTTTTCGTCGTGGCCGGCGTCCTGTCCTGGGCGGGCGCCCGCCTGTGGAATTCGATCGGGACCCTGCCCAGCGTCCCGCTGGCCGCGCCCATCGTCCTCGCCCTGATCGCCGTGGTCCTGCTGTCCACGGCGTTCTCCTTGCGCGCCCGCCTCAAGGCCCAGCGTGAACGCCGCCCCGAGGCCAAGGGCGTCGACCCCCTGATGGCCGCCCGCGCGGTCGTCTTCGGCCAGTCCAGCGCGCTGGTCGCCGCCCTCGTCGCCGGCATGTACGGCGGCACGGGCGTCTTCCTCCTGGAACTCCTCGACATCCCCGCCCGCCGCGACCAGGCGCTCTACGCCGCCTTCTCGGTCCTGGCCGGCATCGCCGTCGTAGCGGCTGCCCTGTTCCTGGAACGGGTCTGCAAACTCCCCGAGGACGACGACGAGAACCACCCGGGCGCGGAACCGGTGGCGTGACCGAACGGGCTATCGCGCCATGATCAGGCTCATTGCCTCATTGCGCGTAGCCGAGTCACGAAGCTGACCGCGCACCGCCGAGGTGATGGTCTTCGCTCCGGGCTTGCGGACACCCCTCATCGACATGCACATGTGCTCACACTCGACGACGACGATCACGCCCCGGGGCTCCAGGATCTCCATGAGAGAGTCGGCGATCTGTGTGGTGAGTCGTTCCTGCACCTGCGGGCGGCGGGCATAGACATCCACGAGCCGGGCGAGCTTGGAGAGGCCTGTGATCTTGCCGTCGATGGACGGAATGTACCCGACATGGGCAACTCCGACGAATGGCACGAGGTGATGTTCACAGCTGCTCAGGACCTCGATGTCCTTCACGAGCACCATCTCGTCGTGCCCGAGGTCGAACGTCGTGGTCAGCACGTCTTCGGGCTTCTGCCACAGCCCCGCGAAGATCTCCTTGTAGGCCCGCGCCACCCGCGTCGGGGTCTCCTTGAGGCCCTCGCGGTCCGGGTCCTCGCCGACCGCGATCAGGAGTTCACGGACGGCGTTCTCGGCGCGCTTCTCGTCGAACTCGCCGATCGTGCCCTCGCCGTCCAGCGTCACGGGGTCGGTCATGGTGAAGCCTCGTTCCTTCGTCACTCAGCGGCGGGCATGTGAAACGCCGCGCCCCCCAGGCTAGAACCTGGGGGGCGCGGCAATCATTCCGGTCCGGGAACGGTCAGCTCTCGGGACGGTCCTCCGGGGACGGTTCGGTCGCCGGGGCGGACTCCGTCGCCGTGGACTTCGCCGTGCTGATCGCCGGGCTCGCGCCGTTCGCACCGTTGGTCAGTGCGAGCTCCTTGGGGGAGAGCACCGGCGGGCGGGTGGACGGCGTACGCCGGGACGAACCGGTCCAGGCGGGCCGCGGCGGGCGCTTGTGGATCGGGGCGAAGATCTCGGCGATCTCCTCCTTGCCCAGGGTCTCCTTCTCCAGCAGCTGGAGCACCAGGTTGTCGAGGACGTCGCGGTTCTCGACCAGGATCTCCCAGGCCTCGTTGTGCGCGTTCTCGATGAGCTTCTTGACTTCCTCGTCCACCAGCGCGGCGACCTCTTCCGAGTAGTCGCGCTGGTGAGCCATCTCACGGCCGAGGAACGGCTCGGTGTTGTCGCCGCCGAACTTGATGGCACCCAGGCGCTCGGTCATGCCGTACTGGGTGACCATCGCGCGGGCGGTGGCGGTGGCCTTCTCGATGTCGTTCGCCGCGCCCGTGGTCGGGTCGTGGAAGACGAGTTCCTCGGCCGCGCGGCCGCCCAGCATGTACGCCAGCTGGTCCAGCATCTCGTTGCGCGTGGTCGAGTACTTGTCCTCGTCCGGGAGCACCATCGTGTAGCCGAGGGCACGGCCTCTGGACAGGATCGTGATCTTGTGGACCGGGTCGGAGTTCGGGGAGGCCGCCGCGACCAGGGCGTGACCGCCCTCGTGGTACGCGGTGATCTTCTTCTCCTTGTCCGACATGATCCGGGTCCGCTTCTGCGGGCCCGCGACCACGCGGTCGATCGCCTCGTCCAGCATCTTGTTGTCGATGAGCTTCTGGTCGCTGCGGGCCGTGAGCAGGGCCGCCTCGTTCAGCACGTTCGACAGGTCGGCGCCGGTGAAGCCCGGCGTGCGGCGGGCGACCGCGGCCAGGTCCACGTCCGGGGCGACCGGCTTGCCCTTCTGGTGGACCTTGAGGATCTCCAGACGGCCCTGCATGTCCGGGCGGTCGACCGCGATCTGGCGGTCGAAGCGGCCGGGGCGCAGGAGGGCCGGGTCGAGGATGTCGGGCCGGTTCGTGGCGGCGATGAGGATCACACCGCCCTTGACGTCGAAGCCGTCCATCTCGACGAGCAGCTGGTTCAGCGTCTGCTCGCGCTCGTCGTGACCGCCGCCCAGGCCGGCGCCGCGGTGGCGGCCGACCGCGTCGATCTCGTCGACGAAGACGATCGCCGGGGCGTTCGCCTTGGCCTGCTCGAACAGGTCACGGACTCGGGAGGCACCGACACCGACGAACATCTCGACGAAGTCGGAACCGGAGATCGAGTAGAAGGGCACGCCCGCCTCGCCGGCGACGGCGCGCGCGAGCAGGGTCTTGCCGGTGCCGGGCGGGCCGTACAGCAGCACGCCCTTGGGGATCTTGGCGCCGACGGCCTGGAACTTGGCCGGCTCCTGGAGGAACTCCTTGATCTCGTGGAGCTCCTCGACGGCCTCGTCCGCGCCCGCGACGTCCGTGAACGTCGTCTTCGGGGTGTCCTTGGTGATGAGCTTCGCCTTGGACTTGCCGAAGTTCATGACCCGGGAGCCGCCGCCCTGCATCTGATTCATCAGGAACAGGAAGACGACCACGATGAGGACGAAGGGGAGCAGGGAGAGCAGGACGCCGAGGAACGGGTTCTGCTTGGACGGCGACACCGTGTAGCCGTCCGGAATCTGCTTGTCCTGGTACTTGGTCTGTAGCGTGCTGGCGATGGCCACGCCCTGGTCGCCGATGTAGCTCGCCTGGATCTTCGAGCTGCCGTCGACCTTCACGCCGTCCTTGAGCGTGACCTTGACGGTCTGCTCGTCGCCGGTGGTGAGCTTGGCCGACTCGACCTTGTTCTCATTGATCGCCGCCACGACCTGGCCGGTGTCCACCGTCTTGTAGCCGCCGGACGAGCCGACGACCTGCATCAACACGACCACGGCAAGGACGGCCAGCACGATCCACATGACCGGCCCACGGAAGTATCGCTTCACGTCCATCCATACGGAGCGGTGCCGCCCCGTCCCTCCTGCCATAGTGAGTTTGATAAGACAGTTCTTCTGACGGTACCCCAGCCTGGTTGCCCGAAGCCGCCTGAAGGTGCTCGGACGGCTGGCTGTCCCGTCTCTGCATCCTCCAACGGTAAGAAACCCGCTGGGGTTCCCGATCGTCTTACGTGCTTGGGCCCTCTAAGGCTCAGCCGCCGTAGACGTGAGGGGCGAGCGTACCGACGAATGGGAGATTGCGGTACTTCTCGGCGTAGTCGAGGCCGTAGCCCACGACGAACTCGTTGGGGATGTCGAAGCCGACCCACTCCACTTCGATGGCGACCTTCGCGGCGTCCGGCTTGCGCAGCAGCGTGCACACCTTGAGCGAGTCGGGCTCGCGCGAGCCCAGGTTGGACAGCAGCCAGGACAGCGTCAGGCCCGAGTCGATGATGTCCTCGACGATCAGGACGTGCTTGCCCTTGATGTCGGTGTCGAGGTCCTTGAGGATCCGCACGACTCCGGAGGACTGGGTGCCCGCGCCGTACGACGACACGGCCATCCAGTCCATCGTGACGGGGGTGGACAGCGCCCGGGCGAGGTCCGCCATGACCATCACGGCGCCCTTGAGCACGCCGACGATCAGCAGGTCCTTGCCCTCGTACTCAGCGTCGATCTTCGCGGCCAGCTCGACCAGCTTGGCGTCGATCTCTTCCTTGGTGATGAGCACCTGCTTGAGGTCGGCACCCATGTCTTTCGCGTCCACCCGCATCACTTTCGGTCGTCCCGCACTTACGGCCCGCCGGCTGCCCGAGACCGCCGGACGGTTCTCCGGGAGGTACGGGATTCAGCCTTGCCGAATCACCAGTCTGCCACCCTGCCGCTGGGCGACGACTTTGCCCGGGAGATTGATGACTCCCTGACCTCGCCAGCCAGTGATCAGCCGGTCGACTTCCTCGATGTGGCGGGCGAACAGCGAACCGGCCGGGGCGCCGGCCTCGATGGCGGCGCGGCGCAGGATGCGGCGGCGCACGGCGGGCGGGAGGGCGTACAGCTTGGCGCACTCCAGCAGACCGGCGGCGTCGCGGACGGAGGCCTCGGCCTGGCGGGCCCAGGCGTCGAGGGCGTCGGCGTCGTCGCGGGAGAGCTGGGCGGTGCGGGCGAGGGCTTCGACGACGCCCTTGCCGAGCGCCTTCTCCAGGGCGGGCAGGCCCTCGTGGCGGAGCCGGGAGCGGGTGTAGGCGGGATCCGCGTTGTGAGGATCGTCCCAAACGGGGAGGGACTGGACCATGCAGGCCTTGCGGGCTGTCTGCCGGTCGAGCTGGAGGAAGGGGCGCCGGTAACGGCCGCCGGCCCCCGAGACCGCGGCCATTCCGGACAGGGAGCGGATGCCGGAGCCACGGGCGAGGCCGAGCAGGACGGTTTCGGCCTGGTCGTCGCGGGTGTGTCCGAGCAGGATCGCGGTGGCGCCGTGGCGTTCGGCGGCGGCGTCGAGAGCGGCGTAGCGGGCGTCCCGGGCGGCGGCCTCGGGCCCGCCTTCGCGGCCGACGGTCACGGCGGCGGACTCCACCGGGTCGAGGCCGAGCTCGCGCAGCCTGAGGGCGACCTCTTGGGCGCGCAGGTCGGAGCCGGGCTGAAGGCCGTGGTCGACGGTGACACCGCCGGCGCGGATGCCGAGCTTGTGGGCTTCGAAGGCCAGGGCGGAGGCGAGGGCCATGGAGTCGGCGCCGCCGGAGCAGGCGACGAGCACGAGCGGGGAGGGGGGCCGCTCGGCTGTGTCGTCCGGGTCCGGGCCGGAGGTCTGGTGGTCGTTGAGGATGTCGTGGAGGACGCGGCGGACCGCCAGGCGTATCGCCGCGACCGCAGGATGGGGACCCATGTCCGGTTCCCTTCATGAAGTTTTCGGGGGATGAGCCCGAGATCGGTCACTCAGAGTGTGTAAATGGTGACAGAGACGGGCCGTTCCCCGAGCATTGCACGCCTACCCATCGCTCACGGTCCCTCGGACGGGTGATTGGAGGGGCGTTCGCCTGCCGTCGGCCGGATTCGCTTCACAACTTCCGTACGGTGTTCACGACTCGGCTTTGCGGTGCACCCGCGCGACCCAGTCCGCCGGTTTGGCGATCTCCGCCTTGGTGGGCAGGGTGTTGGGGGAGGTCCACACCCGGTTGAAGCCGTCCATGCCGACCTGGTCGACGACGGCCCGTACGAAACGTTCGCCGTCCCGGTACTGCTTGAGCTTGGCGTCCAGGCCGAGCAGCTTGCGCAGGGTCATGTCGAGGCGGGAGGCACCCTTGGCGCGGCGTTGCTGGAACTTCTCGCGGATCTCGGCGACGGTCGGCACGACCTGTGGGCCGACGCCGTCCATCACGAAGTCGGCGTGGCCCTCCAGGAGCGACATCACGGCGGTGAGGCGGCCGAGGATCTCGCGCTGGGCCGGGGTCTGCACCAGTTCGACGAAGGACCGGCCGCCGTCGTCCTCCTCGGCTTCGGGGCGGCCCCCGGCGAGCGACTGGGCGGCCTCCCGGACGCGTTCCAGGATGGTCATCGGGTCGACGTCCGTCTCGGCCAAGAAAGACTGGATTTCGCCCTCAAGGTGGTCGCGCAGCCAGGGCACGGCGGTGAATTGGGTGCGGTGCGTCTCCTCGTGCAGGCAGACCCACAGGCGGAAGTCGTGGGGCTCCACGTCGAGTTCGCGCTCCACGTGGACGATGTTCGGCGCGACCAGCAGCAGCCGGCCGCCGCCACTCGGTGAATCAGGGCCGCCGGCCGGCAGGTCCCGGCCGGCCGGGGCGAAGGTCTCGTACTGGCCGAGGACGCGGGAGGCCAGGAAGGACAGCAGCATGCCGAGTTCGACGCCGGTCACCTTGCCGCCGACGGCGCCGAGGACCGCGCCGCCGGGGGTGCCGCCGCGCCGCTCCTGCATCTTGTCCAGCAGCGGCTTGAGGATCTCCCGGAACCCCGCGACGTTGGCCTGGACCCAGCCGGGCCGGTCGACGACCAGGACGGGGGTGTCGTGGGCCTCCTCGGTCTCCATACGAGTGAAGCCCCGGACGTGTCCCTCCGAGGCTTTGGCGTGGCGGCGCAGCTCCGCGACGACGGCCCGGGCCTCGTCGCGGCTGACCTCCGGTCCCGGCCGTACCAGCCGGGTCGCGGTCGCCACCGCGAGGTTCCAGTCGACCATCCCTGAAGAGGCACCGATGCTCGTCATGTGTCAACCGTACGTGAGCGCTGCCGCTTGGGGCAGGGCGTACGGGGCCGGCGGGACGTCGGGGGGCTGCCGGGGACGGTGTCGAACGTGCCCCGGCCCTTGCGCACGGGTGGTTACCGGGCGCAGCCGCAGCCCGCCAGTGCCGTGGCTGTGCGGTCCAGGGCCGCCTGGGCCTCGGCCGGGTCCGTGGTGTCGGAGGTCAGGAAGGCGAAGGCCAGGAGGCGGCCGTCACGGTCGACCGCCGTGCCCGCGAGGGTGTTGACGCCGGTCAGCGTGCCGGTCTTGGCGCGGACGACGCCGGCCGCGCCGTCGGTGTAGCGGTCGGCCAGGGTGCCGGTGAAGCCCGCGACCGGGAGGCCGGTGAGGACGGGGCGGAGTTCGGGGTGGGAGGGGGATCCGGCCTTGACGAGCAGGGCGGTCAGCAGGTCCGCCGTCATCTTGTCGTCGCGGTTCAGGCCGCTGCCGTCGTGGAAGTCCGCTCCGGTGACCGGCAGGCCGAGCCTGCTCAGCCGGGCGTCGATCGCCGCGGCACCGCCGTCGAAGCTCGGGCGCTTGCCGGTCGCGAGGGCGGTCTGCCGGGCCAGGGCCTCGGCGATGTCGTTGTCGCTGTTGGTCAGCATGCGTTCGACCAGGGCGGACAGCGGCGGCGAGGAGACGGTGGCCAGGGTGGTCGCGCGGCTGGTGGCCTTGGAGGGGCCGGGGGACGTCGTCTTGATCCCGTCGTCCGCCAGGAACCCCGCGAACGTGGCCGCCGCGGCCGCCGCCGGGTCGCTCACGCGGGTCACCGGACCGCTGGTGGAGTCGTCGGTGCGGCCCTCGTCGGCCATCAGCGCGCCGACGGGGGCGAGGTTGTCGTTCACCCCGATGGGATGCAGCTCGGAGCCCGCGTACAGGGTGGCGTCGTACGAGAGGGTGACCTTGTGGACGCCGCGCTTCTTCAGCGCGGCAGCCGTGTCCCGGGCCAGCGTGCGCAGGCTCGCCCAACTTCCCCCACTCTCGGCTTCGCTCGAGCGGGAGGTGCCCCCATCTTCCTTGTGGGCGGTGAGGGTCGGGTCGCCGCCGCCGACCAGGACGAGCTCCCCGGTGTCCGGCAGGAGCGCGGCGCGGGTGGTGAGGCGGTGGTCGGCGCCCAGGGCGGACAGCGCGGCGACGGCGGTGGCGATCTTGGTGGTGGAGGCGGGGGTCATGGCCCTGTCCGCGTCGACGCCGTACAGGCGCCTGCCGGTGGCCACGTCGACGACCGACGCCGTGTGGACCCTGCCGAGCGCCGAGGAGTCCAGGAGGGGGCCCAGGAGGTCCGTGACGGCCTTTGCGGCGGGTGCGGACTTCACGGTCGTCGCGGTGTCGCCGAGGCCGGTCAGGACGGACGCGGCGCTCGGGGCGGGGCGGGGGCCGTCCGCCCTCGTGCCGGAGCCGTCGTCGTGATCTTTGCCACCTGTCCGCTCCTGGGCGGTTGCCCGCTCCCGCTCGGCCGTACGCTGACCGTCGGCGTCCCAGGGACCCGCGGCGGTCACCACACCGGCAGCCAGCGCCAGTCCGGCGGTGGCGGCGGCCGCGGTGTACTGCCAGGTCCTCGAGGCCGTCGGCCGGGAGACCGCCGGGAACCGCGTGAGGGACGCGGGCGGCGTGATCCGTGCCAGCCGTGGTCCCACGGCCCGCGTCACCCGCGCGACCCGCGGTTTCGCGGCCGTCACGGCCCGTGCCAGTCGCGGTCGTACGGCCTCCGCGATCCGCACCACGTGCGGTCTCGCGGCACGCCAAGGCCTCAGTTCTGGCACGACCAACAGCCCCTTTCGCGATCACACACCTGCGTGAGGGACACTTAATCACCAGAACTATGTGCTGATCATGGAGGAGCCACCGGTGGAGTTCGACGTCACGATCGAGATCCCGAAGGGTTCGCGCAACAAGTACGAGGTGGACCACGAGACCGGTCGGATCCGCCTGGACCGTCGCCTCTTCACCTCGACCGCCTACCCGACCGACTACGGCTTCGTCGAGAACACCCTCGGCGAGGACGGCGACCCGCTGGACGCGCTGGTCATCCTGGACGAGCCGACCTTCCCGGGCTGTCTGATCAAGTGCCGCGCGATCGGCATGTTCCGGATGACGGACGAGGCGGGCGGCGACGACAAGCTGCTGTGCGTGCCGGCCACCGACCCGCGTGTGGAGCACCTGCGGGACATCCACCACGTGTCGGAGTTCGACCGCCTGGAGATCCAGCACTTCTTCGAGGTGTACAAGGACCTGGAGCCCGGCAAGTCGGTCGAGGGTGCCAACTGGGTGGGCCGCACGGACGCCGAGGTGGAGATCGAGCGGTCGTACAAGCGCTTCAAGGAGCAGGGCGGTCACTGACCTGCCGGTTTGATGATCGCGGGCCGCGGCACCCTACTGGGGTGACGCGGCCCGTTCGTATGCCCATGCGCATACTGAAGCTTTACGGAAGGTGTCGTTCAGGGAGCGTTGAGGAGTGACGGAGGCGGAGGACCGCAAGCCTCGGTCGGACGAGGCGAGAAGCTCGTACGACCCCGAGATCACGTCCGAGTTCGCCATTCCGGCCGGGCTCGCGGTGCCCAGGACGGGCGGTGAGTCCGAGACGACGTCCGAGTTCGCCGTGCCCCGGGGGCTGGGCGCGCCGCAGCCGCCGAGTCCCGAGGAGGGGTCGGCGTTCAGCACGCCCAGCACCTACAGCGCCGACCAGGCCCCGCCCGCCTTCACCCCGGCGGCCGGGATACCGGTGGTCAGCCTGGTGAAGGACGCGCCCTGGCAGGACCGGATGCGCGCGATGCTGCGGATGCCGGTGGCGGAGCGGCCGGCGCCGGAGCTGGTGCACAAGGTGGAGGAGGACGGTCCGGCCGTCCCGCGCGTGCTCGACCTGACCCTGCGTATCGGCGAGCTGCTGCTCGCGGGCGGCGAGAACGCCGAGGACGTGGAGGCCGCGATGTTCGCGGTGTGCCGCTCCTACGGGCTGGACCGGTGCGAGCCGAACGTGACCTTCACGCTGCTGTCCATCTCGCACCAGCCCTCCCTGGTGGACGACCCGGTGACGGCGTCCCGGACGGTGCGGCGCCGGGGCACCGACTACACGCGTCTGTCGGCCGTCTTCCGGCTGGTGGACGACCTGTCGGACCCGGAGACCCACATCTCTCTGGAGGAGGCCTACCGGCGCCTCGCCGAGATCCGCCGGAACCGGCACCCTTACCCGGGCTGGGCGCTCACCGGGGCCGCGGGGCTGCTGGCGGGGGCGGCCTCCCTGCTCGTCGGCGGTGACGCGCTCGTGTTCGTGGCCGCCGCGCTGGGCGCGATGCTCGGCGACCGGCTGGCGTGGCTGTGCGCGGGGCGCGGGCTGCCGGAGTTCTACCAGTTCACGGTGGCCGCGATGCCGCCCGCGGCGATCGGCGTGGCGCTCACAGTGGCCCACGTCGACGTGGTGGCCTCCGCGGTCATCACCGGTGGGCTGTTCGCGCTGCTGCCGGGGCGGGCGCTGGTGGCGGGCGTGCAGGACGGGCTGACCGGCTTCTACATCACCGCCTCGGCGCGCCTGCTGGAGGTCATGTACTTCTTCGTCGGCATCGTCACCGGCGTGCTGGTGGTGCTGTACTTCGGCGTGAAGGTGGGTGCCGAGCTCGATCCGGACGCGGCGGTGAACATCGCCGACCGCCCGGTGCTCCAGATCGTCGCGTCGATGCTGCTGTCGCTGACCTTCGCGGTACTGCTCCAGCAGGAACGGTCCACCGTGCTGGCGGTGACCCTCAACGGCGGTGTCGCGTGGTCGGTGTACGGGGCGATGCACTCCGTCGGCGGTATCTCCCCGGTGGCCTCCACGGCCGTGGCGGCGGGCCTGGTGGGCCTGTTCGGGCAGTTGCTCTCCCGCTACCGGTTCGCTTCCGCCCTGCCGTACACGACCGCGGCGATCGGGCCCCTGCTGCCGGGCTCGGCCACCTACTTCGGGCTGCTGTCGATGGCGCAGAACAAGGTGGACGAGGGCCTGGTGTCGCTGGCCAAGGCGGCGTCGCTCGCCATGGCCATCGCGATCGGGGTGAACCTCGGGTCGGAGATCTCGCGGCTGTTCCTGCGGTTCGGCTCCGCGGAGGGGCGCCGGGCGGCCAAGCGGACGCGCGGCTTCTGAGGGCTACTGGCGGTAGTTGCCCTGGTTGTAGTCGTACGGGTACTGCTGCTGGCCGTAGTCCTCGGGGTATTGCTGCTGCTGGCCGTGGTCCTGCGGGTACTGCTGCTGGCCGTGGTCCTGCGGCGGGTACTGCTGCTGGCCGTAGTCCTGCGGGTACTGCTCCTGGCCGTGGTACTGGTCGTGGGAACCGTACGACTGTTCCCGGCCGTAGGACTGCTCCGGGTACTCCGGGTGCTCCGGGTACTCCGGCTCGATGCGGCGCAGCCGGGTCGTCGCGTCGTCCATGGCGGGGGGCTGCTGGAGCGGCTGATGCTGTTCGGCGGGCGGGGCGTTCCCGGCCTTGGAGCGGGCACGCAGGAACTCGATGGCGATCGGGATCACCGAGATCAGGACGATCAGGATGAGGAAGGTTTCGATGTGGTCCCTGACGAGCGCGTGCTTGCCGAGCCAGGAGCCGAGCAGGGTGACGCCCGCGCCCCACAGGACGCCGCCGATGACGTTGAAGGTCAGGAACGAGCGGTACCGCATGCCGCTGACGCCGGCGATGATCGGCGTGAACGTACGCACGATGGGCACGAAGCGGGCCAGGACCAGGGACTTGGGGCCGTACTTCTCGAAGAACTCGTGTGCCTTGGTGACGTTCTCCTGCTTGAACAGGCGGGAGTCCGGGCGGTTGAAGAGGGACGGGCCGACCTTCCTGCCGAACATGTAGCCCGCCTGGTCGCCGAGGATCGCGGCGAGGCAGATCAGGGCGATGGCAGCCCACAGCGGGAAGTCCAGGTCGTTCGTCGTGATCAGCAGGCCGCAGGTGAACAGCAGCGAGTCACCCGGCAGGAAGAAGCCGATGAGCAGGCCGGACTCGGCGAAGACGATGAGGAGCAGGCCCCAGATGCTGTACGTGTCGAGCAGATAGTTGGGGTCCAGCCAGCTCGGGCCGAGGGCGAGTGTCATCACGGGTCCGGGCTCCTGAGGGGGTGAAGTCGATCGCGGCGTCCTTGTGCGCCCGCACAAAGCTATCAACGCGATGTGTCCGCCCCAGGTTCCACCAGTGCCTCCAGGATGCACTGTGCGGCGACTGGCACAAAGCTATGAGCCATGGGAACCGACGGCTACGGCGGCGTCGCCTGGTTGCGGGTCTGCACCAGCGTCCTGGTGAGCCCCTCCAGCTCGCGGCCGATCATCGACTTCAGGCCCGCGCCGATCTGGCTGCCCACGTGCCGGGAACGATGGAACGGCTCGTCGAGCACGCACGCGCGCGTGGGGCCAACGGGGTGCTGATGTTCCGCTTCGACGTCACGGAGGCGGCGGATGTCGGCACGGAGCTGTGCGCCTACGGGACGGCGGTGGTCCTGGCCCGGGCGTGAGCCCGGGCCAGGAAGTCACACGGTGTGGCGGGCGGCGTTCGCCAGGATGGCCTCCTTGAGGTGCTCGGCGAGGCCCGGCCGCATGGCGTCGTAGTACGCCTTGAAGCGCTCGTCGGCGACGTACATCTCCGCGAGGCACCGGTGCATCTCGTAGGGGCACTCGAAGTACCACGTGCCGATGTGCCGGCGGTGTTCCTCGGCCAGGCCCATGGCGGCCTCGTCGGTCGGCGGCCCGCCGGCCGCCATCATGGCGACGTAACGCTCCTCCCACGCGTCGACCTCGGCCTTGATGCGCTGCCAGTCGTCCTTCGTGTAGCGGGCGGCGCGGCGCTGTGACTCGGCCCACTCCTGAGTTCCGCCCCAGCGCTCCTCCGCCTCGTCGGCGTACCGCGCGGGGTCCTTGTCCCCGAAGACTTCGAAGCGTTCCTCGGGCGTGAGGTTGATGCCCATCTTGCGTGCCTCCATGGCGTGTTCCACGGCCTCGGCCATCTTGCGCAGCTTCTCGATCCGGGCGGTCAGCAGTTCGTGCTGGCGGCGCAGGTGCGCACGCGGGTCACCTCTGCCGGTGGCCAGGTCGTCGAGCAGGACCGCGACCTCGTCGAGCGGGAAGCCGAGCTCCCGGTAGAACAGGATCTGCTGCAACCGGTCGAGGTCGGCGTCGCTGTAGCGCCGGTGGCCCGCGTGGCTGCGCTGGCTCGGGGTGAGCAGGCCGATGTCGTCGTAGTGGTGCAGGGTGCGCACCGTGACTCCGGCGAAGCCGGCGACCTGTCCCACGGAGTAGCTCACTTCGTCCGCTCCCTTCTCGGTACGGCACCAGGCTGGGTCCTCACGCCACGTGAGGTGCAAGCCCACGGCTCTTCGGGATGTTCCGCCCGCTTTGCCCACTTATGGTGAGCTGGTGGCCCAGGACACCGCGCCGCAGGCGCCCCCGACCGCGCCGGCGACGCCCGCGCGTGACCTCCTGCCGCTGATCCTGCCCGCGGTCCTGGTCGGCGCCGGTTCGAGCCTGCTGTATCTGCTGGTGAGCGGGCTGGCCGAGCGATTGCAGGGCGTCCTTTGGGGGCCACTGCCCGACGCGCTGGGCATCGGCCGGTACTCCGTGCTGTGGATGCTGGTCATGCTCACCGCGACCGGGGTCGCCGTGGGGCTCGTCGTGTGGAAGGTCCCCGGTCACGCGGGTCCCGATCCTGCCACCCTGGGGATCAGTGCCCCGGTGCTGCCCGCCGTGGTGCTGCCCGGTCTGCTGCTGGCGACCGCGCTGACGCTGGCGGGCGGTCCGAGCCTGGGTCCGGAGAACCCGGTCATCGCGGTGAACGTGGCGCTCGCCTTCTGGCTCGGCCGCAGGCTGGCGCCGCGGATGCCGGGGGCGGTGTGGCCGATGCTGGCGGAGGCGGCGACGATCGGCGCCCTGTTCGGCACGCCGGTGGCGGCGGCCCTGGTCTTCTCCGAGGCACTGGCCGGCCGGCAGCTCAGGGGCGCCCTGTGGGACAACCTCTTCGCGCCGCTGGCCGCGGGCGCCGTGGGTGCCATGACCACCACCCTGGTGGCCCACCCCACCTTCGACCTCGGGCTGCCTCCGGTCGGCCGCCACCCCGGCTGGGGCGACCTGTCGGCCGCGCTGGTGGTGGCCCCGCTGGCCGCGCTGTTCGGCATGTGCGCGGTGTACGCCTTCCCGTACGTCCACAGCGCCTTCCGGCGGTTGCGGCACCCGATGCTGGCCCTTCCCGCCGGCGGGTTCGTCCTGGGGCTCCTGGGGGCCCTGGGCGGCCATCTGACGCTCTTCAAGGGGCTGGCGGAGGTGGAGGAGCTGGCGAAGAGTCCCGACGGCTGGTCGGCGGGGCAGTTCGCGACGATGACGGTGGTGAAGCTGGCCGCGCTGGTCGTCGCCGCCTCCTGCGGTTTCCGCGGCGGGCGGATCTTCCCGTCCGTCTTCATCGGCTCCGCCTTCGGGCTCACCGCCCACGCCCTCGTACCCGGGGTGCAGCCGGCGGTCGGCGTGGCGGCGGGTGTGCTGGGCATGCTCCTCGCCGTCACCCGTCAGGGCTGGGTGAGCCTGTTCACCGCCGCGGTCCTCGT
This sequence comes from Streptomyces sp. NPDC054834, assembly GCF_053611185.1. Taxonomy (NCBI): domain Bacteria; kingdom Bacillati; phylum Actinomycetota; class Actinomycetes; order Kitasatosporales; family Streptomycetaceae; genus Streptomyces; species Streptomyces sp. NPDC054834. The sequence goes on along the minus strand of NZ_JBSGZV010000012.1, from coordinate 202,058 downwards.
GGCCTCACCGACGATCATCGCCCTGCTGTGCATCGCCTCGCTGCCGGCCTGGCTGCTGGTGACGGGGCGGCCCCAGATGCAGTTGCGCGATGACGGAACCCCGATCCGCTGACCCCCGCTCCTCCAGGAAGGCAGGAAGGCACCCCATGGCACTGCACAAAGGCACCGGGAAGCCCGACGAACGCCCCATGTCCGTCAACCCCTTCTTCGGGGAGGCGAACCCGGTCGTCGAGATGACCGAGGCCCCGCCCAAGCACCGGCTCCCCGACGGGCCCCTGCCGCCGACCACGGCGGCGCAACTCGTGCACGACGAGCTGATGCTGGACGGCAACGCCCGCCTGAACCTGGCCACCTTCGTCACCACCTGGATGGAGCCGCAGGCCGGGCTGCTGATGGCGGAGTGCCGGGACAAGAACATGATCGACAAGGACGAGTACCCGCGCACCGCCGAACTGGAGCGGCGCTGTGTGGCGATGCTCGCCGATCTGTGGCACGCGCCCGATCCGGCGGCGGCCGTGGGGTGTTCGACGACCGGCTCCAGCGAGGCGTGCATGCTCGCCGGGATGGCGCTCAAGCGGCGCTGGATGCGGCGCAATGCCGACCGCTACCCGTCGGCGGACGCCCGCCCGAACCTCGTCATGGGCGTCAACGTCCAGGTCTGCTGGGAGAAGTTCTGCAACTTCTGGGAGGTGGAGGCCCGTCTGGTGCCCATGGAGGGCGACCGGTACCACCTCGACCCGCAGGCGGCGGCCGAGCTGTGCGACGAGAACACCATCGGGGTCGTCGGCATCCTCGGCTCCACCTTCGACGGGTCGTACGAGCCGATCGCCGACCTGTGCGCGGCCCTGGACGACCTCCAGGCCCGCACCGGGCTGGACGTCCCGGTGCATGTGGACGGCGCGTCCGGCGCGATGGTGGCGCCCTTCCTGGACGAGGACCTGGTGTGGGACTTCCGCCTGCCGCGGGTGGCCTCCATCAACACCTCGGGGCACAAGTACGGGCTCGTCTACCCGGGCGTCGGCTGGGCTCTGTGGCGCGACAAGGAGGCCCTCCCTGAGGAGCTGGTGTTCCGCGTCAACTACCTGGGCGGGGACATGCCGACCTTCGCCCTCAACTTCTCCCGGCCGGGCGCCCAGGTCGTGGCCCAGTACTACACGTTCCTGCGGCTGGGCCGGGAGGGCTTCCGGGCCGTGCAGCAGGCCACGCGTGACGTCGCGCGCGGGCTGGCCGACCGGATCGAGGCGCTGGGCGACTTCCGGTTGCTGACCCGGGGCGACGAGCTGCCCGTCTTCGCCTTCACCACCGCCGAGGACGTCACGGCGTACGACGTGTTCGACGTCTCCCGGCGCCTGAGGGAGAGCGGCTGGCTGGTGCCGGCCTACACCTTCCCGCCGAACCGGGAGGACCTGGCCGTCCTGCGGGTGGTGTGCCGCAACGGCTTCTCCGTCGACCTCGCCGAGATGTTCGTCGAGGACCTGGGCCGCCTGCTGCCGGAACTGCGCCGGCAGCCGCATCCGCTGACGCGGGACAAGGAGGCGGCCACCGGGTTCCACCACTAGCCGGACCTCTGGCAGGAGCTCAGTTTCCGGCGAGGGCGACCAGCTCGAACGCCGTCTTGCCGTCGAGCGACTCCCGGATGATGTCGGCGTGGCCCGCGTGCCGGGCGGTCTCGCGGATCAGGTTCAGGCAGAGCCAGCGCAGCGAGACGGCCGCGTCCGGCGGGAACCAGGGGTCGTTGGGCAGCGGGAAGGTGTCGTCGAGGCTGGGGGCGGAGCGGATGAAGGCCTCCGTCTCGGCGGCGACCTCTTCCCAGTACGCCAGATGGGAGGCGAGCGTCTCGCCGTCGACCAGCTGGAAGCACTCGTGCCAGTTCGACTCGTCCCGCTTGACCGCCGGCGCCTCGCCCTTCGCCCGGGCGACCCAGCCCTGCTCGACCTCGGCGACGTGCTTGACCAGCCCGGCCAGCGACAGCTCGCTCGCGCTGGGCCGGCTCGCGGCCTGCTCCTCGGTCAACCCGAGCACCGCCCGCCGGATACCGCCGCGCTGTTCGGCGAGGAAGGAGAGCAGCGCTCCACGCTCGTCGCCCCGCACCTCTGCGCTCACGTGAGTGACCATGACCGGCCGCCTTTCGTCGGGTTGGCTCCTGCTGCCTGACACCGACGACGTTACGGACCCTTGCGGTCAGGTTCTGTCCGCAAGTACCTAGAAGGGGAACACGCTCCGCCCGTACTGCACCGAGATCCACTTCAGCGTGGTGAAGGCGTCGAGCGTCGTCTCGCCGTTCAGCCGGCCGATCCCGGAGTGCTTCTCGCCGCCGAAGGGGACCAGCGGCTCGTCGTGGATCGTGCCGTCGTTCACGTGGAACATGCCGGTGTCGATGCGCTTGGCGAAGGACACCCCTCGTTCGACGTCCGCGGTGTGGACGGCACCGCTCAGGCCGTACGGCGTGTCGTTGACGATGCGGACCGCCTCCTCCTCGCCGTCGAAGGGGACGAGCAGGGCGACGGGGCCGAAGATCTCCTTGTGCAGGAGGGAGGAGCCGGACGGCACGTCCGTCAGGACGGAGGGCTCCACCAGGTTGTCGGTGGTCGAGCCGCGCACCAGGAGTGTGGCGCCCTCGGCCACGGCCTGGTCGATCGCCGCCGAGATGGTGTTCGCCTGGAGGGAGTTGATGACCGGGCCGATGAGCGTCTGCGGGTCGCTCGGGTCGCCGGTCTTGAGCGTTCTGACCTTGGCGACGAACTTCTCGGTGAACTCGTCCGCGACCGAGCGGTCCACCAGGACGCGGTTGGCGGCCATACAGACCTGGCCCTGGTCGGCGTACCGGCTGAAGACGGCCGCGTCGACCGCGTAGTCGATGTCGGCGTCGTCCAGCACCACCAGCGCGCTGTTGCCGCCCAGTTCCAGGACCGTGCGCTTGAGCTGCGCGGCGCACACGGTGGCGATGTGCCGGCCGACCTTGTCGGAGCCGGTGAAGGAGATCAGCTTGGGGACCGGGTGCTCGATGAAGGCGTCGCCTATCTCGGCTATGTCCGTGAGCACCACGTTCAGCAGGCCGGGCGGCAGGCCCGCGTCCTCGAAGAGCTTGGCGAGCAGCGTGCCGCCGCAGACCGGGGTGTCCTGGTGCGGCTTGAGGACGACGGCGTTGCCGAGGGCGAGGGCCGCGGCGACCGGCTTGACGGACAGCAGGAACGGGAAGTTGAAGGGGCTGATCACGCCCACCACGCCGACCGGGACGCGGTAGAGACGGTTCTCCTTGCCGTCGACCGGCGACGGCAGGAACCGGCCCTCGCAGCGCAGCGCCAACTGGGCCGACTCGCGCAGGAACTCCTTGGCCAGGTGCAGTTCCAGCTGCGCCTTCATACGGGTGCCGCCGAGCTCCGCGATGATCATCTCGGTGATCTCGGTCTCCCGCTCCTCGAGGAGGCGCAGGACCTTCTCGAAGAAGACACGGCGGGTGTAGGGGTTGGTTTCGGCCCATTCCCGCTGGGCGCGGGCGGCCGCCCGGTAGGCCTCGTCGACCTCGTCGGTGGTGGCTATGGTGATCGAGGCCAGCTTCTCACCGTTGTACGGGTTGAAGTCGATGATGTCCCAGGAGCCGGTGCCCGGGCGCCACTCACCGTCGATGTACTGCTGGGCCAGGTCGGTGAAGCAGGACGACATGTGATCCCTCGATCCCTTGCTGCCGAAGCAGTCGGGACAGACACCCGATCAACTTCACGGTCCGATGAGACTGATCACACGTCATCGTACTTGTGATACCGGTGAGTTGGGGTGCCACCTGGGGAGACGACGTCATGAGATGTCCATGGGACATCAAGGGCGCCGCGTGTCAGGACAGCTGAAGCAGTCCTCGCAGCAGGTCCCGGCTCTCGCCCGGTCCGGGGCTGTCCTGCTGGAGCTCCTTCAGGGCCTGTTCGTACTGGGCGACATCCTCGCGTTTGTCCAGGTACAGGGCGCTGGTCAGCTGCTCCAGGTAGACCACGTCCGACAGGTCGGACTCGGGGAAGCTGAGGATGGTGAAGGCCCCGCTCTCGCCCGAGTGGCCGCCGAAGCTGAACGGCATGATCTGAAGCCGGACGTTGGGCCGCTCCGAGATCTCGATCAGGTGCTGGAGCTGCCCGCGCATCACCTCGCGGTCGCCGTACGGCCGGCGCAGGGCGGCCTCGTCGAGCACGATGTGGACGTCGGGGGCGTTCTCGGCGACGAGGTACTTCTGCCGCTCCAGGCGCAGCGCCACGCGCCGCTCGACATCGGCGGTGCTCGCCCCCTTCATGCCGCGCCGCACCACCGCGCGGGCGTACTCCTCGGTCTGGAGCAGGCCGTGCACGAACTGCACCTCGTAGGCCCGGATCAGGGAGGCCGCGCCTTCCAGGCCCACATAGGTGGGGAACCAGCTCGGCAACACGTCGGAGTAGCTGTGCCACCACCCGGCCACGTTGGCCTCCTTGGCGAGGGAGAGCAGGGAGTCGCGCTCGGCCTCGTCCGTGATGCCGTACAGCGTCAGCAGGTCTTCCACGTCCCTCGTCTTGAAGCTCACCCGGCCAAGCTCCATCCGGCTGATCTTCGACTCGGAGGCACGGATGGAGTAACCCGCCGCCTCGCGCGTGATCCCCCGCGTTTCACGCAGTCGCCTGAGTTGTGATCCGAGCAGCATGCGCCGCACCACCGATCCCGGCTCTCCCGCGCTCACGTTCGCCAGCCTCCCCAACCGTCTTCAGGGGCCGCAGTCTGCCACTAAAACACTTCGAGCAGTACTCGTCCGGTTACGGAAACGGAAAGAGGCCATCGATTTGGCACAGGAAGTTGCAAGGGAGAGGTGTGGGACGTGGAGGAGGTTGGCGGAAAAAATGGCCTACAAGCGGTACGGGGCGGCTCAATTCGGTCTCGTGCACGTGCATCTGCCCTTGCATCTGCTGTGCGCATCCGAAACCATGGTGCAGCGCCACCGCTGCATCGCAACGACCGCGAATTCCCGGGAGTGCCTCGCATGGGGACGAATGGATCGACCATGCTCGAGCCGTTACGGCAGGGCCTTCCGCCGCTGGATCCCGCGGCCGTGTCCAGCGCCGCCTCCTGCGCCTTGCCCGCCCGCTACGAAGCGGTGCGCGAAGCACGTGTGTTCACCCGCCGGACGCTCGACCAGTGGGACGTGGGCGACCGCTTCGACGACATATGCCTGGTCGTCTCCGAACTGGTGACCAACGCCCTGCGGCACGCGCTTCCGGGCGACGCCGGGCGGTGTCAGGACCAGACGTCGCCGGTGCGGCTGCACCTGATGCGGTGGACCGAGCGGCTGGTGTGCGCGGTGCGCGACCCCAGCCATGACACCCCGGTCGCACGCGACTCGGACGACTTCTCGGCGGAGTCGGGCCGCGGCCTGTTCCTCGTCGACTCCTTCAGCGACAGCTGGGGCTGGCACCCGCTGGCCGGCACCCTCAACGGCAAGGTCGTCTGGGCGCTGTTCCGGCTGCGGCCGGCCGAATGACGAAACGCGGCGTCGTCTGACGCCGCGTTTCTACGCGCGTCCACGCAAGCGCTTTCTACAAGTGCGAGCGAGTGGGACGACCGGTGCGAGCGGATCAGCCCGCTATCAGGTGGTCGAACTCGCCGTCCTTGACCCCCAGCAGCATCGCCTCGATCTCCGCGCGCGTATAGACGAGCGCGGGGCCGTCCGGGAAGCGCGAGTTGCGCACCGCCACGTCTCCCCCGGGCAGCCGGGCGAACTCCACGCAGGAACCCTGCGAATTGCTGTGCCTGCTCTTCTGCCAGGCCACTCCGTCCAGCTGCGTGGCAGCCATGCCGTTGTACACGTCGTACCCCCCGTACACGCCGTCAACGTCGCGGTCCACAGGTCGCTCCCCGGTGGTGCACTTGGCTGTAGTGGCCATAGATGCGGTGGTCAACTGACCCGGATCATAACCCCGTTCACGTGCAGATGCATGGGCAGATGCACGTGCACGCGGGGTGCTCCTCCGGTTACAGCTTTGACGAGTGCTTTACCGACCGTTTCACCGAAGCTGTTGCAGCGCCTGCCCCAGAGCTTGTAGGACATGCGAACGCCAGCCCCCGTCCACGTTCTTCCTTGCCGTCAGCTGCGCCGGGTCGTCCGGATCGAATCCTTCGTGCACTAGGAAGAGACGCATACCGCGCCCTTCCTGTTCCAGCGTCCACGTGATGGTCCAGTCCGCGGGATCGGCCGGATCGGGGTCCGTCCAGCGGATGGACAGCATCCGCTCGCTGTCGTAGCGAGAACCTGCACGTCGACGACGCCGGAGAAGCGGGCGCCCGGCAGCGGGACCGCTTCCAGGCGGTGGATGCGGCCCGCGTTCGCGCAGCAGCCGCAGTGCCTCGAGGCGTACGTGAGCGCGTAGGGAGCCTCCTTCAGTGGGCGCGGGAGCGGGCACATAGCGGATCCGTGCCGGGCGCCCGGAGTTCCTCCTGGGAAGTGCTGGTAGCTTGCTGCGGTCCCACCGGCCAACCGGCGGCCGTTTCCGGCTACAGCTTGGGAGCATGCAGTGACTTCGCCGACTGAGAAGGTGGCGCCGACGGCGCCCACGAGGGTGCGGATGGCGGCCGCGGCGGCTGGGCTGGCGGGCGCGCTGGCGCTGACCGCGTGTGGTGGCGGGGGCGACTCCAAGGACGACTCCTCGACGGGCCCGAGCGCGTCGGAGTCCGCTTCGGCCTCCTCGGCCGCGGACACCGGGGGCGGCACGGGCGGGGTCACGGGCTCGTCCGGCAACCTCCAGGGCAGCTGGCTCGCCACGACCGACGGCAAGCCCGTCGCCCTGGTGGTCACCGGCAAGAAGGCCGGGCTGTTCTCGACCGGCGGGACCGTGTGCAGCGGCACCGCGGGCGAGGAGGCCGGGATGGAGATGATCCACCTGAGCTGCGCCGACGGCAGCAAGGACCGGGCGACCGGGATGGTCGACTCGGCCGGCAAGAACTCACTGAAGGTCACCTGGTCGGGCAAGGCCGGCAAGGAGACGTACATCAAGGCCGAGGGCGGCAAGCTGCCGTCGGGGCTGGCGACGGCGAGCTTCCCCGCGTCCTGACCGGTGGGGCGTGCGGCGGGACTCCGCGCGCAGGCGCAATGATGCTGGGGCACCGTCACGCTCTCGACAGGGACACCATTCATGCGCGCCATTCCGCTCACCGTCACCGCCCTCGCCGCCGCCCTCGTCCTGACCGCCTGCGACAACGGCGGCGGCAGCGGCGACAAGGGCAAGAACAGCTCCGCCTGCGAGATCGGCGGGGTCTCCGTGCAGATCGGCTCCGCGAGTGTGGCGCCGGCCGCCGGGGACACGGGCGAGGTGCCCGTCAGCATCACCAACCAGAGCGCGCCGTGCACCCTGGAGCACTTCCCGGGCGTCACGCTGGAGGGGAGCGGGGCCTCGGTGCGCCTGTCCGCCCAGCAGGGCGCGAAGGCGCAGAAGCTGAAGCTCGCCAAGGGTGACTCCGCCTCCTTCACCATCACCTACGTACGGGGCGCGGCCGGCGGCAAGAACAGCCTCGCGGCCAAGACCGTGAAGATCACCCTGCCCGGCGGCACCGACGGCCAGAGCTTCCCCTGGAAGTACGGTCCCGTGGCCGGGAAGACCAAGGCCGGCGATCAGGCCTCGGTGAGCGCCTTCCAGCAGGTGGGCGACTGAGGCTCGGCCCGGCCGAGGCTCAGTCCAGGCGCGGGCGGGCCCTGACCTGGGCCCGGTCCGCCGCCCGTGCGCCCTCCGACCAGCCCGCCGCGTCGCTCACGCCGCGCAGCCGGGTCGTGGTGGTCTCCGGGAACAGGCGCTCCAGACGGTCGGTGACGGCTGTCTCTCGGGTGGCCAGGACCGGGAGCAGGTCCTGGGTGACCTGGGTCTCGGCGGCGGCCGCGAGGCGCTCGCCGACGCGGTGGGCGTAGGCCGCGAGGAACGACTGCCGGAAAGTCTTCGTCCGCTTCCGGCCGCCGGCGCGCTGGGCCGCCTCGGCCTTCGTCATCGCGTGCGTGGCCTGCACGAGGAGTGAGGTGTAGAGCAGTTCGACCGCCTCCAGGTCGGGCTCGAAGCCGACGACCGTGGAGAAGGCGAGCGGTTCGTTCCACACCGCCCGGCAGTGGTTGGCGGTGGCGACCGCGTCGAGCAGGACCGCCTTGGCCTGTTCGTACGGCGGCTCGACGCCGATCCGGCAGGCGCCGGGCGCGTCCGCCGAGGGCGCCCCGGCCGCGAGCAGTGCCTCGTCGATGCTGTGCCGGGCCATCAGCTCCTGCGCCTTGGCGCTCAGCGCCTCCGCCTCGTCCGGGTAGCCGGTCGCCTCCGCCTTGGCGAGCAGCGCACGTATCCGGGTGAGCATGCGGGAGGCGGGCCGGTGCTGCTCCTGGCGGGGCTCCTCCAGAGGTTCCAGGGCGGGCAGCCGCAGCAGCAGGCGGTACAGCTCGAGGACGGCGGTGGCGTGCGAGAAGCGGTCGCCGCGGGGCGCGGGCGGGGTCGCCGGGAGGGCGTCGAGCTGTGCGGCCCAGCGCCGGCCGCGCGGCCGGTCCCTCGACGCCTGCGCCCGGATCAGCTCCGCCGTCAGGGCCACGTGCACGTCGTCCAGCTCGCGGCGTACCAGCCGCACGACGTCGGCCGGCTGCCACCCGCGCCGCCAGGCCGTCTCGACGAACTCCTCCCCGCGCCGAGCCAGTTCGGCATCCGCCCCGTTGTCGGCCGCGAGAAGGGACGCACCCGTGTCCAGTCCGGGTTCCGAATCGTCGTACAGGGCGACCCGGAAGGCCCGCTCGACGGTGCTGGTTTCGCTGCTCACCCGTCGATCGTGCCATGGGGCACCGACAGCGGGCCGTGGTCGTCCACAGCCTGTGGAAAACAATTCGCGGTCGTATCGCACCAGCTGAGCAGCCTGACGTCGCACTCGGAGAGCCCGGCGTCTCGCCCTCCGATATTCGTTCGCCGTCCGTCCGGTGCCGGGTCGAGCATGGTTGGCATGGTCGACACATCTCTCTACGCGGCCTTCCTCGTCGCCGCCTTCGCGCTCTGTGTCACTCCCGGTCCCGACATGATGTTCATCGTGGCGATGGGCGGCCGGGGCGGACCCTCGGCGGGGGTGACGGCCGCCGTCGGGGTGGCCTGCGCGATGTTCGTGCACGCGGTCGCCGCGGCGCTCGGACTGTCGGCGCTGTTCCTGACGCTGCCGCTGCTCTACCACGTGCTGCGCTGGGCGGGCGCCGCCTATCTGCTGTACCTCGCGGTCAAGGCGTTCCGCGGCGGCTCGATGCCGGTCGAGGCGGACGGGACCGCGGACGCGGGGAGGCGGCGGGCCTTCTGGCGAGGGGCCGTCACCAATCTGCTGAACCCCAAGGTGATCCTCTTCAACGTGTCCTTCCTGCCGCAGTTCGTGGACCCCGGGCTGGGTCATGTGCGGGAGCAGTTCCTCCTGCTCGGCGCCACGATCACGGTGATGGGCCTGGTGGTGGACGGCTCGGTCGGGCTGCTTTCGGGGAAGCTCGCCGGGCTGCTGCGGCGCAGTCGGCGGGTGGCGCGGGGACTGGACCTCTTCAGTGGGACGGTGTTCGCGGGGCTGGCGGTGCGGCTGGCGGCGGCGCCCAAGTAAGGGATCCGAGCGCTGTCAACTTCCGGTTGACACTCTCTCGGTGTCAACCTACGGTTGACACATGTCGACGAACCCGACCACGTCATCCGTACGTCTCGACGACCTCATCGCGGCGATCAAGAAGGTTCACACCGAACCCCTCGACCAGCTCCAGGACGCGGTGATCGCCGCCGATCACCTCGGCGAGGTGGCCGACCACCTGATCGGCCACTTCGTGGACCAGGCCCGGCGCTCCGGTGCCTCCTGGACCGACATCGGCCAGAGCATGGGCGTCACCCGGCAGGCCGCGCAGAAGCGGTTCGTGCCGAAGGAGTCCACCGACCTGGACCCGAACCAGGGCTTCGGGCGGTACACCACGCGCGCCCGCAACGTGGTGATGACCTCGCACAACGAGGCCAAGGCCGCTCCCCACAGCGAGGTCGTGCCGGCCCATCTGGTCCTCGGCCTGCTCGCCGAGCCCGACGGCCTGGCCGCCAAGGCGATCGCCGCCCGGGGCGTCTCCGCCGACGCCGTGCGGGCAGCCGCGACCGCCGCGCTCCCACCCGCCGCCGAACAGGCCCCGGAGCTCGTCCCGTACAGCTCCGACGCCAAGAAGGTCCTGGAACTCACGTTCCGCGAGGCCCTCCGCCTCGGACACAACTACATCGGCACCGAGCACATCCTGCTGGCTTTGCTGGAGTTCGAGCACGGCACCGGCGTCCTGTCCGGCCTCGGCATCGAGAAGGAGCCGGTGGAGACCGAGCTCGCCAAGGCCCTGGAGCAGTATCTGCAGGCCCCGCCCCAGTCGAGCTGAGGCCATTGTCAGACCCCCCTGCCACACTCGCAGTCATGACCGACCGCTGGGCACTCGCCCCGGCCGAGGACGGTGGCGTGGAGCTCGCCCCCCTCGGCCCGGACGGGCTGCCCTGCGGGCCGGTGCGGCGGGAGCCGGATCTCGCCGGGGCGGTGCGGAGCCGCCCGGAGGTGACGCGCTGGGTGTGGCGGTCGACCGCCGAGGTCTATCCGCGTCTGCTCGCCACGGGGGTGCGAGTGGAACGGTGCTACGACATCGAGGACGCCGAGACACTTCTGCTGGGCCACGAGGGGCGGTCCGGCGAGCCGCGTTCGGCAGCCGCCGCCCTGGCCCGCCTCCGGGGCGGCCCCGTACCGCCCGATCCACCGCAGCGCGCCGCCGAACCGGGCGCGCAGTCCCCGCTGTTCGAGCCGCAGGGCACCCGCCTGCCGCTGGCGGACCTCCTCGCGGTCTACGCCGAGCAGCAGCGGCGGCACGACCGGGCCGCGCACCCCGACCGGATGCGGCTGCTGACGGCGGCCGAGTCGGCGGGGATGCTGGTGGCCGCCGAGATGAACCGCGCGGGCCTGCCGTGGGGCGCCGACGTCCACCGCGAGCTGCTGCGCGACCTGCTCGGCGAGCGGTACGCGGGCGGGGGCGAGCCCCGCCGCCTGGCCGAGCTGGCGGACGAGGTCTCCGCGGCGTTCGGCCGCCGGGTGCGGCCCGACCTGCCCGCCGACGTGGTCAAGGCCTTCGCCCAGGCCGGCATCAAGGTGAAGTCCACCCGCCGCTGGGAGATCGCCTCCCTCGATCATCCGGCCGTGAAGCCGCTGCTGGAGTACAAGAAGCTGTACCGCATCTGGGTCGCGCACGGCTGGGCCTGGCTACAGGACTGGGTGCGCGACGGGCGGTTCCGGCCGGAGTTCCTCGCGGGCGGGACGGTCACCGGACGCTGGGTCACCAACGGCGGGGGCGCGCTCCAGATCCCCAAGGTGATCCGGCGGGCGGTGGTCGCCGACCCCGGCTGGCGGCTGGTGGTCGCCGACGCCGACCAGATGGAGCCGCGGGTGCTGGCGGCGATCTCCCGGGATCCGGGGCTGATGGAGGTGGCCGGCCGGGCGAGCGACCTGTACCAGTCCGTCTCCGACCGGGCCTTCTCCGGCGACCGCGCGCAGGCCAAGCTCGCCGTGCTCGGCGCGGTCTACGGCCAGACCTCCGGGGACGGCCTGAAGAACCTCGCCGCGCTCAGACGCCGTTTCCCCAAGGCGGTGGCGTACGTCGACGAGGCGGCGCGGGCCGGCGAGGAGGGCCGGCTGGTGCGCACCTGGCTGGGGCGGACCTGCCCGCCCGCGGCCGGGGCCGACCAGGACGCGGCGGAGGAGGCGGGCATCCCGGTCGGGGACGAGGAATCCGACGGGCAGCAGTGGGTCCCCGGTTACGCCTCCACCAACGCCCGCGCCCGTGGCCGCTTCGCCCGCAACTTCGTCGTGCAGGGCAGCGCCGCCGACTGGGCCCTGCTGCTGCTCGCCGCGCTGCGCCGAACCTGCGCGGACATGGCGGCCGAGCTGGTCTTCTTCCAGCACGACGAGGTGATCGTGCACTGTCCCGAGGAGGAGGCCGAGACGGTGGTGTCGGCGATCCGGGAGGCGGCGGACCTGGCGGGGAGGCTGACGTTCGGGCAGACGCCGGTCAGGTTTCCGTTCACGACCGCGGTGGTGGAGTGCTATGCCGACGCCAAGTGATCACCCGTTCCCCGCGAGCAGCTCCCGCAGCTGTGCCACGACCGCCTTCTCGTCCGTGCCGTCCAGCGCGGCGAGCGCCTCGCGCCAGGCCTCGTACGCCTCCCGCATACGCCCCTCCTCGCGCAGCAGGAACCCGTGCTGGTGGCGGGCGAGGCCGCCCATGTAGCGGTCGGCGCGGGCGTCCGCGCGGCTCAGCAGCTCGGCGCACTCGCGCCCGGCGCGTTCCACGCGGCCCAGCTGCCTGAGCGCGCGGACCAGGCCGAGCCGGGTCTGGGACTCGCCGTGCCAGTCGCCGTGGGCGCCGAGGATGCGCAGGCTCACCTCGAAGTGTGTGGCGGCGGCGGCCGGTTCACCCAGGGTGAGGTGGGCGTAGCCGATGTTGCAGTGCGCGGAGTGCTGCACGATGACGGCGCCGACCGCGTCCCCGATCGCCAGCGAGCGCCGGTGCTGCTCGATGGCGGCACGCGGGTCGGTGTGCTCGTACAGATTGCCGAGATGGCTGTAGGTGATGGCCTCACCGTAGGGATCGTCGAGCTGCCGCGAGTACTCCAGGCTCTGCCGCAGTGCCTCGCCGGACTCCGCGTACCGGCCGAGGCTCTCCAGCAGCAGGCCCCGGTTGTTGAGGCAGCGCCGGATCCAGGAGACCGTGCCCAGGCGCCGCCAGATCGTCAGGGCCTGGTCGGTGAGGGCGAGGGCGTCGTTCTGCCGGCCGGTCAGGAAGTGCAGCCCCGCGAGGTCGCCCAGCGCGTACCCCTCGGCCGCCTGGTCGCCGAGCCGCCGTGCCACGCCCAGGGCGGCCCGGCCGAGCACCTCCATCTCGGCCACCCGGCCGCCGCGCTGGAGATAGGGGAAGAACAACCGCAGGAGAGTGGCGAGATGGGCGGCCTGCCGGTCGTCGGGGGTCTCGGCGTACCGCTCGGCCAGGGCGACGACGCTCTCCAGTTCCTCGTCGCCCCAGGCGAAGGCTTCCTCGGCGGAGGCGAAGGGCGGTACGGCCCGTACCTCCGCCGCGTGCGCGGGCGGCTGGGCGGCCGTCGGGCGGCGGCGGTCGTCCTGGTCGAGGCCCTGTTCCACGATCGCGGTGAGGGTGCGCTCGGCCACGGCGGCGTACCAGCGCAGGGCGGCGGTGGCAGCGGCGGTGTCCTCGCCGGCGGTGGTGAGTTCCCGGGCGAAGTCGCGGACGAGGTCGTGGGGCGCGTAGCGGCCGTACGCGGTCTCCTCCAGGAGGGCGACGTCGACCAGGCGGTCCAGGGCGGCCTCGGCCCGGCGCTCGTCGGTGCCGGTGAGACGGGCGATCAGGGCCACGCCGTACGCGGGCAGGTCGAGGGCTCCGATGCGGCGCAGGGCGCGGGCCGCGTCCCGGTCGGCCTCGCGCACGGAGGCGGCGAGCGCGTCGTGCGCGACGGCCAGGGAGCGGCGGACGCTCAGGTCGTCGTACTCCAGGTGGTGCAGGCGGCCTTCGGTGGCCGCCAGCTGGCCGGCGAGGACGTCCGGGGTGAGGGCGCGTCGGGCGGCGAGCCGGGCGGCGACCACCCGCAGGGCGAGCGGCAGACGGCCGGTCAGCTCGACGAGCGGGTGCCCGGCGTCGAGCCCGTCGCGGCCGGAGACCGTGCGCAGCAGCGCCGCGCTGTCCTCACCGGTCAGCGGCCCGAGCGGGAAGCGGGCGGCGCCGTCGAGGGCGGTCAGCGGGGAGCGGCTGGTGACGATCACCGCGCATCCGGCGCCGGCCGGCAGCAGCGGCCGTACCTGAGCGGCGTTCGCGGCGTCGTCCAGCACCATCAGGGTGCGGGTCGGCGCGAGCAGGGAGCGCAGCAACGCGGCGGCCGCGTCGGGGTGTTCGGGGATGCTGCGGGGGTCGACGCCGAGGTCGCGCAGGAGGGCACCGAGGGCTTGGGCGGGGGGCAGCGGGGACATACCGGGGGTGGCGCCGTGCAGGTTGACGTACAACTGCCCATCCGCGAAACGTTCCCGCAGTTGGTGTGCCACATGCAGGGCCAGGGCGCTCTTGCCGACGCCGGCCATACCGCTGATGACGGCGACGACGGGGGTACGTGCGTGGCCGTCGTCCGCACCGGGACGGGCGAGAGCGACGCGCAGGTCCTGGAGCGCGGTCGTGCGGCCGGTGAAATGGGCCGGTGGCGGTGGGAGTTGGGCGGGCCGGGGCGTCTGGGCCGTCGGAAGGGTGTCCTTGCGCGTGGACGCGGGGGCGTGCGGCGGGTCGGGGGTGTTCTCTTCGGGGGTGTCCTCCTGGGACGGCGAGCTGTCGTCATCCTCCCGGCCCACGAGGGTGGTTGCCGCCTTGGCGCCGGTCCGCTCGGTGCCCGTCCGCTCGGCCTCCGCCCGCTCGGTGTCCGGGGCCCCCCGCAGCACCTCGACATGGGCTTTGCGTATCGCCGGGCCCGGCTCGATGCCCAGTTCCTCGACCAGGCGGGTGCGCAGGTCGCGGTGGACGGCGAGGGCCTCGGCCTGGCGGCCCGTGCGGTGCAGGGCGAGCATGAGCTGGCGGTGGAAGGCCTCGCGCAGGGAATGCTCGGCCACCAGGGCGGCCAACTCCGGGACCAGGGCGGACACTCGGGGGCCACCGAGGGCCAGCTCGGCGTCGTACCGCCACTCCAGCAGGAGCAGCCGTGCCTCCTCCAGGCGCTGGGCGAAGGCGTATCCGCCGAGTTCGGCGGGCAGCCCGCTCAGCGGCGCGCCCCGCCACAGCGCGAGCGCCGCCGTGCAGGCGCGCAGCACGCCCGCCCAGTCCCGGCGGCCGTGCGCGGCCCGTGCATCGGTCACCCGCGCGTCGAAGACATGCACGTCCAACTCGCCGTCGCGGACGCGCAGCTGATACCCCGGGGGTACGGCCCGCAGCCGCTCCGGATCGTCGAGGATCCGGCGCAGCCGGGTGACGTGGTTGTGCAGCGAGGCCCGCGCGGAGGCGGGCGGCGCACCGCCCCACAGCGCGTCCTTGAGCGAATCGACCGACACGACCCGGCCGGCCTCCAGCAGTAGCGCGGCGAGCAGGGCGCGCACCTTGGGACTGCCGATCGGCCGGACCGAGGGGGCCGCTCCGCTGCGGTCGCCGGTGTCGTGGATGCGGCTCGTGCGGGATTCGTGGACGAGCGGGGCGTCGGCGTCCTCCACGGCGTCGTACGAAATACCGTACGCCGCACGGTCATACAGGACGGGTGGTCCCAGCAGTCCGAAGCGCAGCTCGCACCGCCGCATCTCGCCGTTCACTGCCTTCCCACGCGGTCACGCCGGACCGTGGTCCGCGGCGGGCGCGTGCCCGCCGTCCGTGGCGGAATTCCGCCCTGCCTCAGACGGTTTCCCGCCACCTGCCCTCTGTCGGTTACCGCCGGAATCCGTTACGGTTCCGGCCTACGGCCGTCGTCGCCCGGCGAGTTCACGCCACCCGATCAGCTGCCTCAGAAGAAACCGTTGGCCACATGTTAGCGATCCGTTGGCGCGTTCTGATGTGATCGTTCCATCGGATCGGGTCCGACGGCGCGCGCGTACGACGCGTAACTCGGGGGAGTGCCGCCGCAGGCCGGATCCGGGGACGCAAGAGGGCCCCGGTCGTCGGAGGTGAACGACCGGGGTCCTTGTCCCGTCCGTCTCCCCGTCAGCCTCCCCCGTCCCTCTCTCCCGTCTGCCGCCCCCGTTCGGCTTCCTGTCAGATGACGGGCGGGCGTCCCAGGCGGGTCAGGCGCCACACCGTCCGCCAGCGCATGGGCCGCCGCTCCCCGGCGGGTTCGCGCAGCCCTTCCACGAATCCGCCGAACCAGGCTCTGAGACCGGCGGCCGACCGGCTGCGTACGAGGGTGAGGAGCGTCCACACGCCCAGGTGGACCGGGATCAGCGGCAGGGGCAGCCGGCGCCGGACCAGCCAGACGCGGTTGCGGGCGGTCACCCGGTGGTAGACGGCGTGCCGGGCGGGCGAGGTCTTGGGGTGCCGCAGGAGCAGTTCGGGCGCGTAGAGGATGTTCCAGCCGGCGTCGGCGGCCCGCCACGCCAGATCGGTCTCCTCGTGGGCGAAGAAGAACTCGGCGGGCCAGTCACCGGTTTCGGCCAGCATCCGCATGCTCAGGGCGTGCCCGCCGCCGAGGAACCCGGTCACGTACCCGCCCCGCATCGGATCCGAGGCGCCGACCCGGGGCACGTGCCGCTGCTGGGTCTCGCCGTTCTCGTCGGCGATGCGGAAGCCGACGATGCCCAGGCGCGGGTCGGCGGCGTACAGGTCCCGCACCCGGCGCAGTACGTCGGCGTCGGCCAGCAGCCCGTCGTCGTCGAGGTCGACCACGACGTCCACGTCACCGAACTCCCGCAGCCGGGCGAGGGCGACGTTCCGCCCGCCGGGGCAGCCGAGGTTCTCGTCCACGTCGATCGTGGTGACCTCGCCGGGCAGTGCCAGCCGCCGGGCGAACTCGGGCAGCCGGCAGCCGTTGCCGACGATGACGATCCGGGCGGGGGCGAGGTCCTGCTTGGCCACGGACTCCAGCAGGGCGTCGACTTCGGCGGGCCGGTTGCCCATGGTCACCACGGCGACGGCGATCCTCGGCTCCACCACGTCCCTCACCCCATCCGGCCGACGGCGGCCCCACGCCCTGCGCGCGCGAGGCCCCCCGTTCACCAAGATGTTGCCTCAGAGGATCCCGTTCTCCTGATTCCGGTTTACTTCGTGGCGGCTTTGCTCCGCTTTCGGAGCTGTTTTTCCTGACGCCGCTCGCCCTCGTTCGCTCCCCCGCGGCTGCCCCGCGACCCCTCCGCGCGCCGGGCGCACGCGTCCGCTTCACGTCCGTATACGGCCCCGGGCGCGCGCCCGCTCATTCGGCGCGCAGTGCACCGACGGTGTCCCCTCCGGCCGCCCACCCGGCCGGCAGCAACGCGCCCGCGACCGCGATGACCAGCCCGCCGAGGGCGAGCAGGACGAGCTGTGGCGCGTGGTAGACGGCGATGTCCGACGGGGGCAGGGTCAGGCCGACCTCGTCACCCATCAGGGGTGTGACGTACCGGTGCAGGGCGACCCCCGCCGGGACCCCCGCCAGACCGGCGAGCAGCCCGATCACGGCGACCGAGGTGACGACCATGGCCACGGTCTGGCGCGGGCTCATCCCGAGGGCCTTGAGGACGCCGAGGTCGTGGACGCGGTCGCGGGTGTCCAGGAGGACCGTGTTGAGCACGCCCAGGCCCGCCACCGCGACGAGCATCAGGGTGAGCGTGCCGATCAGCGCGTCCATGGTCATGATCACGCTGGACTCGTTCTCCGTGTTGGCCATGGCGACCGCGCCGACCGGCTGGAGGGCGGTCCGGAGCGAGGCGAGATAGTGCGCGAGGTTCGTACCCGGCTCCGTCCGCACGTTGTACCGGCCCGGTGTCGCGTCGAGTCCCAGGTCCGCGAGGGTCGAGGTGCGGGTGAGGAGTTCCATGCCCTCGCCCTCGGTGAAGAACGCCTCGCCGACGATCCGTACCGAGGTGTGCCGCCCCTGCTCGGTCAGGGGCACCGTGTCGCCGACGTGGATTCCGGCGGCGTCGAGGAAGCGGCGGGTGACCACCGCCTGCCCCGGGCCGTCGAGCCAGTGGCCCGAGACCATTCGGGGGGCGGCCCAGGAGGCGTCGCCCTGGTACGCGACCACGGTCGTGGCGCCGGTGATCCCGGACGCGTTCACCCGCGCCTGGGCCGTGCCGTAGAAGCGGGCGGTGCCGGGCCGGGCGCGGAGTGCGGCGGCTACCCGGGCAGGGTCGGCCTTCGGCTGGTCCTGCCCACCGTCCGCGGGGACCGCCTGGGCGCCGGCCGGAGCCTGCGAACCGCCCGCCGCCACGACCACCGAACCTGCCGAGCCGAGCATGCGGCCCGACTGGACCGCCCCGAGCGTCAGCGCGAGCCCGACCCCGAAGGTGACGGTGACCGCGCCGAAGACGACCGCGGCGGCCGTCGTGGCCGAGCGCGCCGGGCGGGTGAACGGGTGTGCCAGCCCCAGCCCGACCGCGCGCGGTACCGGCAGCCGTCCCGTCAGCCGCCGCACCGCACGCCCCCGTCCCGCGCGGGGCGTGCGCCCCACCGTGATCGCCTCCACGGTGCGCTGCCGCCCGGCGCGCAGCGCGGGCGGCAGCGCTGCAAGGGCCACCAGGGCGAGGGCGGCGGCGGGCACCGCGACGTCGATCCACACCGGAATCGACGCCGACGGCCCGTCGAAGGCCTCGCCGACGTCACCGAGCACCGGGACGGCCAGCAGATTGCCCAGCGCCAGCCCCAGCACACAGCCGACCCCCGCCGGGATCAGGGCCTGCCCGACATAGGCCCGTACCACCTGCCCCGGAGTGAAGCCGAGGGACTTGAGAATGCCGATGCGCCGGGTCGCGGCGCCCACCGCGCCGCTCACCACGATGCCGATGACCAGCACCGACAGCAGCAGCCCGAGGACACCGAAGGCGGCCAGGAAGGGCACGAACGCCATCGCGTTGGCGGTCTCCCGCTGTCGGACGGTCAGATACGACTGCGCCCCGGTCATCGCCCCCTTCGGCACCGCCGCGCCGATCACGGCACGGTCGGCGGCCACTTCGGCGTCCGTACCGGCGTGGCGGAAGCGGTAGAGCATCTCGTACGAGGGTGTGCTGCCCGTCCCGGCCAGGGCCTCGGCCTGCGCGGGGGTCACCCAGGCGTCCGCGGTGCCGGTGACCGAACGGGCGACGCCCACCACGGTCAGGGCCGGGCTGCCCGGTGCGTCGGGGATCCTCAGCCGGGCGCCCGGGCTCAGCGGAATCGTGCCGGCCGCCAGCACGATCTGGCCCGGGCGGGTGGCCCAGGTGCCCTCCGTGAGGGTGACCCGGTCGACCGAACCTCCCGCGGCGGTCCGGCCCGCGACGGTCAGCGGCGGCAGGCCGACACCGGCGGGCAGCATGTCCGACGCGGAGACCGTGCGGGGGCGCGCGGAGAGGGTTGCGAAGGGGCCCGCCACGTCGGTCACCCCGGCCGCGTGCGCGGTGGCCGCGAGCCGCGCCGGCGTCACCTTCGTCCCGTCGAACCGTGCGCTCAGGTGGGCGCCGTGGCGCTGGGCGAAGGCGTGGTCGAAAGGCGCCCGGGACGCCAGGAGGAGCCCGGCGGCGAGGACGGAGGCCGTGACGGACATGAACGTGGTCAGGATCAGCACGGCGGTCTGGACGCGTCGACGGCCCACTCCGGCGCGGATGACTCGGGCGAGGGCGGTCATCGGGGGGTTCCGGGGGTTCGGCGGGCGGTGTCCGGGGTGCTCGTGGTCCCCGCCGTCTCCGCGTGACCGCCCGCATGCCTGCTGTCGCGGACGATGCGGCCGTCGACCAGTTCGACGGTGCGGGTGGCGCAGGAGCGGGCCAGGTCCAGGTCGTGGGTGACCAGGACGATCGTCTGCCCTTCCGCGTTGAGGTCGGTCAGCAGCTCGCGGACGTCCTCGCCGGCGGCGGTGTCCAGCGCGCCCGTCGGCTCGTCGGCCAGCAGCAGGGCCGGACGGTTCATCAGGGCCCTGGCCACGGCTACCCGTTGCCGTTCACCGCCGGACAACCTGCCGGGGTAGGCGTCGGCGTGCCGGTCGATGCGGAGGTGCTCCAGCAGCCCGGCGGCACGTTTGCCGGCCTCGGCGCGGGACAGGCCGGCCAGTTGGGCCGGGAGGAGCACGTTGTCGGTGACGGTCAGGTCGTCGAGGAGGTTGAAGAACTGGAAGACCATGCCGATCCGGGTCCGCCGGTACTGCGCCGACCCGGCCTCGCTCAGTTCGTCCACCCGCAGGCCGGCGACCGTGACACTGCCCGAGCTCGGCCGGTCGAGCCCGGCGATCAGGTTGAGCAGCGTCGACTTGCCGCTGCCGGACGGGCCGAGGACGGCGACCGCCTCTCCGGCGCTCACGCTCAGGGTCACGTCGGCGAGGGCCGGGGGGCCTTCGCCGTACGTTCTGGTGGCGTCCCGGATGTCGATGACGGGCGGGTTCGTGGTCATGGTCATGGGGCCTCCAGAGACGGGGCGGCGTTGGGAACGGCCCGAAGGTAGGCGCCGGACGGTGCCGGGGGCGTCGGCCGCGACGGCGAACCCGGCTGCCGTTTCCGGATGACCCGGCGGGGGCGTCATCCTCGCGATGTACGCGGGGGTTGTAGCGCCCTGCCGTGCCGTCCGCGCCGCGAGGGATGTGGGCGGGAGCGGGGGGTTGCCACACTGGGCGCATGGCCGGGGCTGTGGGGGCGGGGATCGCAAGGATCGCGGAGCGGTGGCGGTCGGGCGTCGCCGCGTCACTGGCTCGGGTTCCGCTGCCGGCCCCGCTGCCGCTGCTGGGCCGGGGCCCGCTGCCGCGCCCGTCCCGCTGGGCGTGGGCGGCCGACGGGATCCTCGCCGTCGTGCTCGCCGCCTGCACGGTGGGCAGTACGCAGCGGCAGGACCACGGCCCGTTTCCGGTTCCGCCGGATGCGCCCGCTCCTCCGAACCCGCCGCCGGTGCCCGGTGGCGTACGGGACCTCGATCCGACGGCGGCCGTCTCGCCAGGGCTCCTGGTGCTGGCGGCTCTGACGGCGCTGCCCCTGGTCGCGCGGAGAAGGTATCCGCTGGCCTCGTTCTGGGCGGTGACGGCCGTGAGCTTCGCGTTCGGCCGGCGCCTGGGCGGAGGCGACGCGACCGTGTACACCTTCCTCTCCTGCGTGGTCGCCGCCTACAGCGCCGCCGTGTACAGCCCGCGCCGGGTGGGCGCCCTCGCCAGTGTGGTGGCCGGCGCCGGCCTGCTCGCCGCGTTCCACGACGAGACCTTCCCGCACCTCACGCCTGGTCTGCTGCCGTTCCTCGCGCTGCTCGGAGTGGGGTTCGGTGCCGGGGCGGTGCACGCCTGGAGACAGCGCGTACACCTCTTGCGGGAGGAGCAGCGGGCCGCCACCCGGCTGGCCGTCGACCGCGAACGCTCCCGTATCGCACGTGAGTTGCACGACATCGTCACCCACAATGTGAGCGTGATGGTCATCCAGGCGGGCGCGGCCCGCAAGGTGATGGACGCCGCGCCGGACCGGGCCCGCGAGGCTCTGCTCGCCGTAGAGGCCGGCGGGCGCACCGCGATGGCCGAACTGCGCCATGTGATGGGCCTGCTCACCATGGCGGCCTCGGACGTTCCCCCGGGCCAGACGTCGGACGCCGAGCTGGCGCCGCAACCGGGCCTGGCGCAAGTGGGTGCCCTCGTCGCGCGCATGCGGGCGACCGGCGTCCCCGTCGAACTGACGGTCACCGGCACCCCGGCGCCGCTGCCCGCCGGGGCCGACCTGGCCGCGTACCGCGTGGTGCAGGAGGCGCTGACCAACACGGTCAAGCACGCCGCCGGCGCCCGTGTCCGGGTCGCCGTCGACCACACCCCGGACGCCGTCCACATCGAGGTGTCCGACACCGGCGGCACCCCCGCGGCACCGGCCGGCCCCGGCGGCGGCCGTGGCCTGACCGGCCTGCGCGGACGCCTCGCCGTCTACGGAGGCACGCTGGAGGCGGACGAACGCCCCATCGGCGGCTTCCGGGTCCGAGCGGTCATTCCGGCCGCCCCACCGGCCCAGGAGCTCTCATGACCCCACCGCCGCGCGTGGTGATCGCCGACGATCAGGCGCTGGTACGTACGGGCTTCGGCATGATCCTGACCGCGGACGGCGTCGACGTCGTAGCCGAGGCCGCCGACGGCGACGAAGCGATCGAAGCCGTCCACCGCACCCGCCCCGACCTGGTCCTGATGGACATCCGGATGCCCGGCACCGACGGCCTCGAAGCCACCCGGCGCATCCTGTCCGGCGCCCTGCCCGAGCCGCCCCGCGTCATCATGCTGACCACCTTCGACCTCGACCGCTACGTCTACGCCGCGCTCACCGCCGGCGCCAGCGGCTTCCTCCTCAAGGACGTCACCCCGGAACACCTGGTCGCCGCCGTCCGCCTCGCCCGCAACGGCGACGCGCTGCTGGCCCCCGCCATCATCCGCCGCCTCATCGAACGCTTCGTCTCCCACGCCCCCGACTCCCCCGCCCTCCACCGCGACCTGGCGGCCCTCACCCCCCGCGAACTCGAAGTCCTCCGCACCCTCGCCACCGGCCTCAGCAACGCCGAACTGGCCACCCGCTTCCACCTCAGCGAGGCCACCGTGAAGACCCACGTAGCCCGCATCCTCGCCAAACTCCGCCTACGCGACCGCGCCCAGGCGGTGGTCGTCGCCTACGAGACGGGGCTGATCGTGCCGGGGGCGAGCCCGCGACAAGGGGATCAAGAGGATTGAGTACTCGTGTGGGGTCGCCACGGGCTGGCAGGCCGGCCACATGGATCATGCGGAAGTACTGCTCATCGCCACGCTGACACAGTTTGTGGAGATCACACAGACCGCCGGCACCGGGAGCAGCACAGCACCCGCAGCAACAGGCGGTGCAGTTCGTAGGACCGTACGGGGACAGCGGCCTCGTTCGGCGAGGCGGCGCCCCCTGTGCCACCGTCAAAGACTGGTGAAGCCCGCTACGGCCTCACCAGTCGCTGAAGGCCCGACGAGGCCCGTCTACGGTGTGCCGGTCGCGTTGAAGCCCCTGTCGAGATAGGGGTACTGGTCCGGGACGTGGCCGTCAGCTGCGACCAGACGGGCGATGCCGCCCTTGTCCCGCCAGACCTGTTGTGAGGAGCCGAAGGTGAATCCGCCGAATTGCGGGTGGGATTCGTTGGTGTAGATGCGGTAGCGCTGGCCGGGCTGGATGACCGTCCCCGGAGGGAAGGGGAAGTCACGTCCGGTGGGCTTGGACTCCACGACCCAGCCGGTCAGGTCCTGGGGCGCACCCCCCTGGTTCAGGATCTCGACGTATTCGTCGGACTGGCCCGGGCCGGTGCCGAGGTACCGAAGGTCGGAGATGATCACGTCGGGCCCGTCGAGCGTGAACATGCAGACGACTTCGGCGAAGTTGATACCGCCTTCGGGGCTGCGGAACTGCCGGACGATCTGACCGTTGCGCTTGAATCCGCTCAGGACCGCCTGGTACTGCTTGCCGCCGACCGTGACGGGCTGGGGGTGGACGAAGGTCTGGAGGTCGACCAGGTCGTCGTCCACGGGACTGCTGCCGGTGCTGTTGGGCGTCTCGTTGTGGTGGAAGCTGAAGTTGAGGTCGGTGGTGCTGCCGTCCTCGAACATGACGTTGATGGTGAGTTGGACGTCGAACTGGCTCGGGCTGACGCTGGTGGGGACGTTGCGGTGCACGAAGGTGCCGACGACGAACTCGGTGCCGTCAAGTTCGACATCCGCGGCCGCACCACGGAACTGGTAGCCGCTCTGGGAGCCGCTGCTGCCCCACCTGACGTCTGCGGTACCCAGGCCGCTGATCGGCGAGGCGGCCGGGTTGGTGGATGGGAAGACGCCGGAGGTGACGACGGTGGTCATGGTGTCTGGTTCCTGCTCTCTCAGTCCTCGTCCTCGATGACCTCGGCCTTGAGTTTGGCCGGGGGTGCGGTACCGACCTGGGCGACGCCGTCGGTGAAGCGGCCGGGTGCGGCGCCGTCGACGGCTTCGAGACCGCAGGTGTAGACGATGCAGTCCTTGTCCTCGCTGTTTGTGTTCAGGTGTACATGACAGGTGAAGGCCAGCGTGCGTCCGTCGTCGCTGACCTGGGCCCGGACGGGGGGCAGGTTGCCCCCTGTGGTCTGGTCCATGCGCTTGTACTGGGCGCCCACCGTGCCGTTCCAGCGGAATCCGGTGGGGGCCGTGAAGACGTGCTCGCGTTCGCCGGCGTCGACGGTCTCGCTCCAGTTCGGCGTGCGGACACAGATGTTGATGGTGGTGCCGAGGCCCCCTGGGGCGTCCTCGACTCCGCCCTCCTGCCACACCACGACGTCCAGCTTCTGCGCGCGGCCTTGCTCGTAACCCCAGTCGTAGCCGTTCGCGTACTGGTCCTTCTCGCCGCGTGTGCCGTCGCGCGGCGGGTCGGCGTGGGGCTGGCCGGCGAGCGCATCGGCCCGCCCCTGTTCCTCTCCCCGCGCATAAGCTGCCTTCTTTGACTGCACGTCAGTGGCCATCTCGGTGTCCTCCTGGGGCTGTGATCCGAAGCATGCGACGAAAAGGGACGTACTGACACGGGTCACCCCCTGCCCGCAGGCGGCGGAGCAGGGCTCGGGACCGCACACCGCACGGTCCCCCCTTCATGTGAATGTCATGGGGAGCTGCGTCCGGAAGACGGAGGCAGGTCGCCGCCTGCGGCCTCGTGCGGGGCGTTCGCGCAGGCACCACGGCTCGCACCGGGCCGTCATCCGAGTCCATCGTTAGCCCGGGCGCACGGGTGGTATGCCGCCATTCCCCCGTTTGGAATGACGGATCGATTCCGCGTCACTTGTTCGAGTGGAGTTGAGGCATGCGACGGCGCACAGATGCAGAGCGTGCAGCCCCGCGCCCCGCCGAAGGTGTGGGCTGCACCTGCCGGCCGTCTCGATCGACTCCCGCCGGTACCGGGCAACCATCGTCCGTCCCCGTGGCTTCTCCCTCGTGCGGGTGGACCGGCCGGTGCGCCGCTCCTGCGGGGCCGGCCCGGCCGGTATCCAAGGGGGAATGCCAACGAAGGCTCGGAAGGTGACGGACATGCGGGAGACAAAATCGTGGAAGCGGAGGGTGCCGGGCGCCGCCGAGGCCGCACCGTGCCGCCGCCGGATGGTGACGGCGTGACGGCGAAGTCCACGGCTCGGCAGCGACAGCCGGTCTCCCTGGACGGGGGCGGACCGCTGGCCACGGTGGCGGGAAACGGCGCCGCCGGATTCTCCGGCGACGGCGGGCCCGCGCCGGAAGGACAGCTGGCCTTCCCCGCAGGCGTGGCCGTGGGCGACGGGGCGGTCTTCATCGCCGACCATGCCAACCACCGGGTCCGCCGGATCGACGACTCCGGCACCCTGACGACGGTCGCCGGCGACGGGCTGCGCGGCTTCGCCGGGGAGGGCGCGGACGCGGTGCGGGCGCGTCTCGGCTTCCCGGCCGCACTCGCGGTCGGCCCGGACGGGGCTGTGCTCGTCGCCGACGAAATGAACCACCGGGTCCGCCGGATCGATCCCTCGGGTGTCATCGACACCATCGCGGGAGACGGCTCCCGTGGCGGCGACGGCGACGGCGGCCCCGCCGACCGTGCCCGGTTGAATGCCCCGTGCGCCCTGGCCGCGGACGGCGCCGGGACCCTGTACATCGGCGAAGGGGGCAGTCCCAGGGTGCGCAGGATCGGCGATGACGGCGTCATCGACACGGTCGTCGCGGCATCCGGACGGGCCGAGGGCTCCGGTGCGGCCGACGCCGGTGAGACGTTCCTGCCCGGGGGCCTGGCGGTCGACGCCGCCGGGCAGCTGTACATCGCCGACCCGGCAGGCCGCCGGGTGCTGCTGCTGGGCACGGACGGGACGCTGCGGGTATTGGCGGGACCACCGGACGGAAGCGCCGACGCCATGACGGTCGACTGGAGTGCCCCTTGCGCGGTGGCGGTCGACGCCCAGGGGGACGTCTACGTCGCCGACATGAACGGACACCGTGTGTGGCGGCTGGCCGATGGCGCGGCCCGAGTCGTCGCCGGGCCGGATCCGGAGGCAACCGAGGCAACCGAGGCAGCCGAGGCCGGTGACACGGCCGACAGCGCCGTCCGCGCTCCGCTCGCCTATCCGTGCGGCCTCGCCGTGGACCCGGCCGGGCGGCTGCTCGTGGCGGACAACTTCCACCACCGCATCGCGGCACTGCCTCTCCCCGGCGCCCCCTCCCAGGACGCCGAGCCGGAGATCGACGAGAAGCCGGAACCCGAGCCGGAGGGGAAACCGGAACCGGACCGCGGGGCCGGTGACACGCAGGACGGCGACAGTGGTGCCACGACCGCGACGGCCGCGCGGTTGCTGGTCCGTCAGGAAGTCGGGGTGGAAATCCCGCGTGGCGGAAGCGAGGTGATCCATGTACGGGTCTCGTCCACCGATCCATGGGTCCCGGGGAGGGTGGAGCACCGCTTCACGGCCCCGACGGGTTTCGTCTTCGACGGCCGGGCGACCTGCGCGTACTACCGGGCGGATCGCACGGTGCTCCCGGGTAGGGCACCGACGGCGACCGTGCGGGACGGCGGCAGATCACTGGCCGTCACGGACGAACCGCGCTTGAACACTCCCGGCCATCCGGCGGCGGCCCTCGTGTACACCCTCGGCGTCCGGGCCGGGACGGATGCCCCGCCGGGCCGGTACACCGACGGACGAGCGGTGATCGCGGGCCAGCCGGAAGTACGCCTGAAAGCGAGCATTCTGGGGGACGACGAGGACCAGTGAGAAGTTCAGGAGGCCGGCGCGAGACCTTGAGCCGTCCGTGGCGGAGTGTCCGCCGTAGGCGGCTCTTTGCGATTTCAAACCTCGATTACGCAAGTGAACGTTTCTGTGCTCCCTTGTCACCCGGCTGATCTTCACAGAATGTGCCAGTTCGGGCACAATGCGTTAGTTTTCGAATCGTGTCCACGCCGACCCTCACCAGGCTCGGGCCCCCAGGCCCTTTCCCGTACGCCCCGCTCACCCATCCACTCGACCGCAAATGGCTGCACTACGCGTTCCTGTCCCGGTGCGGCCGGCAGGCCCTGGTCGCCAACCTGTCCGTCCTGGGGTCCTCCCGCGGCGCCGTCTTCGCGGATCCGGGCGCTCCGGCCACCGGGCACCGCAGCGGGACCGGCACGGCGGCCGAGGGACAGCACATGGCGATCCTTCTCGTCTATGGGGAGGGACACGGCTGGAGCGCGACGCAGTTCAACGCCGACCAACCCGAACTGCCTTGGTCCGCCTTCCGGTTACCGCATGAGCACGGTGAGCCCGGCGCGTTCCGGGTGGCGGCCCGGTCGGCGTCGCCGGCGGTCGACGTACGGCTGACCCGGACCAGCAGGCCGTGCACGTCGCAGTGCGCGCCGTTCGGCGAGGACGAGTATCTGCGGTGGCAGTCGGAGCCCGGCGTCCTCGGCACTGGCATCCTGCGGCACGGCGACGGCACGGTCACGGCGACGGACCTGCTGGGCTACCACGAACGGGTACGGGGCCGCTGGTCCTGGCCCACGCTGGGGGGCTGGGTGTTCGGGTTCGTCAACGACCCTTCCGGCCCCGCCGACGCCGCTCCGCCTTCGGCGGTGGTCTTCACCCTGCTCCAGCCCGCGCGTCCGGCGGGCGCGGCCAACGGGTCGGTGATGCTGTGGCGCGACGGGCGCATGATCCGTCACTTCCCGCGCCGCAACCTGCGGGTGGCGGTCAGTGGCTGTCTGGACCGCGACCGGGTGGTGATGGTGCCGCCGCTGGCGGACGTGCTGGGCACCCCGCCGATGGCCGCGGTGCCCGGTCGGCTGCTGATCACCGCCCGGCTCGGCGACGACCGTCTCGTCCTCGACTTCCGCTCGCGCACGGCGGGCCGGATCGCCAACCCCTCCGAGACGAGCCTGCCCCCGTTCAGCGTGCACGAGACCCTCGGCCCCTGCACGGTGGAGGGCCGTATCGGCGGGCGCCGTATCGGCTTCCACACGGGGGGCATCGTCGAGTTCGCCGGTGGTGCCCATGCCTGAGACCGCGACCGCGTTCACGGGTGCCCGGCTGCTGGACGAGACCGTCGCCGCGCTGTCCGACCGGGCGCCGGCCATCCTCGCCGCCGCCGCCGACCAGTTGCGTGACATCCGGCTCGGCCTGCACTTCAACGACGGCAGCCACGCCACGCTCACCGCGCGGCACAGCCGTATCGTCGTAACCCGGGAGCGCTGCACGGACCCCGACGTCGAGGTCGCCTTCGACAACCGGGCGATGAACCTGCTGTTCGACCTCCAGCGCCCGCCCGTCGACCAAGTCCTCCCGGAAAGCCTCGACGTCCGCGGCTCCCCGGAGAACACCCTCGCCGTGTGGCGGGCCTTCACGCTGCTGTCCCAGCGCGCGGCGGGGCTGCGCAGCATGCAGGAACTCTGGGGGGCCTACCGTGAAGCGGCACCTCAACTGTGGGGCAGCGCGGTACCCGCCGCCCGGGACCCGGCCGGCGACCGGGTCGACTGGACGGCGCTGGACTTCCTCGCCCGGCGCTCCCCCGAGGACGTGTCCGCACCACCCGCGCTGATCGGCGACACCACCATCAGGGCGCCGCGCCTGCTGTGGGACGGCCGCACCAGCACCAGCTGGTCGCTGGAGGACACCGTCCGCGACGCGGACCTGATGGAGACCATGCGCCGGTGCCGGGCCCGCACCAACGAGGAGATCGAACGGCTGTTGCCGGACCGCGAGCCGCGCGCCGAACTGTACGACCTCATGCGCTCCTACCCCGCCCGGCAGGGCAAGGGCCTGCGGCCCACCCTCACCATCGCGACCTGCGCCGCCTTCGGTGGGCGCCCCGACGACGCCGTACGAGCCGCCGCCGCGCTGGAGCTGTTCCACAACGGCTTCCTCGTCCACGACGACATCGCCGACGAGTCCACCCATCGGCGCGGCCTGCCGACCATGCACGAGGAACACGGCCTGGGCCTGGCCGTGAACGTCGGCGACGGTCTGAACCTGCTCGCCGTCGACGCCGTCCTCTCCAACCTGGAAACGCTCGGCCTGGCCCGCACCCTCGGCCTCATCCACGAGGCGATCCACATGTGCCGGGAGTCCATCGAGGGCCAGGCCATGGAGCTGGGCTGGATCCGCCACGAGGTCGTCCCCGAGACAGACGACGCCTACTTCACGATGAGCACCAAGAAGACCGGCTGGTACACGTGCATCAGCCCGTGCCGCATCGGAGCCGTCTGCGCCGGCGTGACCGACCCGGCCGTACTGGGCCGCTTCGACGAGGCGTTCCGCCTGATCGGCATCGCCTTCCAGATCCAGGACGACATCCTCAACCTCGTAGGCGAGGAAGCCCTCTACGGCAAGGAACCCCTCGGCGACCTGCTCGAAGGCAAGCGCACGGTGATGCTGATCCACCTCTTCCGCACCGCCTACACCCACGAGCGTCCCCGCCTCCTCGACATCCTGCGTCAACGCCGTACCGACAAGACCCAGCAGCACGCCGAGGAACTCCTCGCCGCCATGCGGCGGCACGGCTCCATCGAGTACGCCACCGACCTCGCCGACCGTCTCGCCGCCGAAGGCATCGCCCGCTTCGAGGAAGACCTCCGGATCATCCCCGAGAACGAAGGCAAAGCCGTCCTGCGGCAGATCGCCCACTACGTCACCTCGAGGCCACTGTGAACACCCCCACGACCACGCCACCGCCGGCCGATTCCACCGTCACCGGCCCGCTGACCCCGACCGACCACCGGGCGTTCGCCTTCCTCGGCCAGGTCAACAGCTGTCTGCGCCAGTGCCTGTGCACTCTGGCACGGCACGGCGTGGCCCTGCGCCGGCGCGACCCCGAACGCGCCCGTGCCCTGCTCGACACGGTCCGTCCCTGGCCCCTCTACAAGGGTGGCCAGTTCCTCTTCGACCTCATGGAGTGGGAGGACCTCATGGTCGACGGCGACCCCCCGCCCCTGGTGCCCGCCGAGCGGATCGTCTCCGCCTGCGCCCTGCCCGTCCAGTGGCTCGCCGCCGCCACCGCAGAGGCTCCCGCCGCGACGAGATACGTCCCCGGCCAGCGCACCGCCGCCGCCCTCGACCTCCCCCTGCGCCTGCTGGCCGCCACCGCCCGCACCGCCGTCCTGGGCGCGGCGCGGGACCTCACCGACCTACTCGGCGCGCCCGCCACCCAGGCCGAGACCGATGACGACTCCGTATACGACGCCACCACGCCGGAGCCCGGCGAGGAAGGCATGGACGCCGAGCTGCCGCCCCTCGAGGCGGGGTTCTACCTCTACGAGGACATCACCCTCGGCGCCCTCGCCGTCCTCGGCCCGTCCCTGGGCGACCACGCACCCACCGGCTAGCTCATGGAGTCGGTCGCCGACCCCGACGGTCCATGAGCGGGCCCGGCCCCAAGCCCGCCACCGGCGGATCCGCCCACGCGGACACCACCACCCCCAGAAGGGAAACCATGGCCACGCAAACCCAGGAACCCGTCAAGCCGGGAGCCGAGAACAAGCTGTACATCCTCCAGCAGGGCATCGTCGAGGACGCGCCGGGAGGGGTGCCGGCCCACCTCAGCTTCGGCATCCTCAGCACCGTCCCGGACCCGGTGAACCCCGGCGACATCACCTTCACCCTCAAGGCACCCACGGGCTTCGTGTTCACCGGCTGGCTTTCCTGGGCCTACCACGACGTGAACACGCTCCAGGCCAAGGGCAACCTGAAGACCACCCAGGGCACCCTCGGCAACGGAGGCCGCACGCTGACCTTCACCCACAACCCGTACCTGTCCACCAACCAGGAGTGCCTCGGCTACGCGGCCCAGGTCACCGCCACCGACGGAGCAACGCCGGGCCGCTACACCGACGGCGAGCTACGGGTGGGCGCCGCCAGTCCCATCAAGCTCAAGGGCCGCGTCCTCGACCCCGACGAGGACTGATCCCCCCTGACAGACCGTCCCGTCGGTGGTTTCGCCAATTCGACCGGGAGCCACCGACGGGATACGCGGCAGGGAAAGGCTGAAGCGCGGACGAAGCAGGAACCACACCAGCGGGCCGCGGCAGGGGCGCCGCCATGCCAGTACGGCGACTGACCCGACGCCCTGGACCGGGCCCACCGCGCCACCCGCGCCCGTTGACCTTGTCCACCGACGCACCGACACGCCAACCACCACAAGACGTCAGCCGACGGAGCCACCGTCATAAGCAAAAGGCCAGGTCAGAGACTATCCGACCTGGCCTTGAGTGGAGCCGCTTTCGGGATTCGAACCCGAGACCTACGCATTACGAGTTGTCCGATCTTGATCCAGGGGAGTCCACGGCCATCCACGAGAGGGGTATCACGCCTGCTCGAAGCGGTTCTCGGAGCCCAGCGCACGGCAACGGACGTCCCCGGAACGAGCAGCGGTTGAGACCACGATTGAGACCACCGTTAACCCGGGCCGATATTCGCCCTACCCCGAGGGCAGTAGCACGGTCTTCATACCGATTCGGTCGCGCGGCACGGCCCTACGAAGCGCAGTGAGTACGGCCGGGGAATTGTCAGGCGTAGCCCAGCTTCGGACGACTTCCGGGAAGCGGGAGATCGCCTCTGGACTGTCGATGCTCGGGATGACGTGAGTGATCATCCGGTCCAGGGTCACGGAGTGATCTGCGGCCCAACGGATCGAATCATCGAAGAGCTGCTCGGCGTACCCACTGTGTCCGGCAATCGTACGGTGAACCTCTCCCACAGCAGAGAGGTACTGCCCCCGCCTGTGTACGTCCTCGTAGTAATAGAGGCCTGAGCGGTCTTGCACCAGGCGTCCCTCCGGATTAAGACCGGACAACAGGTAGATCACGCCTCCGGGTTCGACGTGATGCTCAGCCTCAAGGATCGCCGCGACGCTGTTGGCAGTGACGATGACCAGAGGGAACCGCCTGCTGCGATCACCCGGGCCAAAGCGCCGGGCGCGGGGAGTGTCGAGCACCCAGACCGCGATGTCGACCCGCTGGGCGAGATCGTCCTTCATGACCACCTCAGCACAGCCCTCATCCAGAAGCACAGCACCAGCCAGTGCGCCGATGGGGCCGACTCCCAGAATCAAGCTGCTCGCGACAGAGCCACCCGCTTCACGAACGCCTGCCGCGGTAAGCACCTGCTGCCGGAGGAGGGACGCCGATCGGACGCACGCGAGCGGCTCGACCATGGAGAAGAGAGCGGCAGGAGGAAGGCCCAGGATGCCCTTAGGCACAGACGCCGGAGGTATCTTCACAAGCTGGCCCACCGGAAACAGTCCGACGGTGCAGAAGGAGCCGTCCCACCGGAAGCCGGCGTGTGTCGTGCAGCCCCGTCCCTGACATCGAAACGTCAACGGGTCGGAGGCGTTGGGGCACCACGTGTCATGTCCAGAGACCCACTGGTGCGGCCTGAGCACTACGAGATCGCCACGCTCAAGCCCATGGGTGCCAGGGCCGACTTCAATCACCCTTCCCACCAACTCGTGACCGAGGCGGACGTTGACTCGGTGACCGATGTCCTTTTGCCCAGCCACAGTGTTGAGGTCCGAGCCGCAGAGGGTGCACGCAACGGGTTCCACCCAGCACTCCCACAACCCGGGGTTGGGCAGTCGCCGGGCGACCATGAGTGCCTGCCGGCCGACGAGGCGAATCTCTGTGTTCTTCATGGTGGACTCCGATGTTCCCCGAGGAACTTAAGGCGCAGTTTACTCGCTGAAGCAAGACTTGCGGTAGTGAAGACTGACGTAAGTCAAAATCACTCAACTTCAACGGGTAACTCAAAGCAACACCGAGTAAGCTCTGAGTCAGTGCACCCCTCGGTGCCAGACGACGATCGAGAGGCGAAGTCATGTGGGACCGGCTCGCGATGCAGGTGGCGGGGCCTGAAGCGCCGGTAAGCGGCGCCGTCCAATCGCAGGTGCTTCGCTCGATCGCTCAGCATTCCGGCCAAGTCATTCGGCGCGACTTGGCCGAAGAGCTCGCAGTCTCCCCTGCCACCATCAGTAAGGCGGTAGCGCACCTTCAGGCTCTGGGGCTCTTGACTGGGAGCCCGACAATCGCGGGTAGCGTGAAGGGCCTGGGTCGCCGCGGCGAAATCCTACAGTGGGCAGATAATTACGTCCTCCTCGGAATTCGGATCGTGGACG
Organism: Streptomyces sp. NPDC054834; assembly: GCF_053611185.1. NCBI lineage: Bacteria > Bacillati > Actinomycetota > Actinomycetes > Kitasatosporales > Streptomycetaceae > Streptomyces > Streptomyces sp. NPDC054834. The sequence goes on along the minus strand of NZ_JBSGZV010000012.1, from coordinate 169,338 downwards.
CAGAAAACAGGCCGTCCGAACTCGTCGGCATGGTCACCAATCTCGGACGTGAACCCCTGACCGATAACGAGGGAGGTCCCCACCGTCATTCTGTCAGCCCTGCAGGGCGCGAAGACTCCACCAAATTCACGGAAGAGCTAATCGCTTTTATCGATCGCCTGACTGATCCCGTCATTGAGCGCGGGCACCGAGTCCTGGGATGTGGAATTTCAGTCTCGGGGCATGTGGACCAAGGCGTCGTCCGACTTTCCTACAGCGCGGGTTGGGGCGGTCCAGAAGCGGAGGACGGGTTCCCTCTGGAGGAGCAGCTCGTTAACCTTCCATTTGATGTCGCGCTGGACAACGACGTAACCAGCCTTGCCCTTCACCAAAACATTTCTGGTCGGCCTTGCGAGAGCTACGCCGTCGTTGCAGTCCTCCCCGAAGGCGTTGGCGGTGGATTGGTTATTCATGGTGGCACGTGGCGAGGATCTCAGGGCATGGCTGGGGAGATCGGTCACATCACCACACGCGTGGGGACGCGAGCATGCCATCGATGCGGCAAGGAGGGATGCGTCGAAGCATATTCGACGCCATATGCTCTTCTTGATCAAGCGAAGCCACTGGGAATCACCGATCTAGAAGAACTGGCATCTCGCCCCTCAACTGAGGAATCCATTGTGAGGCTCTTCCGCGCTGGCGGCCGCGCACTCGGTCAAGGTCTAGAGCCTTTGATTAACTGGGTTAATCCTGCAAGTATCTACATCTACCTCCCTCCATCCCTCAGCATGGAAAACAGGTTCTTGGCTGGGCATGCATACCGGGAGGAGATCGAAAGCGAGGTCCAACGCAGCTTCTCAACAGGTGCTACGACACGCCTCGTCTACGAAGTTAAATCCGAAATGGAAATGGACGATTTCGGGGTGCGTGCTGCCGCATCCCTAGTCCTCGGTCGACTGATCGACCATGTCGAAAAGCAACGTGACTCAAAATCTCTTTTGAGGCGGTCAAATTGATCTAGAGGAGCCCCTTGCACCTTCGCGATGGGTCTGCCTCACCGGCTGAACGCGAATACTGGCTCACGCAGCCGCATGGGAGACTTCAGCCTGACACCGAACTGCAGAGGGGAGAGCGCGTGCCGCAGCAGCCCAGCCCTCGGGGCACCTTCCAGAAGATCGCTGACGCGGTTAAGTCTCGGATCGAGGATGATCCGGACATGACGGAGCTTCCGTCTGCGGCTGATCTCATGCGGGACTACAAGATCTCGCGCGGGGTTGTCCTTCGGGCGTTCGCCGTCCTCCAGCGAGACGGCCTCGCCGAACCGGTGCCGGGCGGACGATGGCGTGTCGTGCGAGCAGACGAGCAAGCCGACCGTCGCCCACTGGAAAACCGGATCGCAGACATCATCAGGGATGAAGGTCTTGAAACAGGGGCAGCGTTCCCCAGCGCTTCCACTCTGGCCGAGCGTTTCGGCGTCTCGCGGCCCACGGTGACCAAGGCGCTGGAGAAGTTGCAGGCCGTCGGCGTGCTGGCGGGGGGCGGACAGGGCAAGGTGCGGACGGTCCGCGCCGTGCCGATTCGAGAGGAGCGTTCGTAGCTTGCCGAAGTTGACGGAGTGGGCCTATCCGCTGGCTGAGTCCCTGCTCGCCGAGCCGCTGCCGCGACGGTGGCAGCACTGTCTTGGAGTCGCAGAGAGGGCACGCACGATCGCGCTCGTTCTCGACCAGGACGCGGATCTGCTGGAAGCAGCGGCGGTGCTACACGACATCGGCTATGCGCCGGACCTGGCCAAGACGGGCTTTCACCCGCTGGACGGCGCACGCTACCTCCGGGACGTGGTCGGCGCCAACGAACGGGTCATCAACCTGGTTGCTCACCACTCCTGCGCGTGGATGGAGGCGGAAGCGCGTGGCATACGCGAGGAGTTGGACGGCGAGTTCCCCCGCGAGCACGAGCACCTGAACGATGCTCTCTGCTATTGCGACATGAACACCACGCCGGACGGCACGCCCACGAACCCCATCGACCGCATCAACGAGATCGCGGGGAGGTACGGGCCGGAGAGCCTGATCGGGACGTTCATCCGTCGGGCCGAACCCGAAATCCTGGCGTGCACGTCTCGCGTACTCGAGCGGGTCGCCGCCAAGCGTCAGCCGATGTAGGGAGCCGGCCGGGCCCGGTCCATGGCGTGCTCGATCCGGAGCCGCATGGTGGGGTGCACGTCCAGTGTTTTCAGGTCCGCCGGGGCGACCCAGCGGACCTGAGTCGTCTCGTGGCTCGTACGGAGTTCACCGCCGACCGGCCGCGCGCGAAAGCAGATGCTGAACTGCTGGCGGACCTCGCCGTCGTCGTACTGCATCACGTGTCCGGGGTCCGTGTAGATCCCGGACATGTCGACGACTTCAGCTTCGATCCCGGTCTCTTCCCAGACCTCACGCACGACTGTGTCACTGATCGACTCCCCCACGTCGTGACCACCACCGGGCAGTGCCCAGCGCCCATTGTCGGAACGCTGGATCATCAGCACTTCCCCCGCGTCGTTCTGCACGAACGCGACGACGGACGGCACGACCGAGTTGGCCGGCGGGGCGTCAGGATCGTGCAGGTAGTCGATACGGCTCATGGCTCAGGCTCCCGTGATGGTCGCTATGTCGTGCTCGGTAATCGGCCGGGCGTTCTCCCAGGTGTGTTCGATGCTATTCGCGTACGTGTTGAACAGACCGCCGCCGGGGAGACGGCGCAGGTGCAGAACCGGCGCCATGTAGGCACCGATGCCGTACACATGCGGATTCACCAGCATCTCGTCATCTGCGCGGTAGATGGAGTTGTAGAGCGTCGAGTCGTGCAGCCGGAACCCGATGTCCGGGTGACTCCGCATGAGAGGGCGGTACAGGAGCAGGGCGTTGCGGATCTTGCCGTCCATGATCTGGTGGCCCTCGTCTATCCCGCGCTGTCGGACGGCCGCGCAGTCGGGTTCTCCGAGCAGGATGCGCACCTGTGCTCCCGCTTCCACCTTCGCTTTGACCAGGTCGTGGAACAGCGGATCCTCGGACAGGAACAAGCCGGAGTAGACCAGGACGTCCAGGTTGCGCTCAGCGCGCCCGTAGAGCTCTCGCCAGAGTCCGGACGGCACCGCGTGCCGGTGCGGGTAGACGGTCCCTATCTCGGCTTTGGCCAGGTCCGTCGCGCTGTCGACGGCGCGGCCGTCCTCCCAGAGCGTCGTCACGTCGACCTTGAGCGCCGCCGCCGTCGCGTACTGGTGACGCCGGTACGGCACTTTGCCCTGGGTGATCCAGCGTTCGACGGTCTTCGGGTTGACCTCGATCGCTTCCGCGAGGCTCTGCACGGTCATGCCTCGGGCGAGGAGGGCGGACCGTAAGCGCTCGTTCGACATCTGTACCCCCGCTGGGACTTCTAGGGACTTCTTGACCGTAGCCACAAGTCCCGAAGCTGTCCACGGGCGGGGTAACCAACTCCCCTGACCTGCAGAGATTCTGAATGTGCGCCAAGAAGTCCCGGCGCGAAAACCCGAGGATCCGCCGATGTACTTGACGGACCCTCATGCAGTACCTGTAAAACAGGTACTGCAACGACCGAACGAAACACCTCGGTCGGAAGGCGGCTTCATGCCGCATGCGCAGAAGGCGGGGACGCTGCAATCCCGCTTAAGGCCAGGCAGAACAGGGTTTCGGCCCGCACTGGCGAGGTGGCCCGGTGACCGCGAGCAACGGCCGGAGTGTGGGGACGTGGTCCCCCTTGCAGTGCTTCACCCCTGTTGACCTCGCTTGATGGGAACGCCCATTGCACCGACGAAGAGCGTGGGCGCCGCCGTGATGGACCGGCCGGCGGGCGCCAGAACGTCATGCGGTCCGCTCTCTACCTGCCATCGCAGCGGCTAGCGCTGCGGCCGGTTGCCTCCCTCGCCCGTCTGGGCCCGCAGCGCGCGGAGTCCGTACGGGCGGGGCTGAGGGGAGCCGGACATCCGTTCGCCACCGCATGACGGACGGGGCGGTCATCCACCAGTCCAGCGACCCGAGAGGGGAAGCAATGCGCCGGATCACCAACCCCAAGCACCCGAAAGTCGACCAGGTCGGTACGGACGTCGACTACGAGGGCGAGCCGCACCGGATCACAGACGTCGGCGGTAGCTGCTTCAAGCTCGTGCGCCTGCGAGACGGCTACGGCCGGAACGTGAAGATCACCGAGGTCAATGACCGCTAGAGCACATTCGCCGCGTGGCTGACGCGGCTTCACCCAGAACGGCGCGCGGCTCCCGGGTGGCACCCCGAGAGCCGCTGTCGGGCCGTTGCACCTGCTAGGGAGACCACGACCCATGAACCCCATCGTCACTGTTCAGGAAGCTGTTACCGCGTTCGCCGACTGGATCGAACCGACCGACGCGGAACTGGCCGCGATCGAGCAGGAGATGCCGCTGATCCTGGCGGAAGTCGACCTCATCGACGCGCAGATCATGACCCTGGACCGCACGCCGACCGAGCTGGACACCCGCCGCACGCGCCGTGCGCTGGCCCGGGTGCTGGCCGAACGGACCATCCTGGCCAACCGCACCGCGGGCGCGAGCGTGCCGGGGGGCGCGGCGTGACCACGCTGACCGCGCAGATGTCGAGCGACGGCCAGCCGTGGCGCCTGTACGTCGTGCTGTACGGGGCGAGCGAGTGGCCCACCTTCCGCTGGGAACGGTCCGGCCCGGTGCCCACCGGCGCGGAGCGCCGCGCCGCCCTGGCCGCCCTCGGGTACGAGGTGGCGCCGGGTGCCGCCTGGTCGTGGACCGAAGACCACCGGGACCCCGACGACGACAGCACCCCGACCCTCCTGATCGCGGCCGTCACCGTACGCCCGACGGGGGGTGCGGCGTGAAGGCCAAGACCGTGCTGCCCGCCGTCGCGATGACTGCGGTGTCCATGGTCCTCACCCTGGCCGTGATCATGATGTGGATGGGCACAGCCGTGCCGTGGCTGGTCGCCCTGGTCGTCGGTCTCGGGATCGACGGCGGATGGCTGGCAACCCTCGCCTACGAACGCAGGCTTGCCGCGCAGGGCGACCACAGCCGCATCGTGACCGGTGTCGGCTGGTGCTTCGGCCTGGTCGCGGCCGGCGTCCTGGTCGCTCACGCGCTCACCGCCGAGGAATCCGCCCGCGCTGCGTGGCTGGCCGTGGCGTGGCTGCCGCTCGCGGCCAAGGCGCTCTGGCTGGTCCACGGGATGTGGGAGCGCACCGCGCTCACCCCCGCCGCCCTCAGTGCGATCCGGGGGATTCAGCAAGAGGCCCGCGACGAAGCGGCCGTGGCCCGCGCCCGACTCCGGGCCGAGGCCGCCACCGAGGAGACCCGGCTGACCGCCGTGACCAAAGCCGGGGCCCGCGTCGCACGCGTCCAGGCGAAGACCGCTCAGACCCTCGCGGGAGCGTGGTCGACGCTGGAGACGGCCCGCGATGGCGAGGACACCGGCAGGGCACTGACCAGCGTGACGACCCGCGTCACACCCGGCGTCACACCACGCTGGGAACTCCCGGTCTGGGGCCCCACCGAACCGGTCCCGGCGCTGGAGACGGCACCGGCGCTCACCGATGAAGCGCTGGACGCGCTGGTCGAGGAGATCCAGCACAGCGAGGTCCCCGCCCTGTCCTACCGGGAGATGGCCGCCCGCTTCCGTGCGGCCGGCCACTCCGCCTCTGAGGTCCGTCTGCGGGCCGCGTGGAAGCGCGTGGTGGCGTGATGGGGGCGCTGCCGGTGTTCCGGTGGCGCCTTGCCCCGGACGGATACGCCACCCGCCGCCAGCTGCGGGCCCGCGGTCTGCGCCCCGGCGGCCAGGACGTGGCCGCTCAGCTCGAACGGCCACGCCGCCGCCGCGCGCCGCTGGTCGCCCACCTCTACCGGGTCGACCTGGCCAAGCCGGTCCGGCCCATGACGCCGGCGCGGTGGGCGGCGCTGGCCAAGGCCAACGCCGCCCGCCGCACCTGCCCGCAGTGCCGCACCGATGCCGGATACGTCATCCCGCCCTCGCTCGGCACGTGTGTGCCCTGCGCCTACCCCGACCACCCCCGTCCCCGAGGAGTACCTGACCATGGGCAAGGCCGACACCCGCCGTATCGACCGAGCGATACGGGAGACCAACCGCAAACTCGAAGCGGTCCGCAAGCGCGAGTTGTGGCCGCTGGACGGCAGCGAGCGGCGCGCGATCCTGCGGGCCGCTGTCGGCGGCTCCTACCGGACCGTCAAGGGCCGCAGCACCGACCGCGCAGAGCAGCGGATCGAGTCGGCATGGCAGGCCGCCGAGACCCGGCTCATCGCCGAGATCACCGCGCTGCAGATCGAGCGGCATCAGGTCGTGCGCGAGGCCGCCAAGGCCAAGGCCGCCAAGAAGTCGTCGAGCTGGTGGTGACCGCACAGGCGGCAGGCACCCCCGCCGCCTGACCGCACACGCCCCGCCCACGCCACCACCGGGCGGGGCGACCCTTCCCCTCAACTCTCCCAGCCCCTGTCTTGGGGCAGTCAGGAGTCTTCCTGCCATGGGTGACACCGTCGTTCACCTGCACAAGGACACCGCACCGCCGACCGAACCGGCCACCGTGACCACGCTGACCGTGGTCCCCGACCCCGTACCGCCCACGCCCGTGCCGCCGTGGGTGCGCTCCGGACGCGCCGTCAAGCACGCGGTCACGCACGAGAACACCCGCGCCGTCGGCCGCGCCGTGGCTCGCCACGGGCTCTACACCTTCAACGGGGGCCGGATCGTGGCCCGCCGTACTTGGGACGGCCGCACCGGTGCCCGGTATGAGCGCATGCTGCGGGCCGCCGAAGCGGCCGGGACTTACGAGGTCGCGGAGGAGTGGGAGGAGCGGTTGCAGCGCTTCCGCGAGGCACGCCACCGCCGCCGCATGGACCTGCTGCACTCGCCCGTCGACGCGGCCAAGGGCGTCGCCGTCGGCACCGGCATGAGCATCGGCGTGCTGGTCGCCCTCGGAATCGTGATGGCCCTCAACTCCAAGAACGTCGGGGACGTCATCACCCCACTCCAGGCCACCATCGACTTCATCGCCACGCTCATCCGGATCGTTCAGGTCGTATGGGGCCCCGCCGTCACGATCGGCCCGTTCCTGGCCCTGCTCGCCCTGTGGACGGTCGGCAGCAAGCAGCAGGCCGCACCACAGTGGGCGCTGCCCGCCAACGTCCGGACGGGCGAGGGCGAGCCGATCACCCCGTCCATCGTGGTCAAGGCCCTGCGCGACCTTGGGGTGCCCGCGCTGCGCAACGCCATCAAGGAGATGGGCGACGCCGGCGCGAGCATGCTCGGGCCGATCACGATCGCCGGATGCGGGGTCGAGGTCGACGTGACCCTGCCGTCCGGGGTGTCGACCAACGAGGTGCAGAACAAGCGCCGCAAGCTCGCCGAGAACCTGACCCGCCACGAACACGAGGTGTTCATCACGATCCCGCAGGCCGCGCGGACGGTGCGGCTGTGGATCGCGGACTCCGGAGCGCTGGACGAGCCGATCGGCCCCTCCCCGCTGGTCACCGACGACACGATGACCGCCGACTACGCCAAGGGCCGCGCCCCGTGGGGGCAGGACCTGCGCGGCGACGCCGCCGCCTTGAGCCTGTACCAGCGCCACCTGCTCATCACGGGCCTGTCGAACCAGGGCAAGACCGTGGCCCTGCGCTCCCTGGCCCTGTGGCTGTCGCTGGACAAGTCGGTGCAGTTCCTCATGGGCGACCTCAAGGGCGTGGGCGACTGGGCCATGTTCGACGGGCTCGCCACAACCCTGATCCAGGGCCCGACCGATGAGCACGTGATTCAGGTGACCGAGATGGTCGAGGGCGCGGTCGACGAGATGAACCGCCGTATCCAGGCGCCGCCCGGCACCGTGTTCCCGCCGCTGATCGTGCTGGTCGACGAAGCGCAGGTGGCCTTCATGTGCCCGGCCAAGGACGCCGACAAGCGCCCCTATGGCGGGTCCAAGGCCAACTCCCGGTACTTCATGGCCGTGAGGAAGATCCACAACCAGGGACGGGCCGTGAACGTCCTGATGTGGCAGGGCACCCAGGACCCGACCAACGAGAACCTTCCCAAGCTGGTCCGCGAGGGCGCCCACACCCGCGCATCCCTCGCCCTGGGCACCGAGTCCCAAGCCCGCATGGCACTCGGGGACAAGGCCGTCGACGGGGGCGCCGCTCCGAACCTTCTGCGTCCGGGGCTTGACCGGGGAACCCTGGTCGTTGCCTCCGACGGGATCACCATCCCGGCCGGACAGTCGTCCATCACCGTGCGCACGCACTACATCGATGACGACGCCGCCGAGGCCATTACCAACCGGGCCAAGGCCCTGCGCGACGGCGTGACCACCCTGCACGCCATCGACCGGGGCGAGGAACACGATCCGCTCGCCGACATCGCCGCCGTCATTGGCGACGCACCCCGCGTGCGGACCAAGGACGTCCTCGCGCGTCTCGCCATGCGGAACCCGGACACCTACGGCGGCTGGTCGTTCATCGACCTCAAGCGCGTCCTGGACGACGCCGGCGCCGAGCCCTACAAGTCCGACGGCGTCATGGTCGTCGCCCGTGACCGGGTCGCCCGCGCCCTCGCCAACCGCGACGAGGACGGTTCCGCTTCCACCCACGGATAACAGGGAGCCGACCCCCGAAGGGTCAGGGACGCAGGGAGAACTCCCTGACCGCCTCCCTGACCCGCCTCCCTGGCCCTGACCTGCACAGATCATCGTTCAGGGAGTCAGGGAGGCGCGCAGGTCAGACCCCCGAAACACGCCTCCACGACGCCCCCGGCAGGGGGTGTCTCTGCCTCCCTGATCCACGTTCGGAAGGGATTCCGCATGTACTCCGACCACACCCCGAAGGTGTCCGTTCAGCGGGCCGTAGAGGTCCACCACCCGACCCCGTACCCGCCCCCCGCCGTGGCGCCGGCGACCGTCGTGCCGGTGCAGCCGGGCACCGTTCCGGCGGTGGCGAGCATCGTCCTGCCGAACGGCCGAGTCGTCACCGGCTACGCCATCAACCCCGCCCAGCCCGAACCGGTCGCGGCCAAGCCGGCCGTGTCCCGCACGGCCGTGAACGTCGCCCTCGGGGGCGTCGGGTTCCTCGCGGTGTGCAGCGGGCTGATCCTGCTCACCTCGTTCATCGCCGCGCTCACCGCGTTCATCACCCAACTGATCACCCTCGCGGCCGTGATCTTCGGTGGATGGATCGCCGTGCAGCTCTTCAGCGCGAGCGGCCACCGCGGCGGCACCACCGTGAACATCCGCAAGGCCGTGATCAAGCGCAACAAGTTCTACAGCTAGCTACGCCAAGGGCGGCCCCCGCATCTCGCCAAAGAACCGGGGCCGCCCTTGTCCACCTGCCAACCACTTGACCTGTGGAGGTCTCCCAGCATGACGCAACCCGCCCCCATCCGGCGAGTGCCTGGTGCACCACCGACCATCGTCGATCTGTTCGCCGGCCCGCGTGGCTGGTCCGAAGGACTCAGGATGCTGGGTCTGACGGACATCGGCCTGGAGTGGGACGCGGCGGCCTGCACGACCGCGCAGGCCGCCGGCCACGCGACCATTCAGACCGACGTGGCTGCCCACCCGACCGACTCGTTCAAGCACGGCATCACCGGCCTCATCGCCTCCCCGCCGTGCCAGGCGTGGTCGAGGGCCGGGAAGCGCGCCGGCCTCGCCGATCAGGTGATCGTGCAGCAGGCCGTCGACGACCTCGCCCATGGCCGAGACACCCGCGCCGTACTGCTCGCTCAGTGCAAGGATGCGCGGTCCCTGCTCGCCGCTGAACCGATGCGTTGGCTGTACGACCTCCGCCCCGGGTGGGCGTGCCTGGAGGAAGTCCCCGACGTTCTCCCGCTGTTCCAGCAGTACGCGGGCCTCCTCCGCATCTGGGGCTACAGCGTGTGGGTCGGCATCCTCAACGCTGCCGACTACGGCGTGCCGCAGACCCGGAAGCGGGCCATTCTCCTGGCCTCCCGCACCCGGGGCGTGAGCGCGCCCGAGCCGACGCACGCCAAGACCCCGGTAGTCGATCTGTTCGGCGGGTGCCCGGATTCCTGGGTGTCCATGGCTGACGCGTTGGGTCTGCCGTCCGGTGTCACGGTCAACACGCGCGGCGACCGCTCCAAGGACGAGCGGGGACGGGCGACCGGCGGCAACGAGTTCACGGCCGACGGGCCGAGCAACGCGTTGACCGGCCGGGCGCGCTCCTGGAAGCTGCGCAGCGGGCAGGGTTGGAAGCTGCCTTCCGGCGACGTCGAACGGTACGAGCGGGCGCTGAGCGAACCGTCCTTCACCATCACCGGTACCGCGAACCGCTGCAAGTGGGTGGGAGACGGCGTCGAGGAGCGCAACCTGACGCTCGCGGAAGCGGCCGTCCTCCAATCGTTCCCGGTCGATCACCCGTTCCACGGGACCCGGACCAAGCAGTTCGAGCAAGTCGGCAACGCTGTGCCGCCGCTGCTCGCCGCGCACATCGTCTCCGTGCCCACCGGCATCCCGGTTCGCTCGGCCTTGGAGGTGGCGGCATGACCACACCGGTGCACCCCCAGCACACCGCACTGAGTCTGGCCGCATCCGGGTTGCCGGTGCTGCCCCTGCGCCGGGGCAAGGTCCCTTTCGGCAACTGTCCCGACTGCGTCGACAACGCGTGCGGCGGCCGGCCGAACATGAAGGCGCCAGGTCCCTGCCGGTGCCCGGTCCCGTGCCACGGATGGGCCGCCGCCACCACCGACCCGGACGTCCTCTCCTCCCCGGCCTGGACGACCGCATGGCGACGGGCCATCTGCGTCGCCTACCACCCCGGCGGCGCCGGTCTGACCGTGGTCGACCTCGACAATGCGGAAGCCATCGCATGGGCCCGTACCGCCCTGCCGGCCACCCGGACCGTGCCGACGATGCGCGGGGAGCACTGGATCTACCGGGGCGCCATGACCGGACGCAACGCGGTTCGCTCCGGTGTCGACATCAAATCGACCATGGCCTACGCCCGCTACCTCGGACCCGGCGCCGGCACCATGACCGACCTGCCAGACACCGTCCGAGAGCTGGTCGTGAGGAAAGCCCCTGCGGCCCGGTCGGCACCTCATGCCGTCACCGTGCCCGCACGGGTCGGAAACGGTGAGTGCCCTCACCACACGCCCGCCTACCTAGACCGTGGGATCGCCATGGCCGAGCAGCGCATCGCCGAGGCCCGTAGCGCGGTCCACGCCACGGTGTACCGGACATTCCTCGCCGTGCTGTCCACGCACGGCCGGTGCGGCTGCCTCACCGACACCCACATGACAAGGCTGTTCACCGCCGCGCAGGCCAAAGGCGAATCCCCGCGGCACTGCGCCGACGCGTGGGCCAACGCCCGCACCACGTTGGGACTGTGAGCATGTCCGACGACGACAAGACCCCCGCCCGCGAAGTCATCGCCGACTACGCGCAAGCCCACTTCCGGTACTTCCGCACCGCCGACGGCACCGTGTACGCGCAGAAGAACGGCCACCCCGTGGCCCGCCCGATCCGCTCACAAGGCACCTCGGGCAGCCACCGCCAGGAACTCATGGTCGGCCTCTTCCGCGACGGACTCGGCGTGTTCAACGGCACCGCCCTGAAAGAGGCACTGGACTTGATCGAAGCACTCGCGATGAGCCAGGACGTACAACCGGTCCACATCCGCGTCGCACCGGGATACGACGGCGCGACCTGGCTCGACCTTGGCCGCGACGACGGGCAATCCGTCCGCATCCACCCCACCGGATGGGACATCGCCGTTCCCGACCCACAGGAAGTCTGCTGGCGACGCACCCAGCTCACCGGCGAACTCCCCATGCCAGCCAAGGACACCAACGGCAAGGGCATCGACCTGCTCCTGAGGCTGTGCAACTTCGCCAACGCCGAGACCGAATGCCTAGCCATCGCCTGGCTCATCGGGTGCCTCGGGCCGTCCGTGCCCGTCCCCGCCCCCTTCCTCACCGGCCCGCAGGGCGCGGGGAAGTCCACCGGCGGACGGATGCTCGTGAGGGTCATCGAAGGCATGAGCGGCGACCTGCGCCGCGCTCCGAAGGACGAAGAGAACCTGATCGCTGCCGTGGCCGCCGGATGGGTCACGGCCCTGGACAACCTCTCCCACCTCGCCCCGGACCTGTCCGATGCGATGTGCTGCATCGTCACCGGGGCCGAGACCGTCAAGCGCGCCCTCTACACCGATGGCGACGTGGTCCGGGCCCGCTACCGCCGCCCGCTGCTGCTTACCGGCATCGACGTGGGCGTGATCCGGCCCGACCTCGCCGAACGGCTCCTGCCGCTGCGCCTGGAACGCCCCCGCACCCGGCGCACCGAGGCGGAACTCTGGGGAGAGTACGCGGAAGTCCTGCCGGTCCTCCTCGGCTCCCTCCTGGACCTCACGGTGCAGGTGCGGGCGGCTGAGGCGGACATCCCGACCGATCTACGCATGGCCGACTTCGCGCACCTGTGCGCGCAGCTCGACGCGGCGACCGGTCTGGGAGCGCTGGGCGCCTACCGGGCCAGCCTGGACGACCTCAACGACGACGTCATCGAGGGCGACCTGTTGGCGCAGACGGTGCTGAAGCACGCCGCCGACCTGGAACCAGGCACCGAGCAGCGGATGACGTCCTCTGAGTGGCTGCACTGTCTCACGGGCCTCTACAGCGGCGAGGACTGCCGCCCCCTGCCCAAAGGCTGGCCGACCACCGGCAAAGTGCTCTCAGACCGTCTCAAGCGCCTTCAGCCCACCCTCGCCGCCCGCGGCGTCCTCATCGACTGGGGCCGCACCCGAACAGCCCGCTACATCGAAATGACCCGGCCCCCAGCCCCGCACGAGCAGGAACCGGCCTTCTGACCGGCGGAGCCACGCCCCGTACAGACAAGAGGAGCACCCCGGGCCCGGCGTGCTCTTCTTGCTGTTCGGCGGCGGCGCCGCCCTGCGATGGTCGCGCCGCGAAGCGGCTCCTTCTTCACGCTCTGAGCCGCGCACCACAACAGACATCCCCCTCTCTTGTCCGAAGGAAAGAGACGCTGCGTCACCTGCGTCACCCAAGGACGGAAAACGGCCCATGACCTGCCGCTACAGCGGTGACGCAACCGGCCTGCGGCTGTGTCACCCCGCGTCACCCGCGTCACCCAGTGACGGAAGCCCGCGTCACCGGATGACGCTCCCCGAACTCCCTGCGTCGCACGAAACCGCAGGCCAAATCCGCGAATGACTCAGACAACGCAGTGACGCAGAAATCCACACCTCGGACACACGCAGGCTCCCGAGAAGCCCCCACGAGCACCTGAGGAGTACGCCCCGATGAGTACCCCCGTACTGGCCCACACCCAGTTGCTCTACACCCCGGAGGAAGCCGCCAAGGTTCTCCGCTTCGGACGCTCCACCGTGTACGAGCTGATGGCCGCCGGCGACCTGAAGTACGTCAAGCGCGGTCGCTCCCGCCGCATCCGCTGGGACGTGCTTGAGGCCTACGCGAACAGCCTCGAACTGCTCCCCAACTGAACGAGCCCACCCCGAAGCCGTCCCGGATAAATCCTCCGGGGCGGCTTCCTGCATGGAGGAGTGCATTGAGCACCCGTAAGCCGAACATGGAGTCGTCCATCTACGAGGGCAGTGACGGTTGGTGGCACGGCCGCGTGACCATGGGCGTCAAGGACGACGGCAGCCCCGACCGGCGCCATCGCCGGGCCCGGACGGAAACCGAGGTCAAGCGCAAGGTCCGCGAACTGGAAAACCTGCGCGACAAGGGACGCGCGCCCAAGGCCGGCCGCAAGCCGACCGTGGAACAGTGGATGACGACCTACCTCACCGACATCGCATCCCTGAAGCTCAAGCCGCGCTCGCTGGACGACTACTGGTCGAAGACCAGAAACGACATCATCCCCGGGGTCGGGAAGCACCGGCTCGACAAGCTCCAGCCAGAGCACCTGGAACGGATGTACCGCGTCATGCTCGACGAGGGGCACGCCCCCTCGCACGTTCTCAAGGTGCACCGCATCCTGTCGCGCGCGCTGAAGATCGCTCACCGCCGCCGCCTGGTCGTTGAGAACGTGGCCACCCTCGTGGACCCCCCAACCGTCGACGAGACCGAGGCAAACCCGTTCACGACCGAAGAGGCAAAGGCATTCCTGGAGGCCGCCGCCAAACGCCCAACGTTCATGCGGTGGTGCGTCGGTGTCGGCATGGGCTTCCGACAGGGCGAAACCCTTGGCCTGAGGTGGCCGTACGTCGACTTCGACAACGAGCTGTTCCGCCCTCAGTGGCAGCTTCAACGACTCACATGGCGGCACGGGTGCGCAGATCCTCAGGCGTGCGGTGCGAAGTTCCACCGGTTCGAGCCGTGCCCGGACGGCTGCACCGCCCACAAGGGCTACAAGCGCGGCTGCCCGAAGCCGTGCCCTAAGGGCTGCACCGGGCACGCCCGCGCCTGCCCCGACCGGAAAGACGGCGGGTTGGTCTTCACCCGCCCCAAGACCAAGAAGAGCCGGAACGCCGTGCCGATTCCGCCGCCGTTCCTCCCCTACCTGCGCGAGCACAAAGCACAGCAGGAAGAGGCACACGCCGAAGCCGGGGACGGATGGGAGGATCACAAGCTGGTCTTCTGCCGACCAGACGGGCGCCCCCTCGACCCCCGGCAGGACTGGGAAGAGTTCAAGGAGCTACTGGACGAAGCCGGGATCGACGACCGCCGTCTGTACGACGGAAGCCGCCACACCGCCGGCACGATCCTGAACGAACTCGGGGTCGACATGCCTACGATCATGGAGATCCTGCGGCACACCCAGATCAGCCAGACCCGCCGGTACGTGCAGGGCCGGTCGCATCTTTCGAAGGACGCGATGCGCCGCATGGGGGACCATTTCATGCCCCGCCCGGCCAGCGCGGCCCCCGCCCCGGAGCCCCCAACTGAGACCAGAACTGAGACCGCCGACAGTCGCGCGGCCCGCTCCCAACGCCGTCGCCGCGTCCGCTGAACGAGAAAGCCCAGCTCAGACACTGTCTGGGCTGGGCTTAGGAAGAGCCGCTTTCGGGATTCGAACCCGAGACCTACGCATTACGAGTGCGTTGCTCTGGCCATCTGAGCTAAAGCGGCGCGTTGTGCGCACCATGGTGCGATCAGCAACGTCGGTAAGTCTACACAGTTTCCGGGGGTGCTTCGTACACGCCCCGGGGCGGGGGCTCCGGGGCGTGTGGTGGGACTGGGAGCTGGGGTTATGTGCAGCGCTTGGCGGGAGCGGGGGGTGTGCCGCGGAGGAGGTAGCTGTTGATCGCGGAATCGATGCAGGTGCTGCCCCGGCCGTAGGCGGTGTGGCCGTCGCCGACGAAGGTGAGGAGGCGGGCCGAGGAGAGCTGGTGGGCCAGGGACTGGGCCCAGCGGTAGGGGGTGGCCGGGTCGCGGGTGGTGCCGACCACGACGATCGGGGCGGCGCCCTCGGCCTGGATGCGGTGGGGTTCGCCGGTGGGTTTCACCGGCCAGTACGCGCAGTTCAGGGAGGCCCAGGCCAGGCCGTCACCGAAGACCGGGGAGGCCTTCTCGAAGGCGGGGAGGGCCTTCTCGACCTGGTCGGGGGTGGAGAACGCGGCCGGGAGGTCCAGACAGTTCACGGCGGCGTTGGCGAACATCAGGTTCGTGTAGCGGCCGTCGGGGTCGCGTTCGTAGTAGCTGTCGGAGAGGGCCAGCAGGCCCGCGCCGTCGTTGTTCTTCATCGCCGAGCCCAGGGCCGCGCGCAGTTGCGGCCAGGTCTCCTGGTCGTACATCGCGGCGATCACCCCGGTCGTGGCGAGGGCCTCACCGAGCTTGCGGCCGCTCGCGTCGCCGGCGGGGATGGGGTGGGCGTCGAGCTTCTGGAAGAAGGCCTTGAGGTTGTGGCCGACCTGGGCGGGCGTCGTGCCCTTGTGGCCGAGCGGGCAGTCGCCGTGCCGTACACAGTCCTTCGCGAAGGCCTGGAACGCCGTCTCGAAACCCGCGGTCTGGTCCAGGTTCATGCGGCGCGCGGAGAGGGAGGGGTCCATCGCGCCGTCCAGGACCACCCGGCCCACGCGCTTGGGGAACAGGCCCGCGTACGTCGCCCCGAGGAACGTCCCGTACGACGCCCCCACGTAGTTCAGCTTCCGGTCGCCCAGTACGGCCCGCAGGATATCCATGTCCCGGGCCGCCTCCACCGTGGAGACATGGCGGAGCAGCCGGGGGTCGTGCGCCCCGCAGCCGCCGGCGAACTTCGTGTACGCCTTGACCAGCGCGTCCGTCTCCTTCTGGTTGTCGGGGGTGGCGTCCGTCTGAGTGAATGCGTCCATCTGCCGTGAGCTGAGGCATTCGACGGGCTCGCTGCGGGCGACACCTCGCGGGTCCATCGCGACCATGTCGTAGCGGGCGCGGACCTGGGCCGGGTAGCCGATGCCCGCGTACTGCTGGAGATAGCCGACCGCCGAGCCGCCCGGTCCGCCCGGGTTGACCAGGAGCGAGCCGATGGGCTTGCCCTTGCCGGTGGCCTTCTTGCGCGCGACGGCGAGCCGGACGTCTCCCGCGCCGGGCTTGTCGTAGTTCAGCGGCGCCTTCATCGTGGCGCACTGGAAGCCGGGGACACCGCAGCTGCGCCAGGTCAGTTTCTGCGTGTAGTACGACGTGAGGCCGGACGGGGTGGCGCTCGGCAGCGCGGCGAGCGCCGCCTCGGCCGCGCCGTCCGCCGCACGCGTCGTGCTCGTCGCGCTCCCGGAGGAGCAGGCGGAGACGAGCAGCGCGGCGGCCGCGATCAGGGGTACGGCCGCCCTGCCGCGGCGGGGCCGGACGGGAGGGGTGGCCCGGGGGGCTCTGGTGGCCCCGGAGGTCTCGGTGGTTCGGGCGGTCGGGCGGAGGATTCGCCTGAGGTGCATCAGGCGAGCGTAACGCTGTGCCATGGATCGGATGCCCTACGTGTGCGCCGTGCCTCTTACGGGTGATGCCGTCAATCTTGTGTGCTGGTCACCCCGCTCTCAGAGCCATCGTCATCGCCTCCACCGCCAGCAGCGGCGCCACGTTGCGGTCGAGGGCCTCGCGACAGGCGGCGATCGCCTCGATGCGGCGGAGTGTTGATTCCGGGGAACTGCCCCGGGCGAGCCGCTCCAGGGCGTCCTCGGCGTCCCCGTTGGCGATCGCCACACGGGAGCCGAGCTGGAGGGCGAGGACGTCGCGGTAGAAGGCGGTGAGGTCGCCCAGCGCGACGTCCAGGCTGTCGCGCTGCGTACGCGTCCTGCGCCGCTTCTGCATGTCCTCCAGGTCCTTCATCACGCCCGCCGTACCGCGCGGCAGCCGGCCGCCCTGGGCGGCGCCGAGAGCCGCCTTCATCTCCTCGGCCTCCTTGCCGTCCATTTCCTCGGCGAGCTGCTTGGCGTCCTCCGCCGCCGCGTCCACCAGTTCCTGCGCGGCCTTGAGGCAGGCGCCGACCTCATCGAGCCGCAGCGGCAGCTTCAGCACGGCGGCGCGGCGCTCGCGGGCGCCGGGGTCGGTGGCCAGGCGGCGGGCCCGGTCGACATGGCCCTGGGTGGCGCGGGACGCCGCGGCGGCCACGCCGGGTTCGACGCCCTCGCGTCGTACGAGCATGTCGGCGACGGCGTCGACCGAGGGCGTGCGCAGGGTGAGGTGGCGGCAGCGGGAGCGGATGGTGGGCAGGACGTCCTCGATCGAGGGGGCGCACAGCAGCCAGACCGTACGGGGGGCGGGCTCCTCCACGGCCTTGAGGACGGCGTTGGCCGACTTCTCGTTCAGCCGCTCGGCGTCCTCGACGAGGATGATCTGCCAGCGGCCGTTCGCCGGTGCGGTGAACGACTTGCGGACCGTGTCCCGCATGTCCTTCACCAGGATCTCGGCGCCGACCGCGGCAACCGTGTTGACGTCGGCGTGGGTGCCGACGAGCGCGGTGTGGCAGCCGTCGCAGAAGCCGCAGCCGGGGGTTCCGCCGAGGGCGCGGTCGGGGCTCACGCACTGGAGGGCGGCGGCGAAGGCCCGCGCCGCCTGGTTGCGGCCCGAACCGGGCGGCCCCGTGAACAGCCAGGCGTGCGTCATCCGCGACGCCTCCGGCGGGGGCGCGTCGGCGGCGGCCGCGGTGACGAGGGCGTCGGCGTCCCGAGCGGCGGCCTCGAGCACCGCGCTCACCTTCTCCTGCCCGACGAGGTCGTCCCACACCGTCATGGGTCACGCCGCCCTTCCGTCACGTTCACCTTGCGCAGTCCATTGTGCGGGGCGGCACTGACATTGATGGTGACACTCGGGTCCGGGCGAAGGAGGCGCTCAGCGCCCCCGGCCCCGCCGGCGCCCCGGCCCCTCGTCGGGGTCCTCGTCCTCCCGGTGCGGTCCGAGCAGTTCGTCCGCCAGCGACGGCAGGTCGTCCAGCGGCGTCTCCTCGGCCCAGTCGGGCCGCTCCCGCCGCCGGGGCGCCCCGTCCTCGTCGACCTGCGGCAGCTCCCGGGTCCGGTCGCCGGAGCCGTCGGGGTCCGCGGCCGCCCGCTCGTCGCGGAAGAATCCCTTCGGCATCCGGTCCGCGGGATCCGTGTTCCGCACCGGCGGCAGCACGGCCGTCTCGTCCGCCGGGCCCGGAGCGACCGGGGGCAGTACGGCGGTCTCGTCGGCCGCACCGGAGGGCACCGGCGGCAGAACCGCCGTCTCGTCCGCCGCCCCGGCGGGCGCCGGTGGCTGCGGCAGCTCCGCCGTCACCTCGGAGTCGGCGTCCCTGTCCCGGACGGGCCGCAGCACGGCCGTCTCCTCCACCGGACCGCCCGACGCGTTCTTCGGCGTCACGACGGGCGTGGGCACGGTCAGCGCCTCCGGCGGTGCCGCGGCGGCGTCGGGCACCACCGGGCGCGGACCGGCCTGCGCCTCGGCCGCGGCCCGCTCGGCCGCCCTGCGGGCCTCCTCGGCACGCAGCAGCGCCTCCTCGGCTTTCCGCTGCTTCTCCAGACGCCGTGCCTCGGCCTCGGCATGCAGCCGGGCCTGCTCCTCGGCCTCCTGGCGCCGCCGCTCCTCCTCGGCCCTGCGACGGGCCTCCTCCTCGGCGCGGGCCTTCTCCTCGGCGAGCAGCCGCTGCCGCTCCTCCTCGGCCCGGCGCTTCGCTTCCTCGGCCCGCTGCCGGGCCTCCTCCGCCTGCCGTTCGGCCTCCCGGCGCTGCGCTTCCTCCAGCTCGCGCCGCTTGCGCTCCTCCTCCTCGGCGCGCAGCTTGGCGAGCTGCTCCTGGCGCTCGCGCTCCAGGCGCTCCTCCTCGGCCTTGCGGGCGGCCTCCTCCTCGGCCCTGCGACGGGCCTCCTCCTCGGCCTTCTTCCGTGCCTCCTCCTGGGCCTTGATCTCCGCCTCGGACAGCGGGAGCACGGTGTCGAGGCGGTGCCGGATCACGGTCGTGACGGCCTCGGGTTCCTGACCGGCGTCGACGACCAGGTAGCGGCCGGGGTCGGACGCGGCGAGCGCGAGGAAACCGGCCCGCACACGCGCGTGGAACTCGGCGGGCTCCGACTCCAGCCGGTCCGGGGCCTCCGTGAACCGCTCCCGGGCGGTCTCCGGCGAGACGTCCAGCAGGACGGTGAGGTGCGGGACGAGGCCGTTGGTCGCCCAGCGGTTGATGCGGGCGATCTCGGTCGGGGACAGGTCGCGGCCCGCCCCCTGGTAGGCCACCGACGAGTCGATGTACCGGTCGGAGATGACGACGGCCCCGCGCTCCAGGGCGGGCCGTACGACGGTGTCGATGTGCTCCGCGCGGTCGGCGGCGTACAGCAGCGCCTCCGCCCGGTGGGACAGGCCCGCCGACGACACGTCCAGCAGGATGGACCGCAGCCGCTTGCCCACCGGGGTCGCCCCGGGCTCACGCGTGAGCACGACCTCGTGGCCCTTGGCCCGGATCCATTCGGCGAGAGCCTCGGCCTGGGTGGACTTGCCGGCGCCGTCGCCGCCCTCCAGGGCGATGAAGAAGCCGTTGCCCGCCGGGACCGTGGCGGGGTCGTCGCCGCCGAGCAGCGCGTCCCGCAGGTCGTGCCGCAGCGGCACTCCGGAGCGGTCGTCGGCCTTGGCCAGCACCAGCGCGGCCACCGGCAGCAACAGCGCGCCGACCAGCATCAGCGTGAACGCGGCGCCGCCGTGCGCGAACACGAACTTGCCGTTCTCCAGACGGTGCGGGCCGATGAGCGCCGCCACCAGGGGCGCGATCAGCGCGCCGAGCGCCACGAAGACCCGTACGACCGCGTGCAGGTGCTCGGTCGTGCGCGGCCGGCGGTACTCCTCGGTCTCCTGGTCGAGGAGGGTGTGCCCGGTGTTGGCGGCGACACCCGCGCCGACGCCGGCCAGCGCGGAGATCAGCAGCACGCTGGTGACGTCCGGGACGAGACCGGCGGCCAGCAGCGCGATGCCGGTGAAGGCGATCGCCAGCGCCAGCATCCGGCGGCGGGAGAGCGAGGGCAGGAGGGAGGGCGCCGTACGGATGCCGACGACGACCCCGCCGGTCAGCGCGAGCACCAGCAGCCCGTACAGCACCGGGCCGCCGCCCAGGTCCTTGGCGTGCAGCACGGCCACGGCCACGGCGGCGGAGATCGCTCCGGCGACGGCGGCGCAGGCCAGGACGAGCAGCGGCAGCGCGCTCGTGCGGCCCTTGTCGACGCCCGTGCCGGTCTTGGGGCGGCGCAGTCCCTCGAGCGGGGACCGCGCGCGGGGGGTGCGCGTGGCGGGCAGTTGCAGGGAGGTCAGCACGGACAGGGAGGCGGCGAACAGCCCGGCCGCCACATACGACCCGAGGGCCGCCTGGTGCTGGGCGAACCAGGCGATCCCGGCGCCCAGCAGATTGTTGAACAGCGAGGCGACGACGAGGACCACGGCGGCCAGGGGGATCGCGACGAAGCTGGTGCGCAGCGACAGGCGGCGCAGTGCGTCCATGTGGTCCGGCAGTGGCCGTACCGTCGCACCCTCGGGGGGCGGGGCGGGCAGCAGCGCGGGGGCCGCGCTCTCCCGGCACACCGTCCAGAACCGCTCGGCGACCCCGGTGACGAACGCGGTGACCAGCAGGACGGCCAGCGCGTTGGCGGGGGTCCAGTCGATCCACAGGGGGGCGACGATCAGCAGCGCGGCGCGCAGCCCGTCGGCGCCGGCCATGGTCCAGCGGCGGTCGAGCGGCCCCTCCTGGGAGGTGAGCGAGGTGAGCGGTCCGAGGAGGACGGCTCCGAAGAGGAGGGTCGCCAGGATGCGCGCCGCGAAGACGGTCGCCACTGCGAACGCCACGCCTCGGTAGCCACCGCCGAACGAGCCTTCGGCGATCGCCGCCTGGAGGGTGAGGACGACCAGGACGAGGAGCGCGAGGGTGTCACCGACACCGCTCACGAGCTGTGCGCTCCACAGCCGCCTCAGCTGAGGCCGGCGCAGCAGCGCACGGACCGCGCGCTCACGGGAGTCCGCCACGAGGGTGTCGTCGGGGGCCGGGTTGTGGGCCGTAGGCTGCTCGGCTCGCGTCATGCTGTCAGCCTATCGGCAGCGACTGACAGCCCGCCGTGGCCGTCCGAACGTGCGCACACCCCGACACCAAAGTGATGCCGGGGCGTTCTTTTCGCGAAGTGTTCGTGCGGTCGTGTGAAGGGCCAGAGGGTGCCGGACTGTCAGTCTTCCGGCATTTTGGTCAGTCCTCCGGCTCCTTGCCTCGGGCCTGTGACGCCTTGCCTCAGTCCTCCGCCGTCTTGGAAGCCGTCGCCTTCTTCGCGGTGGTCTTCTTGGCGGTGGTCTTCTTCGCGGCGGTGGTCGTCTTCTTCGCGGCAGTCTTCTTGGCCGCGGTCTTCTTCGCCGGGGCGGCCTTCTTCGCGGGCGCCTTCTTCGCCGTCTTCTTGGCGGGGCTCTTGGCCCGCTTCTCGGCGAGCAGCTCGAAGCCGCGCTCCGGGGTGATCGTCTCGACGCTGTCGCCGGAGCGCAGGGTCGCGTTGGTCTCCCCGTCGGTGACATACGGCCCGAAGCGGCCGTCCTTGACCACGACCGGCTTGCCGCTGACCGGGTCCTCGCCCAGCTCCTTCAGCGGCGGCTTGGCGGCGGCGCGACCGCGCTGCTTGGGCTGGGCGTAGATCGCCTGCGCCTCCTCCAGCGTGATCGTGAAGAGCTGGTCCTCGGACTGAAGGGAACGCGAGTCCGTGCCCTTCTTCAGGTACGGCCCGTAGCGGCCGTTCTGCGCGGTGATCTCCACACCGTCCGCGTCCGTGCCGACGACGCGCGGCAGCGACATCAGCCTGAGGGCGTCCTGAAGCGTGACCGTGTCCAGCGACATCGACTTGAACAGCGAGGCCGTACGCGGCTTGACGGCGTTCTTGCCGGTCTTCGGGGTGCCCTCGGGGAGCACCTCGGTGACGTACGGGCCGTAGCGGCCGTCCTTGGCGATGATCTGGTGACCGGTCTCCGGGTCGGCGCCCAGCTCGAAGTCGCCGCTCGGCTTGGCGAGCAGTTCCTCCGCGAGCTCGACGGACAGCTCGTCCGGCGCCATGTCGTCCGGGATGTCCGCGCGCTGGTGCTGCTCGGTGTCCTTCTCGCCGCGCTCGATGTACGGACCGTACCGGCCGACCCGCAGCACGATGTCGTTGCCCACGGGGAACGACGACACCTCGCGCGCGTCGATCGCGCCCAGGTCGGTCACCAGCTCCTTGAGACCGCCGAGGTGGTCCCCGTCGCCGTTGCCGGCGTCGGCCGCGACGCCCGTGACCGACCCCTCGCCGAAGTAGAACCGCTTCAGCCACGGCACGGCCTGCGCCTCGCCGCGCGCGATGCGGTCGAGGTCGTCCTCCATCCTTGCGGTGAAGTCGTAGTCGACGAGCCGCCCGAAGTGCTTCTCCAGGAGGTTGACCACGGCGAAGGACAGGAAGGACGGCACCAGGGCCGTGCCCTTCTTGAAGACGTAGCCGCGGTCGAGGATCGTGCCGATGATCGACGCGTACGTCGACGGGCGGCCGATCTCGCGCTCTTCCAGCTCCTTGACCAGCGAGGCCTCGGTGTAGCGGGCCGGGGGCTTGGTGGCGTGCCCGTCGACCGTGATCTCCTCGGCGCTCAGTGCGTCGCCCTCGGTGACCTGCGGCAGGCGGCGCTCGCGGTCGTCGAGCTCGGCGTTCGGGTCGTCGGCGCCCTCGACGTAGGCCTTCAGGAAGCCGTGGAAGGTGATCGTCTTGCCGGACGCGCTGAACTCGACGTCCCGGCCGTCGGCGGCGGTGCCGCCGATCTTCACGGTCACGCTGTTGCCGGTGGCGTCCTTCATCTGGGAGGCGACGGTCCGCTTCCAGATCAGTTCGTAGAGCTTGAACTGGTCGCCGGTCAGACCGGTCTCGGCGGGCGTGCGGAAACGATCACCCGAGGGCCGGATCGCCTCGTGCGCCTCCTGCGCGTTCTTGACCTTGCCGGCGTACGTGCGGGGCGTGTCCGGCAGGTACTGGGCCCCGTACAGCTGCGTGACCTGGGCGCGGGCGGCGGTGATCGCCGTCTCGCTCAGGGTTGTGGAGTCCGTACGCATGTACGTGATGTAGCCGTTCTCGTACAGCTTCTGCGCGACCTGCATGGTCGCCTTCGCGCCGAAGCCGAGCTTGCGGCTGGCCTCCTGCTGAAGCGTCGTCGTACGGAACGGGGCGTACGGCGAGCGGCGGTACGGCTTGGACTCGACGGACCGGACGGAGAAGCGGGTGTTCTCCAGGGCGGCGGCGAGGGCGCGGGCGTTCGCCTCGTCGAGGTGGAGGGTGTTCGCGCTCTTGAGTTGTCCCAGGGAGTCGAAGTCGCGGCCCTGCGCGACCCGCCTGCCGTCGACGGTCTGGAGGCGGGCGACCAGCGACGACGGGTCC
This sequence comes from Streptomyces sp. NPDC054834, assembly GCF_053611185.1. Classification (NCBI taxonomy): domain Bacteria; kingdom Bacillati; phylum Actinomycetota; class Actinomycetes; order Kitasatosporales; family Streptomycetaceae; genus Streptomyces; species Streptomyces sp. NPDC054834. Next base: position 145,544 of record NZ_JBSGZV010000012.1, on the reverse strand, counting down.
GACGGGTCCCCCGCGCGGCCGGTCGCGAAGGTGCCCGTCAGGTCCCAGTACTCAGCAGAACGAAAAGCGATGCGCTCGCGTTCCCGCTCCACGACGAGTCGGGTGGCGACGGACTGGACGCGGCCCGCCGACAGGCGCGGCATGACCTTCTTCCACAGCACCGGCGAGACCTCGTAGCCGTAGAGGCGGTCGAGGATGCGGCGGGTCTCCTGGGCGTCGACCATGCGCTGGTTGAGGTCGCGCGGGTTGGCGACGGCCTCGCGGATCGCGTCCTTGGTGATCTCGTGGAACACCATCCGCTTGACCGGGACCTTGGGCTTCAGGACCTCCAGGAGGTGCCACGCGATGGCCTCGCCCTCGCGGTCCTCATCGGTGGCGAGGAAGAGTTCGTCGGAGTCCTTCAGCAGGTCCTTGAGCTTCTTGACCTGGGCCTTCTTGTCGGCGTTGACGACATAGATCGGCTCGAAGTCGTGTTCGACGTCCACGCCGAGGCGGCGGACCTCGCCGGTGTACTTCTCCGGCACCTCCGCGGCGCCGTTGGGGAGGTCGCGGATGTGCCCGACGCTCGCTTCGACGACGTAGCCGGGGCCGAGGTAGCCCTTGATCGTCTTCGCCTTGGCAGGCGACTCGACGATGACGAGTCGGCGGCCGCCGTGTGCGGTCTCGCTGGTCGGGGACAACTTCGCTCTTCTCTCCGGTCGACGCTGGGGCCTCCCCAGGCCTTGGTCCCGGGGGCGTGGCGTTGCTGTGTGGCTCGCTCTTGTGACGCTGCGGAGTGTGACGGTACATCCCGCCCCCGTGTCAAACGGGAAAAGCTCACAACGGCCACTCGAACGGTAACCCGACTACCGCCCTTCCTGCCGCCCGGAGTCCTCAGCCGACCGTCCGTCCCTGTCCGGAGCGTGACGCTCCCCTTACCGGACGACATGGTGCGGGCCGCCTTCAGAGGCGGGTCAGGCAGTACGTTCCAAGGCTCAGCGCGATCACTGCGGCGAGGCCCGCGAGGGTCACGGATGCGACCTGACTCACACCGAGGGCGACCGGCTCGCCGCGCCGGACCCGAGTGACGGTCCACACCAGCAATGCGGCTCCGAACAGGGCGAACACCGCTCCCGCGAAGATCGCCGGTCCGCTCTCCATGATCCCGTGCGCCCCTTGTCTGCCGTCTGCGAGTGCCCAGCGCGGGGAGAGTGACACGTCCGGGCGGCGGGCGGGCGAACCCGAGGTGAACACCGGGCCGACAACACTCCGCGTGCTCCTTCGCGCGCCTCGGGGCGGCCGGGGGGCGCCGATATTTTTCCGGTCGATTTCTTGCCGCCGGCATACCCGGGGAACGCCAGAATCCGGTTCCCACACTTCTTGGCCGGTTTCCGACGGCTGCCGTCCCGAGGCTCCGGGGCGGCCGGTGGACCGGGCTCAGGCATCCGACGGCGGGAGGGCCGGGCGCGCGGGCCGAGGGTCAGGCAAGGGGCCGGGCACGCAGGCCGCGCCGGCGGGGCGTCTGGTCCGCTGCCGACTCGGCGAAGCCCGGTCCGGTTGGTCCGCGGCCTGGAGCTGCGAGGGCAGCCCGCGTACCAGGCGGGCCGGATCGTGGCGGCCGGTGGCCCGCGGCGTCGGCGACCGGGTCCCTGGGGCGGGTCTCAGGAGGACGCCTCGGGGTCATCGGGCTCCCGTGGTCCTCAGCCGGGCAGCCCTTTGGTCGCAGCCATCAGTCCGCCCGCGCTCGACCGACCGGGCTCGGCCCGGCTCCCCGGCCCCTGAGCCATCGACCCGATGCCCACACGAGCCAGTGGCCTCGGCCCGGCACCCCGGGCCTGCCGGCCTCGGCCCGGTGACATCTCCGGGCATCCCGGCCCGGGCCGCAGGCCGTACGGCCTCGGCCCGGCGCCCTGGTCCCCCCGAGAACTAGCCCCACGCCCTCGCCCCGGCGGCTCCGGCCCAACGGCCTCGGCCCCGCGCCCCGGGCCGTCGCAGGCGCCCGGCCCCCGGTCTCAGCCCGCCGGCTCCAGGAATCCCTGTTCCACCAGCAGCCGGATCTGTGCCGGTGTGCGGTCGCGCAGGATCACGGGGTCCTCGCCCATCAGCTGGGCGATGGCGTCCAGGATGCGGCCCGCGCTGAGGGTGCCGTCGCAGACGCCCGCGAAACCGGCGCCGACCGTGTCCACCTTGGTGGCGCGGCGCATCCCGCGGTGCTGGCGCAGCACCACGTGCTCCGGGTCTTCGGCACCGGGCAGCCCGACCTGCTCCTGGACCACCTCCGCGGCGAGCTTGAAGTGCCCGGCGAGCAGTGCCGCGTCGTCGTGCTCCCGCAGGTAGTCGAGGCGTTCGAAGTGGGCCCGGACCGTGTCTCCGAGCGGCTGTTCGATCGGGTGCGGCCACTCCTCCACGGTGACCGAGGGCTCGGCGGCCCCGGTCCTGCGCAGCGTGATCCAGCCGAAGCCCACCCCCTTGACCTTTTGCGCCTCGAACTCCTCCAGCCAGGCGTCGTACCGCGCCTGGTACTCGGCCGGGCCGGACCGGTGGTCACCGGCGTCCCTCAGCCACAGCTCGGCGTACTGCGTGACGTCCTGCACCTCGCGCTGCACGATCCACGCATCGCACCCGCGCGGCACCCAGGACCTGAGCCTGTCCTGCCAGTCCTCCCCTTCCACGTGCTGCCAGTTGGCGAGGAACTGCGCGAACCCGCCCTCGTTCAGCCGTTCCCCCGCTCCTTGAACGAGCGAGCGGCACAGATCGTCCCCGCCCATCCCGCCGTCGCGGTACGTCAGCCGTGCGCCGGGTGAGATCACGAAGGGCGGGTTGGACACGATCAGGTCGTACGTCTCCCGCTCCTTGACGGGCTCGAACAGCGAGCCCTGCCGCAGGTCGGCGGCGGGGGCGCCGGACAGCGCCAGGGTCAGCGCGGTGATGTGCAGGGCGCGCGGGTTGAGGTCGGTCGCCGTCACGCGCGTGGCGTGCCGGCCGGCGTGCAGCGCCTGGATGCCGGATCCGGTGCCGAGGTCGAGCGCCGCGCCGACGGGTGTGCGGACGGTGATGCCCGCGAGGGTGGTGGACGCGCCGCCGACACCGAGGACGACGCCTTCGTCGCGGCTGCCGATTCCCCCCGCGCCGCCCACCGCGCACCCGAGGTCGGACACGATGAACCAGTCCTCGCCGCCGGGCCCGCCGTACGGCCGTACGTCCACGGTCGCGGCGACGTCGCTCCCGGCGGCACCGCCCGGGCGCACCAGCCAGCCGCTCTCCAGGCACTCCTCGACGGGCAGAACGTCCGCCACGCGCGCGTGCGGCACGGGCTGCTGTAGCAGGAAAAGCCGTACGAGCGCTTCCAGGGGCGTGTCGCCGCGGGTCGCCCGGAGCGCGGGCACGGTCTCGCTGCGGGCCAGCGCCGTATACGCGGGCGCGCCGAGCAGTTCGAGCAGCCCGTCGGCGGTGAAGGAGGCGCCGAGCAGGGCGTCGCGCAGCCGGGCGGCGACGTCGGGGCGGTCGGCGGACGGCAGGGAGGGCACAGTGGCGTTACTCACGCCCCCCATTGTGACCCGCGGGCCGTGCTCAGCCGGCGGTCGCCGGCGCCGAAGCCGACGCGGACACCTTCTTGCAGCTCGCCTGCTTGGCGATGGCGTCCTTGACGTCGCCCTGCTCCAGGTTCTTCAGCGCGGCGGTGCCGCTCTGGCTCTGCTTCTGCAGATCCGTCATCTGGGTGGCGATGTCGTGCAGCCCGGTGGCGAACTTGCCCTGGCTCTTCGTGTCCAGCGCGTCGACCTTCTTCTTCAGGTCGGCGTAGGCAGCGGAGAGGTCGTTGAGGTTCTTGACGGCGTCCTGCTGCCGCTTGGCGCCACTGTCGACCCCGGGAGGCGCCCCGGCACCGCTGATGGCCTCGGCGAGCGCCTTGTAGCCGTCGGACATGTCCTGGAAGGCCTGGGAGTCGGTCTTCTGGATGGTCGCCGGCGGGTTGGAGGTGTCCGAGGCGGTCTTCGTGATGGCGGCGTTGGCGGCCTTGATCTTGGCGTCCTGTGCCGGCACGGCGTCGCAGACCTGCTTGGCCCACGCGTCCAGCTTCGGGTTGCCCTTGTCGCCGCTACTGCATCCCGTCAACGCCACTGCCAGTACCGCACCGCCGGACAGCGCGGCCGCGAGCTTCTTGTTCACCGGTTTGGTCCCTTCCATGGCTCTCGGCCCCCGGAATCTACACGCCGTACGACGGACGCCCTAGTAATAACATCCGTTAAGACCGTATTGGCACTCTTTGAACCATGGGAGACAAGGCTCACGGTGAGGGGGCGCCCACACGTGAAAGCGGGCGGACGGCGCGCCAACGCGCGCCGCCCGCCCGCCCCTTGACCAGGGCATCCGTAAGACGGCCTACGAAACCACCGCAGGGTCAGCCGACTTCGACACCCGTTCCGCGTTTCCCTCCTCATCCCCCACGGCGATGCCGCGCCGCTTGGAGACGTACACCGCGCCGGCGATCACGATGAACGCGAGGACCGCGATCGCGATCCGTACGCCGACGTTCTTGTCCGCTCCGTAGGAGAACTTGATCACCGCGGGCGCGATGAGCAACGACACCAGGTTCATGACCTTCAGCAGGGGGTTGATCGCGGGACCAGCGGTGTCCTTGAAGGGGTCGCCGACCGTGTCGCCGATCACCGTTGCCGCGTGGGCCTCGCTGCCCTTGCCGCCGTGGTGGCCGTCCTCGACGAGCTTCTTGGCGTTGTCCCAGGCACCGCCGGAGTTGGCGAGGAACACCGCCATCAGCGTGCCCGCGCCGATCGCGCCCGCCAGATACGAGCCGAGCGCCCCGACGCCGAGCGTGAACCCGATGAAGATCGGCGCCATGACGGCGAGCAGACCGGGCGTGGTGAGTTCCCGCAGGGCGTCCTTGGTGCAGATGTCGACGACCTTGCCGTACTCCGGCTTCTCGCTGAAGTCCATGATCCCGGGGTGCTCGCGGAACTGCCGCCGCACCTCGTAGACCACGGAACCCGCCGACCGCGACACCGCGTTGATCGCCAGCCCCGAGAAGAGGAAGACGACCGCCGCGCCCGCGATCAGGCCGACCAGGTTGTTGGGCTGCGAGATGTCCATGATCAGGCTCATCGGCGCGCCCGGTCCGGACAGCTTCTCACCGACGTCCTGCGCGCCGGTGGTGATGGCGTCGCGGTACGACCCGAACAGCGCCGACGCCGCGAGCACGGCGGTGGCGATGGCGATGCCCTTGGTGATGGCCTTGGTGGTGTTGCCGACCGCGTCCAGGTTGGTGAGTACCTGCGCGCCCGCGCCCTGGACGTCGCCGGACATCTCGGCGATGCCCTGCGCGTTGTCGGAGACCGGCCCGAAGGTGTCCATCGCGACGATCACACCGACCGTGGTGAGCAGGCCGGTGCCGGCCAGCGCCACCGCGAACAGCGCCAGCATGATGGACGTGCCGCCGAGCAGGAACGCCCCGTACACGCCGAGGCCGATCAACAGGGCGGTGTAGACGGCCGACTCGAGGCCGACCGAGATACCGGCGAGGACGACGGTGGCCGGGCCGGTGAGCGAGGTCTTGCCGATGTCCCGGACCGGGCGGCGGGTGGTCTCGGTGAAGTAGCCGGTCAACTGCTGGATCACGGCGGCGAGCAGGATGCCGATGGCCACCGCGACCAGGGCGAGGATCCGGGGGTCGCCGTCCTTGCCCTTGATCGCCGCGTCGGTGACGCCGTCGAGGTCGGCGTACTTGGCGGGCAGGTAGACGAAGACCGCGACCGCCACCAGGGCGAGTGAGATCACCGCCGAGATGAAGAAGCCGCGGTTGATCGCGGACATGCCGCTGCGGTCGGAGCGGCGCGGGGCCACGGCGAAGATGCCGATCATGGCGGTGATCACGCCGATCGCCGGCACCAGCAGGGGGAAGGCGAGTCCGGCGTCGCCGAAGGCCGCCTTGCCGAGGATCAGCGCGGCGACCAGGGTCACGGCGTACGACTCGAAGAGGTCGGCCGCCATGCCCGCGCAGTCGCCGACGTTGTCGCCCACGTTGTCGGCGATGGTCGCGGCATTGCGCGGATCGTCCTCCGGAATGCCCTGTTCGACCTTGCCGACCAGGTCGGCGCCGACGTCGGCGGCCTTGGTGAAGATGCCGCCGCCGACACGCATGAACATGGCGATGAGGGCGGCGCCGAGGCCGAAGCCCTCGAGCACCTTCGGCGCGTCGGCCGCGTACACCAGCACCACACAGGAGGCGCCCAGCAGGCCGAGCCCCACCGTGAACATGCCGACGACGCCGCCCGTGCGAAAAGCGATCTTCATGGCTTTGTGCGAGACGGTGGTGAGATCCTTTTCCGGCTCGCCCTCCGCCGGAGTCGCTTCCCGGGCCGCCGCGGCTACGCGCACGTTGCTGCGTACGGCGAGCCACATGCCGATATAGCCGGTGGCCGCCGAGAACGCGGCACCGATCAGGAAGAACACCGACCGTCCGGCACGCTGATTCCAGTCGTCCGCGGGCAGCAGCATGAGCAGGAAGAACACGAGGACGGCGAATACGCCGAGCGTGCGCAGCTGCCGACCGAGATAGGCCTTGGCACCTTCCTGGACCGCTTCCGCGATCTGCTTCATGCTGTCGGTGCCCTCGCCTGCCGCCAGCACCTGGCGCACCAGGACGCCTGCGACCAAGAGCGCGGCCACCGCGACGGCCGCGATGACCGCCACGATGATCCGGTTGTCGTCGGTCAGGACTGCGGCTGCGAAGGTTGTGGGGTCCAGCTGATGAGGGGTAGAAAGCCCCGCCATTCGTCCTCCTTGACGCTTGGGCTGAGCTCAAGATGTGGACGGATTCTAGGTACCGGAACCTGATCTAAACAGAGCGCGGTAAACGGAATTAGCCTTCACCTGCTCTTCAGCAAATGATCGACATCGCGCCACAGAACCCGAAAGAGGTAATGCCTCAAAACCATTGACGCTTGATCAAATTATCGGCGGTTGATCGTGAATTCGTTCACGAATTCTGGCGTGTGTCGACAATAAGACAGGACGCCAGATGACGCCAGCGCAGGGCGACAACGCAGAAAGGACCCTGCTGAGCAGGGCCCTTCGGGTGATGCGGGGTCGTTCAGGCGAGGGCGACGGCCGGCGGTGTGGTCGGCCAGGTCATGCGGATCAGCCCACCGTTTTCCCCGGTGCTGACCTCCACGTCGTCGACGAGGCCGCTGATGACGGCCAGGCCCATCTCGTCCTCGTCGGCCTCCACGTCCGCGTCCGGTGCGGCTCCGGCGGACGTCCCGGGGACCGCGTGCGGCGCCTCGTCGCCGACCTCGATGGAGAACTGTTTCTCGTCTTCGATCAAGGCCACCTTCACCGGCGCCGTAATGCCGACGCTCTGGTGCAGTCCGACGGCACGGGAGCAGGCCTCGCCCACGGCGAGCCGGACCTCGTCGAGGACGGCCTCGTCCACCCCGGCCCTGCGCGCCACCGCTGCCGCCACCAGCCGGGCGGTCCTGACGTGCTCGGGCAGCGCGCTGAAGCGGAGTTCGACGGTGGCCATGCATCCCCCTCGGAACATCGGGCTGCGGTCGGGGGCCGGGCCGCCGAGAGCCCGTGCCCCCTGATGAACTTCTTCCGCCCGGGCGATCGACACCCGGGAAACGGACAGGCCGAATCGACCGGACGACCGGGTCGACGGCACACGAGGCCTCAGGCCCCGCGGCACCTCGACGGCTCGGACCCGGGAGGCCCGGGTTCGCCGCCACGCTCCGGGCCGCCTCGGCGGCTCCGCAGTGTGTCGTCGGCCCGGGACCGACCGTGACCGAGACCGGTCGGGTCACCCGAGTCAGTCGGTTGCCGCCACCGCTTCCTCGACCGAGGTGTGAATCGGGAACACCTTGGTGAGACCGGTGATGCGGAAGATCTTCAGAATGCGCTCCTGGTTGCAGACCAGGCGCAGCGAGCCCTCATGGGCACGCACCCGCTTCAGGCCGCCGACCAGCACGCCGAGACCGGTGGAGTCGAGGAAGTCCACGCCCTCCATGTCGACGACGAGATGGAAATTCCCGTCGTTCACCAGCTCGACCAGCTGCTCGCGCAGCTTGGGCGCGGTATATACGTCGATTTCACCACCGACCTCGACGACCGTACGATCGCCGACGGTACGGGTCGACAGGGACAGGTCCACGGATCCTCCAGCACCTTGCTATCGAGCGGTCGCCCCTCGGGCACCTCGGCTTGCGGCCCCCGGGACGCATCGCCAGCCGCGATGGCATTCAATCACTTACCGGCAGGCGTGCACGACGCCTTGGCTCCATTGTCCGTCACGTCAGTGACACACTCGGTGCCGATGGCCAAGAATCACCGAACCGATCGACCCCCGGCGGAGCCTGTGTCCCGGTTCTCGCCGGGCACGGTCCTGGACCGGCTCGCCTCGGGACCGAGCCGGGCCTCGCGCATCACTCATACGGAGCACTTGCCCCCGCGCGCGGGTCGCCATGCCGTTTGGCCTGATCGAATTCGCTCGGAGGTGATCGCCGCCGTACAGGCGTGCGGTATCGAACACCCCTGGGCCCACCAGGCACTCGCCGCCGAGCACGCCCTGGACGGCGACTCGGTGGTCGTCGCCACGGGCACGGCGTCCGGCAAGTCCCTGGCCTACCTCGTCCCCGTGCTGTCCACGCTCCTGGACGGCTCGGAGGCGGCGAACGGCCGCGGAGCCACCGCCCTGTACCTGGCCCCGACCAAGGCCCTCGCGGCCGACCAGTGCCGTTCGGTGAAGGAACTTTCACAACCGCTGGCTTCCGCGATTCGTCCGGCCGTGTACGACGGTGATACTCCGTTCGAGGAACGCGAGTGGATCCGCCAGTACGCCAACTACGTCCTGACCAACCCCGACATGCTGCACCGCGGCATCCTCCCCTCCCACCCCCGCTGGGCCTCCTTCCTGAAGGCACTCAAGTACGTCGTCATCGACGAGTGCCACACCTACCGGGGCGTCTTCGGCTCCCACGTCGCCCAGGTCCTGCGACGGCTGCGCCGCCTGTGCGCCCGCTACGGCGCCTCCCCGGTGTTCCTGCTGGCCTCGGCGACCGCCGCCGAGCCGTCCGTGGCCGCTCGCCGGCTCACCGGACTGCCGGTGGTCGAGGTCGCCGACGACGCCTCTCCGCGCGGAGAACTCGTCTTCGCCCTCTGGGAGCCCCCGCTGACCGAGCTGCACGGCGAGAAGGGCGCCCCCGTCCGCCGTACCGCCACCGCCGAGACTGCCGACCTGCTCACCGACCTCACCGTGCAGGGCGTCCGCTCGGTCGCCTTCGTACGTTCCCGGCGCGGGGCCGAGCTGATCTCGGTGATCGCCCAGGAACGCCTGGCCGAGGTCGACCGCTCCCTCGCCCGGCGTGTCGCCGCCTACCGGGGCGGCTACCTCCCCGAGGAGCGCCGCGCGCTGGAGCGTGCCCTGCACTCCGGCGAGCTCCTCGGGCTGGCCGCTACGACGGCCCTGGAGCTCGGCGTGGACGTCTCCGGCCTGGACGCCGTGGTGATCGCCGGGTACCCGGGCACGCGCGCGTCCCTGTGGCAGCAGGCGGGCCGGGCGGGCCGCTCCGGCCAGGGCGCCCTGGCGGTACTGGTCGCCCGCGACGACCCTCTGGACACCTTCCTGGTCCACCATCCCGAGGCCCTGTTCGACCAGCCGGTGGAATCCACCGTCCTCGACCCCGACAACCCCTACGTCCTCGCCCCGCACCTGTGCGCGGCCGCCGCGGAGATCCCGCTGACCGAGGAGGACCTGGAGCTGTTCGGGCCCGCCTCCTCGGAGCTGCTGCCGCAGCTGGAGGCCGCGAAGCTGCTGCGCCGCCGTACGAAGGCCTGGCACTGGACCCGCCGGGAACGGGCCGCCGACCTGACCGACATCCGCGGCGAGGGTGGCCGGCCGGTGCAGGTCGTCGAGGCCGGCACCGGACGCCTCCTGGGCACTGTGGACGCCTCGGCCGCGCACTCGACGGTGCACGAGGGCGCGGTCCACCTGCACCAGGGCCGTACGTACCTGGTGCGCTCCCTGGACCTGGAGGAGTCCGTCGCCCTGGTCGAGCAGGCCGACCCGCCGTACTCGACGGTCGCCCGCGACACGACGTCGATCTCCGTCCTGGAGACGGACATCGAGGTCCCCTGGGGCGCGGGACGGCTGTGCTACGGCTCGGTGGAGGTCACCAACCAGGTGGTCTCCTATCTGCGCCGGCGTGTCATCACCGGTGAAGTGCTGGGCGAGACGAAACTCGACCTCCCTCCTCGGACGCTGCGCACGCGTGCGGTGTGGTGGACGGTCACCGAGGACCAGCTGGACGAGGCCCGGATCAACCCGGAGATCCTCGGCGGCGCCCTGCACGCCGCCGAGCACGCCTCGATCGGAATGCTGCCGCTCTTCGCCACCTGCGACCGCTGGGACATCGGCGGGGTGTCGGTCCCCCTGCACCCCGACACGCTCCTGCCCACCGTCTTCGTGTACGACGGCCACCCCGGCGGCGCGGGCTTCGCCGAGCGCGCCTTCCACACCGCCCGCGACTGGCTCACCGCCACCCGCCAGGCCATCGCCTCGTGCGAGTGCGACGCCGGCTGCCCCTCCTGCATCCAGTCCCCCAAGTGCGGCAACGGCAACGATCCACTGCACAAGCGGGGCGCGGTGCGGCTGCTCACGGTGCTGTTGCGGGAGGCGCCGGAGGAGAAACCGGAGGAAGAGGAACTGGAGGGGGAGAAACCGGAGGAAGAGAATCCGGAAGAGGGGAAGCCGGTCCGGCAGGCCCCGCCCGCGATCTGACCTCCGCCGCGAACGGCCCCCGGCCGGACGCCGCCGTCACGTCCGAGGTCTTGCCCACGATCGCGCACCGCACCAGACGTACCCCCTGGGCCCGCGCCACCCGGTCGGCCCGGGCGCAGGCCCCCGTGGCGCCGTCGGCCCAGTGGTCCGCCGCCGCGAGCGCCGCGAGATCGGCACCGCCGGCCGCGCGGTGCCGGGCGACGAGGGCCTGTCCGAGGGCGAGGAGCGCGCCGAAGACCACGCACAGCACGGCGATGGCGGCGACACTCCAGACGGTCGCGGATCCCCGGTCGCGGCTGCGGCACGAGAAATCGCGGCGGCCCGCGAAGTCCCGACGGCGGCCCGCGAAGCGGTCTCTCATGGCCCCGCCCCCGCCCCGGCGGGCGCGGCGGGCGGCCCGGCTCCAACGGTCTCCTCCGCCGCGGCCACGGCCTCCTCCCGCACCTCGAAGGGCAGGCCGGTCAGCACCGGCGGCTTCGCAACGACCGTCACCCGCACTTGTTCACCCTCACGGGCTACGGTGATCTTCGCGCCGTCCGGTGCCGCCTCGCGGGTCACCGCCACCACCGCGTCCGGGGCGTCCTGACGGGCCGCCGCCCGGGCGCCGGTGCGCGCGGCGTCCACGCACTGGAGCTGCGCGGCCATCACGAACAGCCCCCAGACCAGCGTCATGGTGAACGCCACCAGCACCGGCAGCACCACGGCCGCCTCCGCGGTCACGAACCCGCGGTCCGTGTTCCGTCCCCGGGCGCGCCCTCGGTCCCGCACCGGGGCGTGCCCGCATCGGCGTTCACATCCGCGCACTGAGGGCTCGTTTCACGATGGCCTGTAGTTCCGCCCGGACCTGCCCGCTCGTCACGACCTCGTAGAGCAGCATGGCGAACCCCACCGCCGCGATGATGCCCATGGCGTACTCCGAGGTGACCATGCCCGCGTCCCGGCGCCACCGCGCCCGCAGTTGCCGCCCCGCGCCCTTCGGCTTCTTGCTCATCTCAACCCTCGTGTGCTTGCTCATCTCAACCCCATGAGGTTCGTTCCAACGACCACTTCTGATCACTTCGCCAGTTGCTTCACTTCGCCGGCTGCTTCACTTCGCAGTTGCATCCCCCGGCCACCTCCGTCACCCACCACCCCCTCCCACCACGCCGCTCGCCAGCCCGATCACCACCGGCAGCACGCCGACCGCGATGAAGGCGGGCAGGAAGCACAGCCCCACCGGCGCGCTGACCAGAACGGCCGCCCGTCTGGCCCGTGCGGTCGCGGCCCGCGCCCAGTCCGCGCGCGCGTCCGCCGCGAGCCGCGCGACCGGTGTGGCCGCCGGGAGCCCCGACTCGTCCGCCCGCTCCAGCAGCCGGGCCAGGGCACCGGCGCCCGGAATCGAGGCCAACCGGCGCCAGCCGTCCGCCGGTTCGCCGCCCAGGCGCACCTCCGCGGCGCCCTGTGCCAGCGCCTCCCCGACGGGGCCTCCTAGGGCCTCGCCCACGGCCCGGGCGGCGACCACCGGCCCCGCTCCGGCCGCGATGCAGGCGGCCAGGAGATCGGCGGCGAGCGGAAGTTGGCGGGCGGTCGTCGCGGCGTCGAACCGCACCGCCCGGCCCGCGTCGTCCCCCTGCCGACTCCGCCACCGCCACAGCACCGCGGCGGCCACCAGGCCCACCGCGGCCCCGCCGACGCCACCGACCAGGACCCACCCGGTGGCCACCACTCCGGCCATGGGCAGCCATCGCCGTACGGCACCCCGTACATCCGTGGACAGCCGCGGGGGCGGGGGCTGCAAGGCCAGCAGCTGGGCCAGGCGACGCCGCGCCCAGCGCTTGCGCCGCGCCATCTCGATTCGTCGCACCAGCCATCCGAGGGCCACGACCACCGAGACGGCCGTCCCCAGCCTGTGGACGAATTCGGTGCTCATACGGCCTCCGCTGCGCGCACGATCCGCGCCGACCACCACAGCCCGGCGGCCTCCAGCAGTCCGCCGACCAGCAGACATCCCATCCCCGCCCCGCTGTGCAGCAGGACGTGCAGAGGGTCGGCGCCCATGGCCGTACCGAGCAGGAGACCGAGGGCCGGGAGGGCGGCGAGCATCACCGCCGTGGCCCGGGCACCCGCCAACTGGGCTCGCAGGTCGGCACGTTGGTCCCGTTCGGCGCGCAGCGCCGCGTCGAGTCGGTCGAGGCCCGCCGCGAGCCCGGCGCCCTGGTCCACAGCCACCCGCCAGCAGGCCGCGAGCCCCAGCAGCCCCTCGGCGCCCGGTTGCCGGGCCGCCCCCGCGAGCGCGCCCGGTACGTCGCCGCCGAACCTCGCCGCCGCAAGCACGGTCGCCTGCGCCCCGCCGAGCCCGCCGGAGTCCCGCGCGGCGTACAACAGCGCCTCACCCGGCTGCCGTCCGGCGCGCACCTCCCCCGTGAGCGCCCCGCACAACGCGATCACCGCGTCCCCGCGCCGTTCACGCACCCGCCGTGCCTCCCTGGCCAGCCGCAGCCGGCGCAGCACCGGCACCCCGGCCGCCCCCGCGACGACCGGAACGACCGAGGCGCCCAGCAATGCCAGCACCAGTCCGCCGGCCAGCGCCCACCATTCGCCCCGCAACCGGCCACCCAGTCGCCGCAGTTCGCCGACGATCTGCCGGACGGAGGGCGGAGCGGCCCCCACCACTCCGCCGCCCGCGAGCAGCAGCCGTGCCCGCCGCGCCCCGTAGTGCCGTCCGCCCGTCAGCCACGCCGCCGCTCCGACGCACGCAAGAGCGGCGCCCATGGCCACCTCACCCGTCGAGACCTCACCCATCTCCCTCGCCTCCTTCGTCACCGTGGTCGTTCGCCTCGCCACCCGGTTCGCCTTCGACGTCGCTTCGCAGCAGCCCGCGCAGCCGCTCCCATCCCCGCTCCCGCGCGAAGGCCTCGGGGCCCCAGCGCAGCGCCGGCACCGTCCGCACCAGCCCGCAGGGATCCCGCTCCAGCACGTGCACCTCGGAGATGCGGCGCCGTCCGGTCCGGTCGCGTACGAGGTGCAGCACCACCGACAGCGCGGCCGCCAACTGGCTGTGCAGCGCGGCCCGGTCGAGCCCGGCGGCTGTGCCCAGCGCCTCCAGGCGGGCCGGTACGTCCGCCGCGGCGTTGGCGTGGACCGTGCCGCAGCCGCCTTCGTGTCCCGTGTTCAGCGCGGCCAGCAGGTGCACCACCTCGGGGCCGCGGACCTCGCCCACGACGAGCCGGTCGGGGCGCATCCGCAGCGCTTGGCGCACCAGGTCCTCGAGGGTGACCAGGCCCGCGCCCTCCTGGTTGGCGGGCCTGGTCTCCAGCCGTACGACGTGCGGATGGTCCGGTCGCAGCTCCGCGGAGTCCTCGGCGAGCACGATCCGCTCGCCGGGTCCGACCAGCCCGAGCAGTGCGCTCAGCAATGTCGTCTTACCGCTGCCCGTGCCGCCGCTGACCAGGAAGGACAGCCGCGCTCGCAGCAGCGCCCGCAGGATCCGGTCCCCGCCGGGCGGCACCGTGCCCGCGGCGACCAGCTCGCCGAGCGTGAACGCCCGGGGCCGTACCACCCGCAGGGACAGACAGGTGCAGCCGACGGCCACCGGGGGCAGCACCGCGTGCAGCCGGGTTCCGTCGGGCAGCCGGGCGTCGGCCCAGGGGCGGGCGTCGTCGAGCCGGCGTCCGGCCACCGCGGCCAACCGCTGCGCGAGGCGTCGTACGGCCGCCGCGTCGGGGAAGGTCACGCCGGTGATTTCCAGTCCGCCGCCGCGGTCCACCCACACCCGGTCCGGGGCCGACACCAGGACGTCGGTGACCGACGGATCGGCGAGCAGTGGCTCCAGCGGCCCGCTGCCCACCAGCTCGGACCGCAGCTCGGCGGCTGCCCCGAGGACTTCGGCGTCGCCGAGGACCCGTCCCTGTTCCCGCAGCGCCTGTGCCACGCGCGCGGGTGTGGGTTCCGCTCCGCTCTCGGCCAGCCACCGTCGCACACCGTCGAGCAGCGCCGGGGAGTCCGCCCGTTCGAGCTGGGGAAACGCGCTCATACCCCGCCCGCCTCCACCAGGGCCTGCTCCCAGAACCGCGTGCAGAAGCGCGCCAGTGGCCCGCGGCCGGCCGCACCGGGTGGTTTGCCGCCGCCGCTCGGGCGCAGCAGCCCTGGATCGACAGGCACCTCGCCGACCAGGGGCAGGCCGAGCAGCCGTGCCACCTCGCGGTCGTCGAGTCCGGGCGCGTAAGGCCCGCGTACCGCCACTCTGAGATCGCGCAGGACCATGCCGACGGCGGATGCCACCCGTCCGGCCGCCGCGACGGCACGCAGTTCGGCGGGCACGACGAGGAGCGCGAGGTCGATCTGGGCGAGCGCCTCGGCGACCCCGTCGTCGAGGCGGCGCGGCAGGTCGACGACGACGGTGCCTCCGCGTCGCCGGGCTGCGGCGAGCACCGCCCGCACGGCCTGGGACGGGATGGCAACGCAGTCACCGCGGTCCCAGCTGAGCACCCGTAAGGAGTGCAGCCGGGGCAGCGACTCCTCCAGGGCACCACCGCCGACCCGGCCGCGTGAGGCGGCGAAGGCGGGCCAGCGCAGCCCGTCGGCGCTTTCTCCGCCGAGGAGTACGTCGAGTCCGCCGCCGAGCGGATCGGCGTCGACGAGCAGGGTGCGCAGTCCCGCGCGCGCGGAGGTGACGGCCAGGGCACAGGCCAGCGTGGACGCGCCGGCCCCGCCTCGGCCGCCGATGACGCCGACGGTCAGCGCCGGGCGGCCCGCGCCCTCGGCGACGTCGGCGATGCGGTCGACCAGCCACTGCTCGCCCTCGGGAAGCATGAGGACGTTGTCGGCGCCGATCTGGACAGCCCGTTTCCAGACCCCGGCGTCGTCCTGGTCGCGGCCGATGAGTACCACCCCCTGTCGGCGGGCGGCGCCGCGGACGCGGTGCGCCGCGTCGTCACCGACCAGGACGAGCGGGGCCGCCTCCCAGCCGCCTCCGCGTTCCGGTACGCCGTGATGGACCTCGGGTGTGGCACCCGCCGCCGCGCACAGGCGCAGCAGGTCGTCGAGGAGTTCGGCGTCCTCGGTGATGATCAGTGGCTGCCCGGCGGTGTCTGGCTGTGGATCATGAGTGGCGGTCTTGGCCATGGCGTGTTCCCCCTTCGCCGCGTCGTGCGCGCAGTCCCCTGCGGGCACGCGATTCCCAAACGTGTGAAGAACCGGCAAGCGGTCTCCATATGAGCGACCGATACAAACCGGCCATAGACGCTCCGGCAAACAGAACCGGCCATGAACTCGCCGCGGTCGGAGCGCGCTGGAATCACGGTGCAGCGATCCCGGAAATCGTGTGGATCTTGGTGGAAAACTGTGGACAACTCAGCGGTTGTGAATATCGCCATCACTCATACCGGTGACCCCGGTAACCGGCCCCGGTTCGACTTCCGCAGAGCACCCTGTCGACTACCGTGAGTAACGAATCATGAACATGCAGAGACGGTGGCCGTCGTCGGACACCGACGGCCACCAACCGCTTGAAGGAAGAAGAAAACCCGCCTGGACATGCGACGACCCCCGCCGGGGGGGAGAGCGGGGGTCGTCCCCACGGCCGACTCGGGGGGGGAGGAGTCGGACCGGGTTAGCACGGTCGCGAACGATCCGTGACTTCCATGGTGTACCCGAGAGCCCTCTCAGGCAAACCCACGCGCCCCACCTTACGCCGAATGGTGGGCGCCTATGCTCAGGGTCGTGGAAAACCACTCCTTGCCCCGCACAGCGGCCTTCTTCGACCTGGACAAGACGGTCATTGCGAAGTCGAGCACACTCACGTTCAGCAAGTCGTTCTACCAAGGCGGGCTGATCAACCGCCGGGCCGCGTTGCGTACCGCATATGCCCAGTTCGTCTTCCTGGTCGGCGGACTCGACCACGACCAGATGGAGCGCATGCGCGAGTACTTGTCGACGCTGTGCCGCGGCTGGAACGTACAGCACGTGAAGGAACTCGTCGCCGAGACCCTGCACGACCTGATCGACCCGATCATCTACGACGAGGCCGCTTCCCTCATAGAGAGGCACCACACGGCCGGACGCGACGTGGTGATCGTCTCCACGTCGGGCACCGAGGTGGTCGAGCCGATCGGCGAGCTGCTCGGAGCGGACCGGGTGGTGGCCACCCGCATGGTCGTGGGCGACGACGGCTGCTTCACCGGCGAGGTGGAGTACTACGCCTACGGTCCCACGAAGGCCGAGGCGATCAGGGAGCTGGCCGAGTCGGAGGGATACGACCTCGCCCGCTGCTATGCCTACAGCGACTCGGCGACCGACCTGCCGATGCTCGAGGCCGTCGGCCATCCGCACGCCGTGAACCCCGACCGCGCCCTACGCCGCGAGGCACTCGCGCGCGGGTGGCCCATCCTGGACTTCCACCGGCCGGTGCGGCTCAAGAAGCGACTGCCCACGCTGTCCGTACCGCCGAGACCGACTCTGGTCGCGGCGGCAGCGATAGGAGCGGCGGCCACCGCGGGCCTCGTCTGGTACGCCAGCCGGCGCCGGAGCTCAGCGATCTGAACCATTTGTGACCCTTTTTGACCTAAAAGTAAAGAACCGTGAGCAGGGGTTCCACTTGCTCCAGGCTTGCAGTACAAAGGACTTAGCGGCCCGCGAGACCGAAGGGCATCCGAGAGGATCACCTTTAAAACGCATCTGGCCCACGGACCGAGCATGAAAATCGAGCACCCACGCGACGTCGACCCGTCGATTACGGGCCAGCCGCACCAGGTGACGGGCAAAGCTCCCGACCTGATGGGCAATATATCGAGGACGCCTGGTAACCCGGTGATCATGCCAGCGGCGGTACGAGCACTCGTACCGCCGCAACCCTGTTCGGGCCCCTTCGAAGGGGCCTTTTTCGTCGGGTTCCCATCAGGTTCCCGTCAGGCCGCCCCGCGCTGCAGCGCCTCGCACACCGCCGTCGACTCGCGCACGCCCAGCTCCACCGCCCTGCCGCAGTGGGCGATCCACGCCGCCATACCCTCCGGGGTTCCGGAGACATAACCGTCCAGGGCCGCCAGGTACGCGGCGCGGCCCAGCTCGGCGTGACCCACCTCGGCCGGGCAGACCGCCTTCGGGTCCAGGCCGCTGCCGATCAGGACGATCCGCTCGGCCGCGCGCGCGACCAGGCCGTTGTGGGACACGAAGGGGCGCAGCGCGAGCAACTCGCCGTGCACGACCGCGGCCGTCACCAGTGCGGGCGCGGAACTGTCCGCGATGATCAGCTGGGAGAGGCCCTCCAGCCGCCCGGACACCTCCGCCGCGTCCGGCAGCGGCAGCTCGATCAGCGGCTCGTCGACCGGCTCGCCGGCCTGGCGCGGCCGGCCGACCTCGTCACCCTTGCCCGCCGCGGCGACCAGATGCAGCCGGGCCAGCACCCGCAGGGGCGACTGCCGCCAGATGGACAGCAGCTGGCCGGCCTCCGCGGTCAGCCGCAGGGCCGCGCCCACCACGCGCGCCTCGTCGTCGCCGCTGAAGTCGGTACGCCGGCGCACTTCCTCCAGGGCCCAGTCGGCACCGGACAGCGCCGCGGAGCCACGGGCGCCGCGCAGCGCCGCTTCGGAGGTGATCGCGTTGCTGCGGCGCCGCATGATCCGGTGCCCGTAGACCCGGTCCACGGCCTTGCGCACGGACTCCACGGACTCGGCCACACCGGGCAGCGAGCCCAGGGTCGCGAGCGGATCGGCGGACGCGCCTGTCGTACTCATGAGTACGACCCTACGCACCCCGGCGCCGCACCCCACGAAGGAGTGGTCTTCTTCACTCCACCAAGCACTCAGGGCTACCGACTGACTACCCTTGGTGAACATGAAAATTGCTTTCGTCGGGAAGGGCGGCAGCGGCAAGACCACACTGTCCTCCCTCTTCATCCGCCACCTCGCGGCGGCCGGCGCGCCGGTGGTCGCCGTCGACGCCGACATCAACCAGCACCTCGGCGCCGCACTCGGCCTCGACGACGCGCAGGCGGCCGCGCTGCCCGCCATGGGCGAGCAGCTGTCGCTGATCAAGGACTACCTGCGCGGCAGCAACCCACGCATCGCCTCCGCCGCCACGATGATCAAGACGACCCCGCCCGGCGGGGGCTCGCGCCTGCTGCGGGTGCGGGAGCCCAACCCGGTGTACGACGCCTGCGCACGACCGGTGGAACTCGACGGCGGCGCCGTCCGTTTGATGGTCACGGGTTCCTTCACGGACGCCGACCTGGGGGTCGCCTGCTACCACTCCAAGACGGGAGCGGTGGAGCTGTTCCTGAACCACCTGGTCGACGGCCGCGACGAGTACGTCGTGGTCGACATGACTGCGGGCTCGGACTCCTTCGCCTCCGGCATGTTCACCCGCTTCGACATCACGTACCTCGTCGCCGAACCGACCCGGAAGGGGGTCTCCGTCTATCGCCAGTACAAGGAGTACGCCCGCGACTTCGGCGTCACCCTGAAGGTCGTCGGCAACAAGGTGCAGGGTCAGGACGACCTCGACTTCCTGCGCGCGGAAGTCGGGGACGACCTGCTGGTGACCGTCGGGCACTCGGACTGGGTGCGCGCGATGGAGAAGGGCCGGCCGCCCCGGTTCGAGCTCCTGGAGGATGCCAACAGCCACGCTCTGCGCACCCTTCGGACCGCCGCCGACGCGATGTACGAGCTGCGGGACTGGGAGCGGTACACGCGCCAGATGGTGCACTTCCACCTCAGGAACGCGCAGTCCTGGGGCAACGAGCGCACCGGGGCCGACCTGGCGGCGCAGGTCGACCCCGGCTTCGTGCTCAGCGAAGCGGTCGCCGCTCCCGCCTGACGGCCACCGCCCCGGTGCTCACTGCGGGACCGCCGGCGCCCCCGGCACTCCCTTCGGGGCCGGGGCGGTGCGGCCCGACAGGAAGGACGCCCAGCCCTGCCTGGGGGCCTCGCCCACCTTCAAGGTGCGCAGCCTGGCCAGCACCTGCGGGTCCTGGGCGTCCAGCCAGTCGGCGAGTTGCCGGAAGGAGACGCAGCGCACCTCGGGCTTGTTGCACACCTGTTCGACGACCTCGTCGATGGCGTGCATGTAGGTGCCGCCGTTCCAGGACTCGAAGTGGTTACCGATGATCAGGGGTGCGCGGTTGCCGTCATAGGCGCGGTAGAAGCCCTTGAGCAGGCCGTCGCGCATCTGGTCGCCCCAGTAGTCGTACTTGGCCGGGTCTCCCTGGGTCGAGGTGCCGGACTGGTTGACCATGAAGTTGTAGTCCATGGTCAACTGCTCGTAGGAATGCCCGGGAAAGGGCACGAGCTGCATCGACAGATCCCACAGGCCGTGCTTCTTCTTCGGCCAGACCTGGTCGTCGACCCCGCTGGTGTCGTAGCGGAAGCCGAGCTCGCGGGCCGCCTTCATGAAGTTCTTCTGCCCTTCCAGGCAGGGCGTACGGGCGCCGATGAGCTCCTTGTCGTAGTCGAAGGGCAGCGGAGCCGCCTTCGTCATGCCGGTGTTGGTCTTCCAGGTCTTCACGAACTGCTTGGCCTGGGCGATCTCGCTCTTCCACTCCGCCACCGACCACTTGCCGACCCCGCCGTCCTCGCCGCAGAAGTGGCCGTTGAAGTGGGTGCCGATCTCGTTGCCCTCCAGCCAGGCCAGGCGCAGTTGCGTGACGGTGTCGGCGATGCCCTGCTCGTCGTTGAAGCCGATCTCGGAGCTGCCCTGCGGGTGCTGCGGCGGCGTGTAGAGGTCGCGCTTCTCCTTCGGCAGCATGTACACGCCGCTGAGGAAGTACGTCATCGTCGCGTTGTTGGCCTTGGCGACGCTGCGGAAGTGGGAGAACAGCTTCTGGCTGTCCTCGCCCGCCCCGTCCCAGGAGAAGACGACGAACTGGGGAGGCTTCTGACCGGGTTCGAGCCGCTCGGGTCTGGGCAGATGCGGCTGCGATCCGGTGTACGCGGTGGAGCCGTCGCCGATCAGCTGGAGCACGCTGTTGGGCGGTGGCGCTCCCTTCTGCGGGCCGGGCGCCCCTTCCTTCGAACCGCTGGAGCCGCCGGCGCAACCGGCCAGCGACGCGGCACAGGCCGCGGCGGCCATGGCTCCCGCGGCGATCCTCTGGGTGGCGGCCATGTTCCGCCCACCTTCTTCCTTCTCTCGGACAAACGCTGACGAGGGCGTTCTGTGGTGATCTGCTGGGTTTGCCGACAGTGCCGCCAAGGTCGCACGAGGCCGAGAAAGGAATTAATACGACAAGCCGATAAAAAGCTCGCATCACTCGGGCGGGTGAAGTAATGCGCCATTTGCGCCAAAAGTCCTTGCGTGGCTTTTACTCTGCATTACGATTCATTTACCGAATGTTGATTCATGCGTTGATCCATCCCGCCGCTGCACGCCGTGACCCACGGCCGCGACCAATTCCGCGACCGCGCTGCCCCGGAGGAGACGGGAAACATGTCAGCCTGCGCACCCACCCAGCCCCAGACCCCGGCGCGGACCGAGCGCCCCCACCAGCCGCACAGTCCACCCCGCCGCTTCCGCGTCGCCGGCGCCGACCTGTCCGCGTCGATCGCCGTCTTCCTCATCGCCCTGCCCCTGTCCCTCGGCATCGCCCTCGCCACAGGCGCCCCGCTCCAGGCCGGGCTGGTCGCCGCCGCCGTCGGCGGGATCGTCGCCGGGCGACTGGGCGGCTGCCCGCTCCAGGTCAGCGGCCCCGCCGCCGGACTCACCGTCGTCACGGCCGACTTGATCGGCCGCTACGGATGGCGGGCGACGTGCGGCATCACCGTCCTCGCCGGTCTCGCCCAGCTCGGCCTGGGCTGCCTGCGCGTGGCACGCTCGGCGCTCGCCGTGAGCCCGGCCGTGGTGCACGGCATGCTCGCCGGCATCGGCGTCACCATCGCCGTCGCCCAGCTGCACATCGTGCTCGGCGGCAGCCCGCACAGTTCCGTCCTCGACAACATCCGCGCCCTGCCCGGGCAGTTGGCCCAACTGCGGCCCGCCGCCGTGATGATGAGCGCGCTGACGCTGACCCTGCTGCTGGCCTGGCCGAGACTGCCCGGCCGCCCCGGCCGTCTGCTACGCCGAATCCCGGCCGCGCTCGTCGCCGTCGCCGGGGCCACCGTGACCGCCTCGCTCACCGGGCTGACACTGCCCAGGGTCGACCTGCCGTCCTGGCGCAGCCATGCCCTGGCCGGGCTGCCCGAGGGACCGGTGCCCGGCGTCGCCGCCGCCGTGCTGACCACCACCCTGGTGTGCAGCGTGCAGTCGCTGCTCGGGGCGGTCGCCGTGGACAAGCTGGTCGCCGGGCGTCCCGGTCCGCAGGCCCGCGTCGGCCGCTCGAACCTGGACCGGGAGCTGCTGGGCCAGGGTTCCGCCAACATCGTCTCCGGGGCGCTCGGCGGACTACCGGTCGCGGGGGTGGCCGTGCGGAGCTCGGCGAATGTTCAAAACGGCGCCGTGAGCCGGAACTCCACGATGCTGCACGGCGTTCTCGTAGTAGTCGCCGCGCTGCTGATGGTCCCGATCCTGGAGCTCATCCCGCTCGCCTCGCTCGCCGCCCTGGTGATGGCCGTCGGCATCCAGATGGTGTCCCTGCACCACATCCGCACGGTGACCCGCCACCGCGAGGTGCTGGTGTACGCCGCCACCACCCTCGGCGTGGTCGTCCTGGGTGTCCTGGAGGGAGTGGTGTCCGGGGTCGCCGTGGCCGTCGCCGTCGCCCTGCACCGCCTCGCCCGCACCCGCATCACGCACGAACAGAAGGGAGGAGTCCATCACATCCACGTAAGAGGTCAGTTGACGTTCCTCGCGGTGCCCCAGCTCAGCCGAACCCTGCATCTCGTACCCCCAGGAGCCCACGCCGTCGTGGAGTTGGACGGTTCGTTCATGGACCACGCGGCGTACGAGTCACTTCAGGACTGGCAGCACGCGCACACCGCGCAGGGGGGCTCCGCCGAGATGACCGGCCGTCAGGGCGGCGGTGTCCGGACCACCACGTCCGAACACCGCAGATCCAGACCCGACGGCAGACCGCACGACAGACCAGACGAGAGACCCGCCGGCAGACCGCACGACGGCCCCGGCGGCAGACACGACCTGGCACGCGGCATCAGCGCGTTCCAGCGCGACACCGCGCCCCTGGTGCGGGGCGAGCTGGCGCGGCTGGCGCGGGAGGGGCAGCGGCCGTCCCAGCTCTTCCTCACCTGCGCCGACTCGCGGCTCGTCACCTCGATGATCACCTCCAGTGGTCCGGGCGACCTCTTCGTCGTGCGCAATGTCGGCAACCTGGTCCCGCTGCCGGGCGAGGAGAGGGGCGACGACTCGGTGGCGGCCGCCATCGAGTACGCGGTGGACGTGCTGAAGGTGCGCTCCATCACGGTGTGCGGGCACTCCGGGTGCGGGGCCATGCAGGCGCTGCTCGACTCCGAGCCGGGCGGCGCGCGGACATCGCTGAGGCGGTGGCTCCGGCACGGACTGCCGAGCCTGGAGCGCATGGCCGACGGCACCCGCCCCGGAGCACGGCTGGCCGGCCGGTCCGCCGCGGACGCGGCGGAGCAGCTCTGCCTGACCAACGTGGTCCAGCAACTGGCGCACCTGCGTGCGCACGACTCGGTCGCGCGAGCTCTGCGGGACGGGGCGCTGGAGTTGCACGGGATGTACTTCCACGTGGGCGAGGCCCAGGCGTACCTGCTCGACGGAGCGAGCGGGGACGAGCTGTTCGACCATGTGCGGGAGGCGGATCTGCCGGCGTGACCCGCCCCTCTCTGCGGGCGGCCCAGCCCCCCTGCGGGCGCCCCCGGCCGGCACGGGCCGGGGGCCGCCCTCTGCGGGGACCAGGGGCCGCCTAGCCGACGGACTCCGGTTCGCAGGGTGCGATCTTGCCCTTGACCGCGTAGAAGAACTCGCTCGGCGTCGCCTCGGGGTCCTTCTGGCTGATGTTCTCGATCGCCAGGGAGTCGCCGGGGTTCAGGGTGACCTGCCAGAGGTGCCGCAAGGCCGGGTCGGTCGGGCCGACCGGGACGGAGCCCTCCTTGGGCTGCTTCTTCCCGATGAAGCCCCGCATCATCTGGTTCGACAGCAGCTCACCGCGTGGTTGCGCGCACTGGTGGCCGTACGCCAGGTCGTCGACGGTGACGTGGATGCCGTCGGCACGCAGTCGTTCGGTGAGTTGGCGCTGGCCCGTCGGGCCGATGCCGACCTTCAGCAGGCTGAAGGTGACGGTGCCGTCGCCGTGGCGGTCCAGCGCGTACGCCGGTGATTCGGCCGGGGAGCCGGGCACCAGTACCATCGCGAGCCCGGCGACCGCGCAGGCCCCGGCGGCGAGGGCGAGACGGCGGCGGGTGAACAGCGGACGGCCCGGAGCGGGTGCTTCGGGCCCACCGATGTGCTCGCCTGCGTCGAGCGTCCGCCGTGCGACCTCACGTCGCTCGATCTCTGCCTGCAACTCCGCCAGCAGCCGGTCCTCGAACATGGCCTTCGTTGTCACGCCTCTCCCCCAGTTCCTCCGTTGACGTACGACAGTGACGTGCCCCTCGGGCCCGGGGCGGGCGGTTCCGCGTCCGTGCGCTGGGACTCCGTGCGCAGGGACTTGCGGGCCCGGTGGAGCCGCACGCGGGCGGTGACCTGGCGGATGCCGAGCGCGGCCGCCGCCTCGGTGACCGTGAGCTGATCGACCGCGATCAGTTCCATGACGGCCCGCTCCCCCTCCGGGAGCCGCTCCAGTGCGGCCAGGGCGCGGCGGCCCGGGCTCTCCGCGTCGAGCTTGTCCTCGAGGCGGGAGATGTCGTCGCCCTCCAGCAACCGCCGCCCCGAGATGCGCCGGACACGCTCGGTCTCCCGGGCCACGCGGCGGTGCTCGCCGGAGACCACGTTGCGGGCGATGCCGTAGAGCCAGGCCGTCTCGCTGCCCCGGGACGGCCGGTAGGTGTGGGCCGAGTCCAGGACCGCGAGGAAGACCTCGGCCGTCAGGTCGGCCACCGTGTGGGCGTCGGCGACACGCCGGGCCACGAAAGATGTCACCGCATCCACATGGCGCCGGTAGAAATCTTCGAAGAGCTGTGGGTCGCGAGCCGCCGCAGCCGGCCCGCCCCGTATCACTTCCACTCGGTCTCCCCTTCGTCGCCGGTGGCGGTTCATCTGTACTTGGGCCGGGACGTGAAAGGCGTTACAAGAGCAGACCGATATATAGGTCTAAACCAATTTTCCGTCGGCCCTTGTCACCGGACCCCCGGGTCTGATGAGCTGTGGCCTGGGACACAACGGACACCCTGCGATTGGGAGATGTCGTGAGCAACGAAAGCCTGGCCAACCTGCTCAAGGAAGAGCGCAGGTTCGCGCCGCCCGCCGAACTGGCCGCGAACGCCAACGTCACGGCGGAGGCGTATGAACAGGCCAAGGCTGACAGGCTCGGCTTCTGGGCCGAGCAGGCACGCCGGCTGACCTGGGCCACCGAGCCCACCGAGACGCTGGACTGGTCGAACCCGCCGTTCGCCAAGTGGTTCAAGGACGGCAGTCTCAACGTCGCCTACAACTGCGTGGACCGCCATGTGGAGGCGGGGCACGGCGACCGGGTCGCCATCCACTTCGAGGGCGAGCCCGGCGACAGCCGGGCGATCACCTACGCCGAGCTGAAGGACGAGGTGTCCAAGGCGGCGAACGCCCTGCTGGAGCTCGGGGTTCAGAAGGGCGACCGGGTCGCGATCTACATGCCGATGATCCCGGAGACCGCGATCGCGATGCTGGCCTCGGCCCGGATCGGCGCCGCGCACTCGGTCGTCTTCGGTGGCTTCTCCGCGGACGCGCTCGCGACGCGCATCCAGGACGCCGACGCCAAGGTCGTCATCACCGCCGACGGCGGATACCGGCGCGGCAAGCCGTCCGCGCTCAAGCCGGCCGTGGACGAGGCGATCGCCAAGGTCGACAACGTCGAGCATGTGCTCGTGGTCCGCCGCACCGGCCAGGAGGTCGCCTGGAACGGCGAGCGGGACGTGTGGTGGCACGAGGCCGTCGACCGGCAGTCCGCCGAGCACACCCCGGAGGCGTTCGAGGCGGAGCACCCGCTGTTCATCCTCTACACCTCGGGTACGACGGGGAAGCCCAAGGGCATCCTGCACACCTCCGGCGGCTATCTGACGCAGACGGCGTACACGCACTGGGCGGTGTTCGACCTCAAGCCGGAGACGGACGTGTACTGGTGCACGGCCGACGTCGGCTGGGTCACCGGGCACTCGTACATCGTGTACGGGCCGCTGGCGAACGGCGCGACCCAGGTGATGTACGAGGGCACGCCGGACACCCCGCACCAGGGCCGGTTCTGGGAGATCGTGCAGAAGTACGGGGTGACGATCCTGTACACGGCGCCGACCGCGATCCGTACGTTCATGAAGTGGGGAGACGACATCCCCGCGAAGTCGGACCTCTCCTCCCTCCGCGTCCTCGGCTCGGTCGGCGAGCCGATCAACCCCGAGGCGTGGATCTGGTACCGCAAGAACATCGGCGCCGACCGCACGCCGGTCGTCGACACCTGGTGGCAGACCGAGACCGGCGCGATGATGATCTCGCCGCTGCCGGGCGTCACCGCCGCCAAGCCCGGCTCCGCCCAGACCCCGCTGCCCGGCATCTCCGCGACGGTCGTCGACGACGAGGCGCGCGAGGTGCCCAACGGCGGCGGTGGCTACCTGGTGCTCACCGAGCCGTGGCCGTCGATGCTGCGTACCATCTGGGGCGACGACCAGCGGTTCATCGACACGTACTGGTCGCGGTTCGAGGGCAAGTACTTCGCCGGTGACGGGGCGAAGAAGGACGACGACGGTGACATCTGGCTGCTGGGCCGGGTGGACGACGTGATGCTCGTCTCCGGGCACAACATCTCCACCACCGAGGTCGAGTCCGCCCTCGTCTCCCACCCGTCCGTCGCCGAGGCGGCCGTCGTCGGCGCCGCCGACGAGACCACCGGTCAGGCGATCGTCGCCTTCGTGATCCTGCGCGGTACGGCGTCCGAGGACGACAAGCTCGTCGGCGAGCTGCGCGACCACGTCGGCAACACGCTCGGCCCGATCGCCAAGCCGAAGCGGATCCTGCCGGTGGCGGAGCTGCCGAAGACCCGCTCCGGCAAGATCATGCGGCGTCTGCTGCGGGACGTCGCGGAGAACCGCCAGCTCGGTGACGTCACCACGCTGACCGACGCCACGGTCATGAACCTCATCCAGGCGAAGCTGCCGGCGGCACCCAGCGAGGACTGAGCAGGACTGAGCAGGGCTGTTCAGGGGCACCCGCGCGTCGCACGCCGGGTGCCCCTTTCACCGTGCGCAGGGTGCCCTGTCACCGCACGTTAGGTAACGTAAGCAAAAAACGTCCACATCAGGTGCGCCGGGAAGTCTGGTCGGCATGTGCTCCGTCCTGCCCACCGACCGGAGGTCACCCCGTGCCCGCGCCCCGCACCACCGCTCCCCGCAAGGTCCTCGGACGGCTGTCCCTGCCCGAGCGGACCTACGTCGCGGATGCCCTGCGCACCGAGACCGTCGGCGGTGTGCTGCTGCTGGTCGCCGCCGTCGCGGCCCTGGTCTGGGCGAACGTCCCGGCGCTGCACCACAGCTACGAAAGCGTCAGCCACTACCGCCTCGGCCCCGCAGCCCTCGGTCTGAACCTCTCCGTGGCGCACTGGGCGGCCGACGGACTGCTCGCGGTCTTCTTCTTCGTAGCCGGCATCGAGCTCAAGCGCGAGCTCGCCGTCGGTGACCTCCGGGACCCGAAGGCCGCCGCGCTGCCCGTGGTCGCCGCGCTGTGCGGCATGGCCGTACCGGCGCTCGTCTACACCCTCACCAACATCACCGGCGGCGGCTCGCTCGCCGGCTGGGCGGTGCCCACCGCCACCGACATCGCCTTCGCGCTCGCCGTGCTCGCGGTCATCGGCACGGCGCTGCCCAGCGCCCTGCGTGCCTTCCTGCTCACCCTGGCCGTCGTCGACGACCTGTTCGCGATCCTGATCATCGCGGTCTTCTTCACCGAGCACATCGACTTCGCCGCGCTCGCCGGCGCGGTCGCCGGGCTCGTCGCTTTCTGGCTGCTGCTGCGCGTGGGCATACGCGGCTGGTACGTGTACGTGCCGCTCGCGCTGGTCATCTGGGCGCTGATGTACAACAGCGGCGTCCACGCCACCATCGCGGGCGTCGCCATGGGACTGATGCTGCGCTGCACCACCCGCGAGGGCGAGCAGCACTCGCCCGGCGAGCACATCGAGCATCTCGTGCGCCCCCTGTCGGCGGGGCTGGCCGTGCCGCTGTTCGCGCTGTTCAGCGCCGGGGTGGCGGTCTCCGGCGGGGCGCTCGCGGACGTGTTCACCAAGCCGCAGACGCTCGGCGTGGTGCTCGCGCTGGTCGTCGGCAAGACGATCGGCGTCTTCGGCGGTACGTGGCTGACCGCCCGCTTCACCCGGGCCTCGCTCAGCGATGACCTCGCATGGGCCGACGTCTTCGCCGTGGCGACGCTCGCCGGCATCGGCTTCACGGTCTCGCTGCTCATCGGCGAGCTCGCCTTCGAGGGCGACGCGGTCCTCACCGACGAGGTGAAGGCCGCCGTACTGACCGGGTCGCTGATCGCGGCGGTCTGCGCGACGGCCCTGCTGAAGGTGCGCAACGCCAAGTACCGCAGGTTGTGCGAGGAGGAGGAGCGGGACGAGGACCTCGACGGCATCCCGGACATCTACGAGCAGGACAACCCGGCCTACCACTTGCGCATGGCGGAGCTCCTGGAGCGCAAGGCCGCCGAGCACCGGCGTCTCGCCGTGGACCTCGCGGAGACGGCCGCCGGACGCCACACGAGTGCCGAAGTGCCGGACAGGGCAGGCGAGGAAGGCGACCGTCCGGCATGATCTGACGAGACGGTACAAAACGAGACGGCACGAAAAGACGGAGAGGGAGACCGCGATGAGCGCACCCGACGGCAGCCCGGTCGGCGCCGAACGCAGCATCGGCCAGCTGTTCGCCTCGGCGACGACCGAAATGTCGGCGCTGGTGCACGACGAGATCGCACTGGCCAAGGCCCAGCTGAAACAGGACGTCAAGCGCGGCGCGACCAGCGGCGGCGCCTTCACGGTGGCCGGCGCGGTGCTGCTGTTCTCCCTGCCGATGCTCAACTTCGCCCTCGCGTACGGCATCCGGACCTGGAGCGGCTGGAACCTGGCGGTCTGCTTCCTGCTGTCCTTCGCGGCCAACGTCCTCGTCGCCGGCGGTCTCGCGCTGATCGGCATGTTCTTCGCGAAGAAGGCGCAGAAAAACAAGGGCCCGCAGAAGGTCGCGGCGTCCATGAAGGAGACGGCGGGCGTCCTCCAGAAGGCCAAGCCGCACCCCCGCCAGGCGCCGGCCCTGGAGGACCGGTCCCCCGCGGCCATCGAGGCTGTGGCACGCTCGTCGTCATGACGGACCCCGCCGCTTCGGCACACCCTTTCTCGGTCGCACGGCTGGACGTTCCCGGCGGCCGGGAGGTGAAGCACCGGGACGTCGCCGCCAACGGCGCCCGCTTCCACATCGCGGAGCTGGGCGACGGCCCGCTGGTGCTGCTGCTGCACGGCTTCCCGCAGTTCTGGTGGACGTGGCGGCACCAACTCGTCGCGCTCGCCGACGCGGGCTTCAGGGCCGTCGCGATGGACCTGCGGGGCGTGGGCGGCAGCGACCGCACCCCGCGCGGGTACGACCCGGCCAACCTCGCCCTCGACATCACCGGCGTGGTGCGCTCCCTCGGCGAGCCGGACGCCGCGCTGGTCGGCCATGACCTGGGCGGCTACCTGGCGTGGACGGCCGCCACGATGCGGCCCAAGCTGGTGCGGCGGCTCGCGGTGGTGTCCATGCCGCATCCGCGGCGCTGGCGCGCGGCGATGCTGCGGGACGCCCGGCAGACGGTGGCCGGCTCCTACATCTGGGGGTTCCAACGGCCGTGGATCCCGGAGCGGCAGCTGACCGCCGACGACGGGGCGCTGGTGGGCGAGCTGATCCGGGACTGGTCCGGGCCGCGGCTGCCGGACGACGAGGCGGTGGAGACGTACCGCCGGGCCATGTGCATCCCGTCGACCGCGCACTGCTCGATCGAGCCGTACCGCTGGATGGTCCGGTCGCTGGCCCGCCCGGACGGTATCCAGTTCAACCGCCGCATGAAGCGGCCGGTTCGCGTGCCCACGCTGCATCTGCACGGCTCCCTCGACCCCGTCATGCGCACGCGGAGCGCGGCCGGTTCGGGCGAGTACGTCGAAGCCCCGTACCGCTGGCGGCTGTTCGACGGGCTCGGGCACTTCCCCCATGAAGAGGACCCGGTGGCCTTCTCCTCGGAGCTCATCAACTGGCTGAAGGATCCGGAGCCCGACCGCTGACGCGCGCGTGCCCCGGATCCGGCCCGGTCGGCCGAAAAGACCCGGACCGGATCGGTGACCGCGCCAATGCGCCCGGTATCCGAACCTGAACACCTGTTCCACGAACGGCCACATGCCCAGCGCATAGGCCAATTGAGGGGCTCCGAGGCGGTTATCGACCTTGGGGCAGGGGCACACGTCCGGGTATGGGCTGGACGCACGACTACAGTGACGCACCCCGTAACCGACGCTCGGCCACCGGCCTGAGCTCGCACCGGGGAGGCGCTCCGCAGATGCAGGGCACGGACCTCCGGGTGGGAATCCCGCGCATCCTGCGCCGCCGGGCCCGCTGGGTCTCGGTACGCCTGCGTCATCCCCGCGGCTGAGCCCCACGCGACCGACCACGGCCGGGCCCCGCCGCGGCTGAGCCTCGTCGGCGACCGTCGCCCTAGAGAGCGCAGCTGTCGGTGCCCACCTGCTGGTTCGCGGAACGTCCCTGGTCGATGTCCTGCTGGATCTCGTCCGCGGTGAGCGCGTAACCGGTCTCGGCGTCGTCGAGGGACTTCGCGAAGACCACGCCGTACACCTTGCCCTTGGGCGTGAGCAGCGGGCCCCCGGAGTTGCCCTGGCGGACGGTCGCGTAGAGCGAGTAGACGTCACGGCGGACGGTGCCGCGGTGGTAGATGTCCGGGCCGTTGGCGGTGATGCGTCCGCGTACACGCGCGGCGCGGACGTCGTACGACCCGTTCTGCGGGAAGCCCGCGACGATCGCGCCGTCGTCGCTCGCCGCGTCCTTCGCGGAGAAGCTGAGGGGGCGTGCCTTCAGGTCGGGGACGTCGAGGACGGCGATGTCGCGGTGCCAGTCGTAGAGGACGACCTTCGCGTCGTACTTGCGGCCCTCTCCGCCTATCTGCACGGTCGGCTCGTCCACGCCGCCGACCACGTGCGCGTTGGTCATCACGCGGCGGTCGGCGAAGACGAAGCCGCTGCCCTCCAGGACCTTGCCGCAGCTCTGGGCGGTGCCCATGACCTTGACGACGGACCGCTGGGCGTGCGCGGCGACCGCGCTGCCCGCCAGGGCCGGGTCGGGGGGCTGTACGTCGGTGATCGGCTCGTTGGCGAAGGGGCTGAAGACCTGCGGGAAGCCGTTCTGCGCGAGGACGGAGGAGAAGTCCGCGAACCAGGTGTTCGCCTGGGCGGGCAGCGCCTGGGAGACCCCGAGGAGCACCTTGGAGTTGCGGACCTCCTTGCCCAGCGTCGGCAGCGTGGTGCCCGCGAGGGCGGAACCGATCAGCCACGCCACGAGGAGCATCGCGACCACGTTGACCAGGGCCCCGCCGGTGGCGTCCAGGGCGCGGGCGGGGGACCAGGTGATGTACCGGCGCAGTTTGTTGCCGAGGTGGGTGGTCAGGGCCTGGCCGATGGAGGCGCAGACGATCACGACCACCACGGCGACGACGGCGGCGGTCGTGCTGACCTGCGCGTTGTCGGTCATGGCGTCCCAGACGACCGGCAGCGTGTAGACGGCGACGAGACCGCCGCCGAGGAAGCCGATCACCGACAGGATGCCGACGACGAAGCCCTGGCGGTAGCCGACGATCGCGAACCACACGGCGGCGACCAGCAACAGGATGTCCAGCACATTCACGGGGATCACCCTGTCATGACCGCCAGTCGAGCGGGACCTGCTTCTCCCGGTCCCACGGGCGCTCCCAGCCCGCGTAGTGCAGCAGGCGGTCGATGATCCCGGCCGTGAATCCCCAGACGAGTGCCGATTCGACCAGGAATGCCGGACCTCGGTGACCGCTGGGGTGGACGGCTGTGGCGCGGTTGGCGGGGTCCGTGAGATCCGCCACGGGGACCGTGAAGACCCGGGCGGTCTCGTTCGGGTCGACAACGCCCACCGGGCTGGGCTCGCGCCACCAGCCGAGCACCGGGGTGACGACGAAGCCGCTGACCGGGATGTACAGC
Organism: Streptomyces sp. NPDC054834; assembly: GCF_053611185.1. Classification (NCBI taxonomy): domain Bacteria; kingdom Bacillati; phylum Actinomycetota; class Actinomycetes; order Kitasatosporales; family Streptomycetaceae; genus Streptomyces; species Streptomyces sp. NPDC054834. The sequence goes on along the minus strand of NZ_JBSGZV010000012.1, from coordinate 113,523 downwards.
TTGGGCAGCACGCCGAAGAGCTGCACCCCTGACGGGTCGAGACCGGTCTCCTCCTCGGCCTCGCGGAGTGCGGCCCGCAGCGGTCCGTCGCCCTTCGGGTCGCCGTCCCCGGGGTCGAGGGCGCCGCCGGGGAAGGAGGGCTGCCCGGCGTGGGAGCGCAGCGAGCTCGCGCGCTCCATCAGCAGCAGCTCGGGACCGCGCTCGCCGTTGCCGCCGTTGCCGCCGTCGCCGTCGCCATCGCCGTCGCCGAACAGGATCAGCACCGCGGACTGGCGGCCCGCGCCGTTCTCGGGCGGCAGGAAGCGGCTGAGCTGTAGCGGCTTGACCGTCTCCGCGGCCCGCACCACCGGGTCGAGCCAGGCCGGCAGGTCCACCTTGCTGAGCGTCACCGCACCGCCCTGGGTATTGCTCGCCTGCGTCATCGCCACCCCCGTTCTGCCGTCTTCAACGCCCGGGTGCCTCGAGATCGTTCCGTCATACGGCCCCCAGCGGCGGCGCCGGGCGGCCGCCCGCGTCGAGGTAGGCCTGCGGGGGCTTCAGGCGCTGGCCGGGGAAGCCGCCCTTCTCGTACTTCAGGAGCTTCTTGGCCTTCTCCGGGTCGGTCTCCCCCTCGCCGTACGCCGGGCAGAGCGGGGCGATGGGGCAGGCGCCGCAGGCGGGCTTGCGGGCGTGGCAGATGCGGCGGCCGTGCCAGATCACGTGGTGCGAGAGGTCCGTCCAGTCGCTCTTGGGGAAGAGCGCGCCGACCTCGGCCTCGATCTTGTCCGGGTCGCTCGCCTCGGTCCACTTCCAGCGCCGCACCAGCCGCTGGAAGTGCGTGTCCACGGTGATGCCGGGCCGCCCGAAGGCGTTGCCGAGGACGACGAAGGCGGTCTTGCGGCCGACGCCGGGCAGCTTGACCAGATCCTCCAGCTTCCCGGGGACCTCGCCGCCGAACTGCTCGGTCAGGGCCTTGGACAGCCCTATGACCGACTTGGTCTTGGCCCGGAAGAAACCGCACGGGCGGAGGATCTCCTCGACCACCTCCGGGTTCGCGCCGGCCAGGTCCTCGGGAGTGGGGTACTTGGCGAACAGCGCGGGCGTGGTCTGGTTGACCCGCAGGTCGGTGGTCTGGGCGGACAGGACCGTGGCGACCAGGAGCTGGAAGGGGTTCTCGAAGTCGAGCTCCGGATGGGCGTACGGGTAGACCTCGGCAAGTTCGCGATTGATGCGCCGGGCCCTGCGGACGAGAGCGGTGCGCGTCTCGGTCGCGGGTACCTTTTTAGCTGTTTTGACTGTTTTATTACCGCGGCTGGGATTCTGTTCGCCCACAGCGGAATCACGACGTACAACCACCCGCCCAGCCCCCTTGGCCTGTGCTCTCACCGGCGATTTGGACACCCGGCCAGCCTAAAGCCCGGCACCGACATCCGCCCCGGACCCGGAAGATCGGCCCCCGATTGGACCCCGCCCGCTTACCTCGGGACACCTGTGCGGCATCCTTGTGACAGATCACACTGTTTGGATCGTCCGGCAAAATGGGGAACACGGTCCCCTGGCACATGGGGGAGCAAGATCCCCTGAGCAGGTCGACAAGGGAGATAACTCGTGGACGACGTTCTGCGGCGCAACCCGCTCTTCGCGGCGCTCGACGACGAGCAGGCCGCGGAGCTCCGCGCCTCCATGAGTGAGGTGACCCTCGCGCGCGGTGACTCACTGTTCCACGAGGGCGACCCCGGTGACCGGCTGTACGTCGTCACCGAGGGCAAGGTCAAGCTCCACCGGACCTCCCCCGACGGCCGCGAGAACATGCTGGCGGTCGTCGGTCCCGGCGAGCTCATCGGCGAGCTGTCGCTGTTCGACCCGGGCCCGCGCACGGCGACCGCGACCGCGCTGACCGAGGTCAAGCTGCTGGGTCTCGGCCACGGCGACCTCCAGCCCTGGCTGAACGTGCGTCCCGAGGTGGCCGGCGCCCTGCTGCGCGCCGTCGCGCGCCGCCTGCGCAAGACCAACGACGCTATGTCCGACCTGGTCTTCTCCGACGTCCCCGGGCGCGTCGCCCGCGCCCTGCTGGACCTCTCCCGCCGCTTCGGCGTGCAGTCGGAGGAAGGCATCCACGTCGTCCACGACCTCACGCAGGAGGAGCTGGCCCAGCTCGTCGGCGCCTCGCGCGAGACCGTGAACAAGGCGCTGGCGGACTTCGCCCAGCGGGGATGGCTGCGCCTGGAGGCGCGTGCGGTGATCCTTCTCGACGTGGAGCGGCTCGCGAAGCGCTCGCGTTAGCCGCAGGGCGCTTGCGTTAGCCGCAGGGCTCTCGCCGTAGCCGCAGGGCTCTCGCCGTAGCCGCAGGGCTCTCGCCGTAGCCGCAGGGCTCTCGCCGTAGCCGCAGGGCGCTTCCGGCCCGCGCGGAAAATGGGCTGCCCGGCGCGCGTTCGCCGGGCACAGTGAGCGCATGGCCGAAACGGTTCCCCCGAAGGGTCTCGACGACCGGGGCCACATCGCGCGCGAGGGCTCCCTCGCCCGAGTCCCGCACGCCTTCCGCCCCGTCGTGGCAGCCGCCCGCGAGCGGCTCCCGGACGCCTTCGGTGCCCGCCTGCACAGCGCGTACCTCTACGGGTCGATTCCGCGCGGCACCGCGCGCGTGGGGCGCAGCGATCTCGATCTGCTGCTCGCCCTGCGTGAGGAGCCGACCGACGCGGACCGGCAGGCGGCACGCGCACTCGGTGAGGCGCTCGACAAGGAGTTCCCGCAGATCGACGGCGCGGGGACGCTGCTGTACGGCCGGGCCCGGCTGCTCAGCGGCCTGGAGAGGTACGACCTGGGGTGGTTCGTCGCCTGCCTGTGCACCCCGCTGCTCGGTGACGACCTCGCCGAGCACCTGCCCCGCTACCGGCCCGACGCGCTGCTGGCCCGCGAGACCAACGGCGACCTGGCCCGGTTGCTGCCGCGCTGGCGCGAGCGGATCGCGGGCGCGGCCGACAGCGAGGCCCGGCGGCCCCTGGTCCGCTTCATGTCCCGGCATCTCGTGCGCACCGGCTTCACCCTGGTGATGCCCCGCTGGAACGGCTGGACCAGCGATCTGCGCGAGATGGCCGAGGTGTTCGGCGCCTACTACCCGCCGCGCGCCGGACAGCTGCGCACGGCCGCGGAGTACGGCTACGAGCCGGTCGGCGGTCCGGACGTCCTGCGGTCGTACGTCGACGACCTGGGGCCCTGGCTGGCCGAGGAGTACGCGCGCGTGCACGGGGTGAAGGCCCCGCGCCCCGAGGACGGGCCCTAACGGGCCCTAGATGAGGCCGTGCTCGCTCAGGTAGTCCAGCTGGGCCCGCACCGACAGCTCCGCCGCCGGCCACAGGGTGCGGTCCACGTCGGCGTAGACGTGGGCGACGACCTGGCCGGGGGTGCGGTAGCCGTCCTCGACGGCCGTCTCCACCTGGGCGAGGCGGTGGGCGCGGTGGGCGAGGTAGAACTCCACGGCGCCCTGGGCGTCCTCCAGCACCGGGCCGTGACCGGGGAGGACCGTGTGGACGCCGTCGTCGACCGTCAGGGACCTCAGGCGCCGCAGCGAGTCCAGATAGTCGCCCAGACGGCCGTCGGGATGCGCCACGACGGTCGTGCCGCGTCCGAGGATCGTGTCGCCGGTGAGGACGGCACGGTCGGCCGGGAGGTGGAAGCACAGGGAGTCCGCGGTGTGCCCCGGGGTCGGTACGACCCTCAGCTCCAGGTCGCCGACCGTGATCACGTCACCGGCGGCCAGGCCCTCGTCGCCGAGCCGCAGCGCCGGGTCCAGGGCACGCACGCGCGTGCCGGTGAGTTCGGCGAAGCGCCCCGCGCCCTCGGCGTGGTCGGGGTGGCCGTGGGTGAGCAGGGTGAGGGCGACGCGTTTGCCGGCCTTCTCGGCCGCGTCGACGACCGCGCGCAGATGGCCGTCGTCCAGGGGGCCCGGGTCGACGACCGCGGCGAGCTCGGAGCCGGGCTCGGAGACGATCCAGGTGTTCGTGCCGTCCAGGGTCATAGCGGAGGCGTTGGGCGCGAGGACGTTGACGGCCCGCTCCGTGGCGGGCCCGGCCAGAGCTCCGCCGCGGGGCTGGCCGGGCAGGGCTGCTGCGTCCGTCATGCGGGGCCTCCACCGGGCGTCGGGAGTGTCGGGATGTGCTTGGTGAACTCGTCGTGGCCGGGCCAGGACAGGACGATCTCGCCGTCCACCAGGCGGGCCCGGGCCAGAACCGGGGTCAGGTCGCGCGCGGGCGCGGCGGCGAGGGCCGCGGCGGCGGTGCCGTACGGGGACAGCTCGCGCAGGGTGGCGATGGTGGGCGGCATCATCAGCAGCTCACCCTTGTCATACCGGGCCGCCGCGTCCCGCGGCCGGATCCACACCGTGCGGTCGGCCTCCGTGGAGGCGTTGCGGGTGCGCTGGCCCTCGGGCAGGGCGGCCACGAAGAACCAGGTGTCGTAGCGGCGGCTCTCGAACTCGGGGGTGATCCACCGGGCCCAGGCGCCCAGCAGGTCGGAGCGCAGCACCAGGCCGCGGCGGTCCAGGAACTCCGCGAAGGACAGCTCCCGGGCGACCAGGGCGGCGCGGTCCGTCTCCCAGTCGGCGCCGGTGGTGTCGCCGACGACCGACCCGGGCGTGGGACCGGCGAGCAGAACGCCCGCCTCCTCGTACGTCTCCCGCACGGCCGCGCAGACGATCGCCTGGGCACCGGCCCCGTCGACGCCGAGCCGGTCGGCCCACCACGCGCGCGTGGGACCCGCCCAGCGGATGTCGCGGTCGTCGTCGCGCGGGTCGACCCCGCCGCCGGGATACGCGTACGCGCCTCCGGCGAAGGCCATGGAGGCGCGTCTGCGCAGCATGTGGACGATAGGGCCGGTGCCGGCGTCCTTGAGGAGCATCACCGTGGCCGCTCGCCGGGGAAGCACCGGCGTGAGCGTGCCCTCCGCATGCGCACGGATGCGTTCGGGCCACTCCGGGGGATACCACTGCCCATTCGCCATGGCCGGAGGCTATCCCGTGGTGCGCGAATGTTCGAGAGGCGCCCGGGACCAGGGCATATCCCGGAGTGTTACGGGACGAGCTCCACCTGGACCTCGACCTCCACCGGCGCGTCCAGCGGCAGCACGGCGACGCCGACCGCGCTGCGCGCGTGCACGCCCCTGTCGCCGAGGACCTCGCCGAGCAGCTCGCTGGCGCCGTTGACGACACCCGGCTGGCCGGTGAAGTCGGCTGCCGAGGCGACGAAGCCCACGACCTTCACCACGCGCGCGATGCGGTCCAGGTCGCCGGCGACGGACTTCACGGCGGCCAGCGCGTTCAGCGCGCAGGTGCGGGCCAGCTCCTTGGCCTCCTCCGCGGTGACCTCAAGGCCCACCTTGCCGGTGACCGGAAGCTTGCCCTCCACCATCGGCAGCTGGCCGGAGGTGTAGACGTAGGGGCCGGACTGCACGGCGGGCTGGTAGGCGGCCAGCGGCGGCACGACCTCCGGCAGGGTCAGACCGAGTTCGGCCAGCCGCTCCTCGACGGCGCCCATTACTGCTTCTCCCGCTTCAGGTAGGCCACGAGCTGTTCGGGGTTGTTCGGCCCGGGCACGACCTGGACGAGCTCCCAGCCGTCCTCGCCCCAGGTGTCCAGAATCTGCTTCGTGGCATGGACGAGCAGAGGCACGGTTGCGTATTCCCACTTGGTCATGTGGCCGACTGTAGCCCCTGTTATCCACAGCCTCCCGCGTAGCCCGCGGGCGGACTGGTTAGGCTCGAAGACGTGAGCAGGCTCCAGGTCGTCAGCGGCAAGGGCGGGACCGGAAAGACGACGGTCGCCGCCGCACTCGCGCTGGCCCTGGCCACGGAGGGGAAGCGGACGCTTCTCGTCGAGGTCGAGGGTCGGCAGGGCATCGCACAGCTCTTCGAGACGGAGGCGCTGCCCTACGAGGAACGGAAGATCGCGGTCGCGCCCGGGGGCGGGGAGGTGTTCGCCCTCGCCATAGACCCCGAACTGGCCCTTCTGGAGTACCTCCAGATGTTCTACAAGCTCGGCAGCGCGGGCAGGGCCCTCAAGAAACTCGGCGCCATCGACTTCGCCACCACCGTCGCGCCGGGCGTGCGGGACGTCCTGCTCACCGGCAAGGCGTGCGAGGCGGTCCGGCGCAAGGACAGAAGCGGACGGTTCGCGTACGACTACGTGGTCATGGACGCGCCGCCGACCGGGCGCATCACCCGCTTCCTCAACGTCAACGACGAGGTCGCCGGGCTCGCCAAGATCGGCCCGATACACAATCAGGCCCAGGCCGTGATGCGTGTGCTGAAGTCGCCCGAGACGGCCGTTCACCTGGTGACGCTCCTCGAGGAGATGCCCGTGCAGGAGACCGCGGACGGGATCGCGGAACTGCGCGCGGCCCGGCTGCCGGTGGGCCGGGTCGTGGTGAACATGGTCCGGCCCGAGGTGCTGGACGCGGACGACGTGGAACTCGTACGGACCGTGGAGCACACCGCCGTCGCCCGGTCGCTGTCCGCCGCCGGGCTGGGCGGGGCGCGCCGGGGCGGGAACGCCGAGCGGCTGGTGGATCCGCTGCTGGAGCAGGCCGAGGAGTACGCCGAGCGGTACGCGCTGGAGCAGGAGCAGCGCGCGGTCCTCGGCGAGCTGGGCCTGCCGCTGCACGAGCTGCCGCTGCTCGCCGAGGGCATGGACCTGGCGGGCCTGTACCAACTCGCCCACGAGCTGCGGAATCAGGGGATGTCATGACTCCGGACCCGACCCAGGCGCAGGACACCGCACGCCACCGGCTCTCTCCCACGCGCGTGCTCGACGTCGATCCGCTGCTCGACGACCCCGAGACCCGGATCGTGGTGTGCTGCGGCTCGGGCGGGGTGGGCAAGACCACGACCGCGGCGGCGCTCGGGCTCAGGGCCGCCGAGCGGGGCCGCAAGGTGGTCGTCCTCACCATCGACCCGGCGCGCAGGCTGGCCCAGTCCATGGGCATCGACTCGCTGGACAACGTGCCGCGCCGGGTGAAGGGCACCGAGAACGACGGCGAACTGCACGCCATGATGCTCGACATGAAGCGCACTTTCGACGAGGTCGTCGAGGCGCACGCCGACCCCCAGCGGGCGGCCGCGATCCTGTCCAACCCCTTCTACCAGTCGCTCTCGGCGGGCTTCGCGGGCACGCAGGAGTACATGGCGATGGAGAAGCTGGGGCAACTGCGGGCGAAGGACGAGTGGGACCTCATCATCGTCGACACGCCGCCGTCGCGCTCCGCCCTGGACTTCCTGGACGCCCCGAAGCGGCTGGGCTCCTTCCTGGACGGCCGGCTGATCCGGCTGCTGACGGCCCCCGCGAAGCTGGGCGGGCGCGCGGGGATGGCCTTCCTCAACGTCGGCATGTCGATGATGACCGGCACGCTGGGCAAGCTGCTGGGCGGTCAGCTGCTGAAGGACGTCCAGACGTTCGTGGCGGCGATGGACACCACCTTCGGTGGCTTCCGTACGCGCGCGGACGCCACGTACAAGCTGCTTCAGGCGCCCGGCACGGCGTTCCTGGTGGTGGCGGCCCCGGAGCGGGACGCGCTGCGCGAGGCCGCGTACTTCGTCGAGCGGCTGGCCGCGGAGGACATGCCGCTGGTCGGGCTGGTGCTCAACCGGGTCCACGGCAGCGGCGCCGACCGGTTGTCGGCCGAGCGTGCGCTCGCCGCCGCGGAAAATCTTGAAGAGCCCCGCATTGTGGATCAGGGGGACGGGAAAGCTGGACTTCGTAACTCTCCCGACATGTACGGCAGTTCAGAATCTTCCGCGTCGGAGCCGACCGCGCCCGAATCTCCCACGGCAGACACCTCCACGGCGGGCACCTCCACGGCGGAATCCCCCACGGCGGAGCCCTCCGTCGACCGGCTCGCCGCGGGCCTGCTGAGGCTGCACGCCGAGCGCATGCGGCTGCTCTCCCGCGAGCAGCGCACACGTGACCGCTTCACCGCGCTCCACCCCGAGGTGGCGGTGGTGGAAGTGGCCGCGCTGCCCGGCGATGTGCACGACCTCACGGGTCTGCGGAACATCGGCGACCGGCTCGCTGCCGGCCGGCCCGAGCTTTCCTAGGCCCTGCGGTCAGCTCGCCTCGGCGGTCAGCTCACCTCCGCGGTCAGCTGACGGCCGCGTAGTTCTCGTACACCTCGTCGTCGTCAAGGGGCACGATTCCGGTTCCCCGCTCGTACTCCGAGCGCGCGGTCTCCAGGAGCCTGCGCCAGGAGGTCACGGTGGGTCGCCTGCGCAGCAGTGCGCGGCGCTCGCGCTCCGTCATGCCTCCCCACACGCCGAACTCGACGCGGTTGTCCAGCGCGTCGGCCAGGCATTCGGTGCGTACCGGGCATCCGGTGCACACCGCCTTGGCCCTGTTCTGCGCTGCTCCCTGAACGAACAGTTCATCCGGATCGGTAGTGCGGCAGGCAGCCTGCGCACTCCAGTCGATTACCCAGCCCATACCGGCGCCGTCCTCTCCCGAATCGAGGCTCCCCCACGGCGGCAGCGGCATATTCACCGCCGCCAGTTGAGGACGTTACGGAAGGTGGGCACAGCGCAACACCCCCTTCGGGCCCAATCTTGAATGGCCCGAACGGACTATGGGTAAGCGGCAGATCACCCGCGGGAGTGAGCTGGCGACATGCGTGACCATCCCGGCAAACCGGTACAGCTGTGGTGTGTCACAACGGGCGCCAGGTGACACACGAGGCGGATTCGGACACGCCGCCCACAAAAAAGTCGGCTACATCCGGAACGATTCGGGGTCGCAGGACGTATTGATACGTGGCCGCACTGCTGTGACAGTTGATAGCAGCTTAGGCCAAGGCCTTAACGCGTGTCCGGCGAATGAGAACGTAGGCTGCCCTCATGCCAAAGAAGCGCTCGGGCGGTGGTCTGTCGGCCACACAGCAGGCCGCCAAGTTCCTCGGTGTCAGTGTGCTCGCGGGAGCGGTGATGGCCGGCATCGCGCTGCCCGCGGCCGGCGCGCTCGGTCTCGCGGCCAAGGGTACGGTGCAGGGCTTCGACGAGATCCCCACCAACCTCAAGAGCCCACAGCTCAGTCAGCGCACCGCGATCCTGGACAGCGCGGGCCACAAGATCGCCTCCGTGTACTCGCGGGACCGTACGGTGGTGGACCTCAAGGACATCTCGCCGTACATGCAGAAGGCGATCGTCGCGATCGAGGACTCCCGCTTCTACCAGCACGGCGCGATCGACCTGAAGGGCGTCCTGCGCGCCCTGAACAAGAACGCGCAGAGCGGCGGGGTCGCCCAGGGCGCCTCCACGCTCACTCAGCAGCTGGTGAAGAACTACTTCATCGAGGAGGCCGGCGACGACCCGACGAAGGTCGCGCAGGCCACCCAGCAGACGCTGGGCCGCAAGATCCGCGAGCTGAAGTACGCGATCCAGCTCGAGGACAAGCTGGGCAAGAAGAAGATCCTCGAGAACTACCTGAACATCACCTTCTTCGGCGAGCAGGCCTACGGCATCGAGGCGGCCGCGCAGCGTTACTTCTCCAAGCACGCCAAGGACCTGAATCTCCAGGAGTCGGCGCTGCTGGCCGGCATCGTGCAGTCCCCGAGCCGGTACGACCCGGTCAACGACGAGGCCGAGGCCACCAAGCGGCGCAACACCGTACTCACCCGTATGGCTCAGGTCGGCGACATCTCCGGCGCGGAGGCGGACAAGGCCAAGAAGGCCCCGCTCGGACTGCACGTCAGGCGGCCGAAGAACGGCTGCATCACCGCCTCCAAGGGGGCGGCGTTCTTCTGCAAGTACGTCGAGAACGTCTTCCTCACCGACCCGGCCTTCGGCAAGACCCGCGAGGCGCGCGCCAAGCTGTGGAACAAGGGCGGCCTGACGATCCGTACGACGCTCGAGCCGCAGGCCCAGGAGTCGGTGCAGGCCTCCCTCAAGGAGCACGTCTACAAGTCCGACCGGGTCGCCGCGGCCTCCACCCTGGTGGAGCCCGGCACCGGCAAGATCCTGGCGATGGGCCAGTCGAAGCCGTACGGCTACGGCAAGAACGAGACCGAGTACAACTACTCCGTCAACCATGACATGGGCGGCTCGAACTTCGGCTTCCCGACCGGTTCGACCTTCAAGCCGTTCGTGGCCGCGGCCGCCGTCGAGGGCGGCAAGCCCGCGACGCAGGCGTACTCGTCGCCGTACAAGATGAACTACCCGAGCCCGGTGCAGACCTGTAGCAGCAAGCCGTGGGTCAACGACCGCTCGTACACGGTGGAGAACGAGAGCGAGTCCGAGAAGGGCCCGTACCGCATGAAGGAGGCGATGGCCAAGTCCGTCAACACCTACTTCGTGCAGCTCATCTCCGACATCGGCCTGTGCCCGGTGGTGAAGATGACCGACGCCCTGCACGTGGTGCAGGGCAACGGCGACAAGCTCCCCGAGAACCCCTCCATCGCACTCGGCGCGATCGGTCTCTCCCCGCTGACGATGGCCGACGCGTACGCCACCTTCGCCGCCCGGGGCATGTACTGCACGCCGGTCGCCATCGAGTCGATCACCCAGAAGATCGGTGACGAGCAGAAGTCGCTCGAGGTGCCGAAGTCGACGTGCTCGCGCGCGATGAGCGAGAAGACCGCCGACACGGTCAACACCCTGCTGCGCGGCGTGATCGACTCCGGTACGGGTCAGCAGGCCGGACTCAGCGACCGCGAGAGCGCGGGCAAGACGGGTACGACGGACGAGCGGAAGAACGCCTGGTTCGTCGGCTACACGCCCAACCTGTCCGGTGCGGTCTGGGTCGGCAGCGCCAAGCAGAACGTGAAGATGGTCAACATCACCATCGGCGGCCACTACAACGACCTCGTCTACGGTGGCCAGGTCCCCGGCCCGATCTGGCGCGACGCCATGGCCGGTGCTCTGGTCGGCAAGGAAGCCCCCGACTTCAACCTCGTCGACATCCCGGACGACAACAAGGACAAGGGCGACGGCAAGGGCAAGGGGCACGGGAACGGGAACGGCGACGGTAACGGCGACAACACCGGTGGTGTCATCGGCGGGCTCATCGGCGGCCTGACGGACGGCGGTACGACCGGCGACAACAACGGCTCCCCGACACCCACCTTCTCCTTCCCGGAGGGCTTCATCCAGGGGCAGGGCAACGGGGGGAGCAGGGGGAACGGGAGCGGCGGGCAGCGCTGATCCCACCGGGCGACGCGGCGGGGCCGCACCCTCCGACCGAGGGTGCGGCCCCGCCGTCGTACGCGGTGGCGGTCAGCCCGCCAGCAGCTTCTTGACCGCGGCGGCGACCCGGCCGCCCTCGGCCTGGCCGGCCACCTTCGGGTTCACGATCTTCATCACGGCGCCCATGGCCCGCGGCCCCTCGGCACCGGCGGCCCTGGCCTCCCCGACGGCCTGCGCCACGATCGCGTCCAGCTCCTCGTCGGACAGCTGCTTGGGCAGGTACGCGGCGAGCACCTCGCCCTCCGCCTTCTCCCGCTCGGCCTGCTCGGCGCGACCACCCTGCGCGAAGGCCTCGGCCGCCTCGCGGCGCTTCTTGGCCTCCTTGGTGATCACCTTCTGGACCTCGTCGTCGGAGAGCTCGCGCTTCGTCTTGCCCGCGACCTCCTCCTTGGTGATCGCGGCGAGCGTCAGCCGGAGCGTCGAGGAGCGGAGCTCGTCACGCTCCTTGATCGCGGCGTTGAGGTCGTCGTGAAGCTTCGACTTGAGCGTGGTGGTCATGGCTCGATTGTCGCAGGTGCGGTGACGCGAACGCCCGCTGATTTACGGGACTCCGCCGGGGGCCGTGGGGCGGCCCCACGGGGCGGCCCGTCTCGACGCCTGTCTCGACGCCCCGTCAGGGTCTGAGACGATGGAGGCATGCGCGCGCGATACGGAGTACCCCTGGGAGTCGTGGCGGCCGGCGCCGCCGGTCTGGTGTATGCGGCGGGCTTCGAGGCCCGTTCCTTCCGCCTCCGCCGGGTGACGGTGCCCGTCCTGCCCCCGGGCATGCGCCCGCTGCGGGTGCTCCAGGTCTCCGACATCCACATGGTCCGCGACCAGCGCAAGAAGCAGCGCTGGCTGCGCTCGCTGGCGGGCCTGCGCCCCGACTTCGTGATCAACACGGGCGACAACCTCTCCGACCCGGAGGGCGTGCCGGAGGTGCTGGACGCGCTCGGCCCGCTGATGGAGTTCCCGGGCGCGTACGTCTTCGGCTCCAACGACTACTACGGCCCCAAGCTCCGCAACCCCGCCCGCTACCTGCTGGAGAAGGCCAGCGGTCGGCACGGCCTGAACGGCAACCCGCCGGCCGTGGGCGCCATCCACAACCCGTGGGAGGACCTCCGGGACGGCTTCGACGGGGCGGGCTGGCTGAATCTGACCAACACCCGGGGCGAGCTCAAGATCGAGGGCATCTCGGTGGAGCTCACCGGCCTGGACGACCCGCACATCAAGCGCGACCGCTACGCCCGGGTCGCCGGCGGCCCCTCCGCCTCGGCCGACTTCTCGATGGGCGTGGTGCACGCCCCGTACCTGCGCGTACTGGACGCGTACACGGCCGACGGCTACCCCCTGCTCCTGGCCGGCCACACCCACGGCGGCCAGCTCTGCATCCCCTTCTACGGCGCCCTGGTCACCAACTGCGACATCGACACGGACCGCGTGAAGGGCCTGTCCACGCACACGGCGGAGGGCCGTACGGCCTACCTCCACGTCTCGGCGGGCTGCGGCACGAACCGCTACACGCCGGTACGGTTCGCGTGCCCGCCGGAGGCGTCGCTGCTGACGCTGGTGGCGAAGGAGTAGGAGACAGACGCGACCCGGATGCAAAAGGGTGGGGGTAACCCACCCGGGTCCACCGGATCGCCCCTTTTGCCCGCTCTGCCTAGCGTGAGGGGATGACCGCCCCGACGCCCCCGACACCGCCGTCACCTCGGGTACCCCGGACACCTCCCATACCCAGGGACATCCCCGACCTCCCCCCGGTGCCCGGCTCCCCCGCCCTGCCGCTCTCCCCGGTCCCGGCCGCGGCGGTGGTGCCGCCCGTACAGCGCCCCCTGACCGCGGTCTTCCGCCTGCTGATCGCCGTACTCGCGACGGCAGGCGTCGCGCTCGAGCTACTGCTGGGCAGCCCGGCCCGGACCCTGAGCTACTTCAGCGTCCAGAGCAACGCCCTGCTGGCCCTGACCTTCGCCGCCTCGGCCCACCGCGCCGGAACGGCCCGCCGCCCCCTGCCGTCGGCCCTGACCGGCGCGGTGCTGCTGTACGCCCTGATCGCGGCGGCGGTGTACCACCTGCTCCTCCCCCACACGACGCCCCCGTTCTCGATGACGGACGCGACCACACCCCCAGCACGCTGGCACGGCCAGTGGACCGCCCTTCAGCTCCTCCACACGGCCATCCCCCTAGGAGCCCTCCTGGACTGGCTCCTGCTCACCGCCCCCGGCCGCCTGAACCTGCGCCAGGCCACCACCTGGATGCTCTACCCCCTGGCCTACCTGGCCTTCTCCCTCACCCGAGCCGAACTGCTCCTCCCCGGCACCCCGGCCCGCTACCTCTACCCCTTCCTCGACGCCGACCAGGACGGCTACAAGCACACCCTCGCCAACGCCCTCCTCCTCGGCCTCTCCTCCTACACCCTCGCCGTCCTCCTGGTCGCCCTCGACCACACCCGCCCGAACCCCGTCCGCCGCCCCCGCAAAACCGGATTTCGTCTCCGGCCACCAGTGGGCTAAAGTAAACGACGTCGCCGCGACAAGCAGCGACACCGGGGTGTAGCGCAGCTTGGCAGCGCGCTTCGTTCGGGACGAAGAGGCCGTGGGTTCAAATCCCGCCACCCCGACAGTGCAGTAGCAGGTGAGGCACCTACCAGTCGTGGTAGGTGCCTCACCTGTTTCGTCTGCGTGTCTATCTGCGTGGCTACGGCTCCGGAATCCGGCTGAAGATGCCGTCCATGACCACGGCTCCAGTTTGGATCACGGGGCGGATCTGCTTCCGGTAGACATCCTCGGTCACGGCCGTACCGGAGTGGCCGACAAGGCGGGAGATCTCCTCCAGTGGGACGCCGAAACCAGCGGGTTCGCAGGATCTGAAGGTCGCCTGGTCGGGAACGCGCTGGCGGGCGTGGGTCATGGCGTGATGAGGCACGCGGGTTCGTCCGGGGTGGCTGGGGCATGATGAGGTCTCCAATCGGTGGGGGAGGGCCTCGGTGGGTTACGAGTTGCAGGCGGTGATCGCGGGTGACGAGTTGCTGCGTGCCGCGTCACGTGGCGTTGCTGGCGCCCGGGTGGCGCCGCTACGTCAGGGCCTGTCGCTGATGCCGATGACGGATGAGGTCTTCGACGCCGTCACGGGCGGCAGCACCGCGGGGGCTCTGGGGTTTTGGCGGTTGCCAGGAGGCTTCGAGAGGTTGCTTGCCCAGTGGTCCGCCGCAGGGCCCGTCGCCTATGTCGAGGCCGAGTACTTCGGTGGCGCCGGTGAGCAACGGGCCGCCGTCTGGGCTGATGGGGCGCTGGCAGTGGGGCCACTGGATACGCCGGCGAAGAAGTGGTTCTCGCGAGCAGTCAGCCCGATCTCGCAGGCTCTTCGGCCGCTCGGCGTGCGGAGCAGCCTGGGCGAGGACGAATTCGAGGCCGTGGGACTGGACCGCCATCGAAACAACGACGACTGGATCTCTTCCAGTACCTCTTGAGTCTCGGCGGCGACTTCCGGAATCCCGCACAGCCTGGCAAGTTGCTGGCCGAACTCGCAGAATCTGCCAGCAACTCGGAGAATTGACACGCACGAGCGGCAGGCAGAACGAGGGCCCTTACCTGCTCACTTGCACTCGCTACTGCCCTAAAGCCCTCATGGAACCCGCGTGAACTCCAATTGCTTGCCGCTTGGATCGAAGCCGAGATTCGCCGTGGCGATCCAGCGCTGTCTCTCCTCGTCCCAGTGCAGGCCGCCGTCACCACGGCTACGACGCTTGGTCATCAGGCGGCCTCCGCCAGCTGGCTTTCGACGAAGTCGTTTACGGCTTGGGCGGGTATGCGCGACCGACTTCGGCGGCGGCATGATGCGCAACGAGCAGGTGCGCGCGTACCTCACCTCGCAGGTCGCGCTGGCCGTGTGGGCGAGCCCGACGACATCGGCGCCGCCCTCGCTGCACTGCTCTCGGACGCCAACCGATGGGTCACGGCGCAGCGCGTCGAGATCTCCGGCGGGACAGAGCCTCTGAGGCCGGCATCGGCATCCGGGCACTTCGATTCTTGTGGACGGCTCGCCGCCTGACCGGCGACGCGTCGCCGAGAACCTGGAAGACCTCGGCCTGGCCGTCAGAACGGTGGCCTCCGTCATCACCATCCGGCAAGGGCTCACAACCACGGTCGCCGCACTGCGCGGTTGAAGGTCGGCAACGGGCAGCAATGCTGGGAGCCGTCTGGGAGCCGGCCCACTCCCCAGGCCCCTTCGAGACCCCGAGACGGTATTTCTTGCGCCGGACAAGATCTGATCGACCATGACGTGCGGCACAGTGTCGCTACGATCACCGGTCATGGATTGGCTGGACCGCGCCGCGAAGCTGAGGCAGTGGAGTCGGGACGGGGTGCGGGCGCCGCACAAGCCACTGCTGCTGCTCTACGCACTGGGCCGCTTTCAGGCGGATGCCGATGGCGCAATGCGGTACAGCGCCGTGGAGGCCGATCTGAAGCAGCTGCTGGCGGAGTACGGTCCGGCTCGCGAGACCACGCCCGCCTACCCCTTCCACCATCTGGTCAGCGACGGGGTGTGGGAGGTACGAACCGATCACGGCGCCGGTAGCCCCGGCACCGGGGTACGGGAACTGCGGGCCAGTGGCGCCACCGGGCGGCTGACCCCGGAGCTGCGGACGGCGCTCCGGCGCGAACCGTCGCTGCTGGGCCGCATGGCAAGGGTGCTCCTGGACCTGCACTTCCCTCCCTCGCTGCATCAGGACCTGTGCGACGCGGTGGGCCTGGAACCGGAGTTGGCGGAGACAGGCGCTGTGGCGGCGCCCGGGAGGCGGCAGCGGGACCGGCGCATGCGGGAGATGGTGCTGACCGCCTACGAGTACCAGTGCGCCTTCTGCGGCTACGACGGCATGATCGGCACGGCTCCCGTCGGACTGGAGGCGGCCCATGTGCGCTGGTGGGCGTTCGACGGCCCGGACGACGTCGACAACGGGCTGTGCCTGTGCTCGCTGCATCACAAGCTGTTCGACAAAGGCGTCCTCGGCATAGGCGACGGCCACCGTGTTCTGGTCTCGCAGGGCTTCGTCGGCCGCAGCACCAGCGCCCGCGAACACGTCACAGCACTCGCGGGCCGTCCGCTCATCGGACCGCAACCCGGCGTCCGGCCCATCGCGGAGGCCCACCGCTCCTGGCACACCAGCCAGGTCTTCCGAGGCTCTCCGCGCCCCAGCGCCGTTTAGAAGACCGGTCTTCGCATCCCTTGGCACCACCCGTAAAGAGCGAAGCCTGCTCACAGCTATCCGATAGCATCTTCAAATTCATGTTGATCACCCTCCAAAATCTACCAAATCGGCCAAACAATTGAGATTTATAACATCTGGGGCGCTTTCGCGAATAAAGCGCAGAAATGAGTTCGCCGCGTGGCGTCAGCCACGGGCGTTGCTGTGGGCCACGGCGGGTGTGGTGACCCTCGGATTCCTCATTGCGCTGGAGATCGCCGCACGTCACTACGGGCTGCCGGGGCCGATCACCAATCAGGTGGAAGAGGTCGTACTGCCGCCCAAATCGGGGCCGCTGCTGTACGCCAGCCTGGCGTTGATGATGGTGGTGCTCACCTGGCGGGAGCGGTTCATCGCGGCCGGTGTCGCGGTCGGCATCGACGTCGTCTTTTTCGCGGTGCGGTGGCCGGCCGGGTTCAAGATGGCCGAGGGACACGGGCACCCGTTCGGAAACGGCGCGTTGTGGGTGATTCTGGGCTATGCGGTCATCGCCGTCACGCGCCGCACCGGCCCGGAGAGGGTCCTGCTGCTGAAGGGTGTCGGGCTGGCCCTGCTGCTGGTGGCCGGCCGCAAGACCGGTGACACCTGGCTGCTCATCACGTCGAAGACCCGCCCGGCGGTGCTCGACCAGTACGTGGCGACCGCCGATCACGCGCTGGGCAACCCGTCGTGGGTGGTGGGCCGGATCGTCAGGACCACCGGTCCGGTCGGCGCCCATGTTCTCGACTACGTCTACATCCAGCTCGCGGTGATGGCGGTGGTCGTCACGCTGTACCAGTTGCGGGACGTGGCGGTCGAGCGCCGGTTCCCGCGCCATCATCTGGTGCGCACCTTTTTGGTGATCGGCCTCCTCGGGCCGGGCATCTACATGATTTTCCCGGTGGTCGGGCCGATTTTCGCCTACGGCTCCGACGGCGGGCACTTCGCGATGGCCGACCTGTGGCCGAACACGCCGCCGCCGTTCAACGCGCCGCACCCGATGTCATTCAACGCGATCACCCCGCGCAACTGCATGCCCAGCCTGCACACGGCGTGGGCCACCGCGATTTTCATCCACTCCCGCAAGGGCCCGAGGGTTCTGCGCTTCGCGGGCGCGTTCTGGCTTGTCGCCACGCTCGGCGCGACGCTGGGCTTCGGCTACCACTACGGCGCGGATCTCGTCGCCGGTGTGGTGTTCACGCTCACGATCGAGGCGGCTCTGCGCACGCAGGCACGTGGCTGGGACCGGTCGGGAATCCAGCTGGTCGCTTACGGCGCCACGGTGTTCGTCACGCTCTTGGTGTCCTACCGCTGTCTGCCGGTGGAGATGGCCGGACATCCGTGGGTGTTCGGACCGCTTCTCATTCTGGCGATGGCCTCGGTGATCCAGGGGTATGTGCGGACCACCAGACTGTGGGAGCCGAAGGCCGCGCCGGCGCCGCGACCGGAGCCGCAACCCGAACCGGTTTGAGCGTGTCGCACCAGGATGTGGGCCGATCACGGCGAGCACGCGTGTCATGATCCGGAAACGCGTGCATGACCAGTCGTTTACCTCGCCTTTGTCAATGCCTGGTGGTCTGTCCCTCGTCACCGCATGCCCGCGCGGGACGCCGGACGCCGGACGCATCGAGGAGTCGTATCCATGCCCAGACCCACCCGCCGTCACCTCACGGTCGCCACCGCACTGGTCGCCGCGGCCACGGCCGCCGTGGCCGTCACCAACGCCGCCGGTGCTTTCGACAGCGCGCAGCAGGCGAAGGACGCGATCAAGGGCGGGAAGGCGAAGAACGTCATCCTGCTCATCGGTGACGGCATGGGCGACTCGGAGATCACCCTCGCCCGCGACTACACCGTCGGCGCCAGCGGCCGCCTGAACATGGACAAGCTGCCGCTGACCGGCGCCTACACCACCTACGCGGTGCACGCCGACGGCACCCCGGACTACGTCACCGACTCCGCCGCCAGCGGCACCGGCTGGGCGACCGGCGTGAAGACGGTCAACGGCCGTATCTCCAAGACGCCCGGCACCGACAAGGCCGTCAAGACCGTCCTGGAGCTGGCCCAGAAGAACGGCTACGCCACCGGCAGCGTGACGACGGCCGAGCTCACCGACGCCACCCCGGCCGTCCTCGCCTCCCACGTCACCGACCGCTCCTGCCAGGGCCCGGCCGACATGGCCAAGTGCCCGACGGACACGATCGCCGCCGGCGGGCCCGGTTCCATCGCCGAGCAGTCCGTCAACCACAAGGTCGACGTCCTCATCGGCGGCGGCAAGCAGCGCTTCGACCAGCAGGTCACCGACGGCAGGTACAAGGGCCTCACCGTCACCCAGCAGGCACAGAAGCTCGGCTACCAGGTGGTCACCGACAAGGCGGGCCTGAAGACCGCGAAGCCCGGCAAGCCGGTGCTGGGGCTGTTCGCCTCCGGCAACGTGCCGGTCGAGTGGACCGGCAAGGCGGCCGCGGTCGGCGGCACCGACCCGCAGCGGTGCGTGACCTCCAACCCGAACCGCCCGGCCACGACTCCGAGCCTCGCCGACTCCGCCACCAAGGCGATCCAGCTGCTGGAGGCCAAGCAGCAGGCCAAGCACTCCAAGCAGGGCTTCTTCCTTCAGATCGAGGGCGCCTCGATCGACAAGCAGGACCACGCGGCCGACCCCTGCGGCCAGATCGGCGAGACCGCGGCCTTCGACCGTGCGGTGAAGGTCGCCCGCGCGTACGCGGCCAAGCACCCGGACACCCTGGTCGTCACCACCGCCGACCACGGCCACACCAGCCAGATCGTCCCGCTGGAGGCCACCCCGCCCGGCCTGTCCTCCACCCTGGTCACCAACGAGGGCCAGCAGCTGAAGGTCAACTACTCCACCAACACCCCGGGCCAGTCCCAGGAGCACACCGGCACCCAGGTCCGTATCGCCGCCCAGGGCCCGCAGGCGTACCGCGTCCTCGGCGTCACCAACCAGACCGACCTGTTCACCACGATCCGCGAGGCGCTCCGCCTGCGCTGAACACCGTGAACACGGGGTTCTGGTTCTGATCAGGGGCCCGGTCCGCACGTGCGGGCCGGGCCCCTGAGTGGTTCCCGGGGAGAACTCAGGACGCGCTCGGGTCGGCGGCGGTCGGGCCCATGCGGAACTGCGACGGCTGCGACCGCGCATTCCGCGCACCGGACCCCGGCCGCTGCCGGGACTGCCGGGCCGGAGGCCTTCTCCGTGCGGTCGGCTGAGCCGGTGGCACTGCGGTTGGATCGTTCACCGCATCGGCGACCTGTTCCCGGACGACGGGCAGGACGTTCCCGACGAGGAGTGGATCGCTTACGGCCTCGACCGGTCCTGGGTCCCGCTCTCGAAGGACGGACGGATCAAGACCCGGGACGTGGAGATCCGGCCCGTCCTGGAGCGCGAGGCGGTGCTGTTCCATCCGGACAACCAGCAGCTTCGCGGCGTCGAGATGGTCGAACGGCTCGTCGCATGCTCTGACGCGATCCACCGGGCTGTCGAGAAGGGCGGTCCCGCGGCCCTACGCCGTGCGGCTGGACCGCGTCGAGCGCACCTGGCCCTGAGCGACGTGCGGTCCCGGTGCCGGCCTGCCTCGGGACGTCGACGGCTGGGCTGTGCTTTGCTTGAAGTGCTCATTTCTGGGCATTACGAGACAGATAGTCACGGAATCTTTGGGGAATCGAAGATGGGTCTCGGTGCCAGCCTTCCGGCCGTGAGGCGTAGGGCGGTCTCGCGTGCGTCCATGGCCATGGCGGTTGCCGCCGGTCTGGTGCTGGCCGGGGCCTGTAGTGGCGAGGGCGAGAGCGGCAGCCTCACTGTCGGTGTGCTGCTGCCGGGCGGGGGAGCCTCCCGGTTCGGGAAGTTCGACGCGCCGCTGATCGAGAAGAGGCTGAAGGAGCTGTGCCCGCACTGCCCGGCCACGGCCTTCGGTGCCACGCCCGACGCCGCGGTCCAGCAGGAGCAGCTACAGGCCATGATCACCAGGGGTGTGGACGTGCTGATCGTCTCCGCCATCGACCCCCAGCTGCTCCGCCCGTCGATCGAGGCCGCGCACCGGGCCGGTATCCGGGTCATCGCCTACGACCGGCTCGCGCAGGGCCCGATCGCCGGCTACGTCACCTTCGACGGGGCGGAGGTCGGCAGGCAGCAGGGGCAGGCGCTGCTGAAGGCCATGGGCGCGAAGGCGCACGGCGGCCGGATCGTCATGATGAACGGCGCCACGAGCGATCCCAATGCCGGCTGGTTCGAACGGGGAGCGCTCTCCGTCCTCAAGGGCAAGGTGAAGATCGCCAGGTCGTACGACACCGTCGGATGGCAGCCGGAGAACGCCTTCGACAACATGACCGGCGCCATCGCCGCCCTGGGCGGCGGCAACATCGACGGCGTGCTGGCCGCCAACGACACCCTCGCCGGCGCCGTGATCTCCGCCCTCAACACCCGCGAGGTCAGGCCGCTGCCCCCGGTCACCGGCCAGGACGCCGACCTCGCGGGCGTGCGGCGCATCGTCAGGGGCGACCAGTCCATGACCGTCTACAAGCCCTACAAGGACTCGGCCGACGCCGCCGCCGAGATGGCCGTCGCCCTGGGGCGCGGCAGGAAGATCGGGTCCATCGCCACCGACACCGTCGACAGCGAGACCACCAAGGAGATCCCAGCGGTCCTGCTCCCGTCGGTCTCGGTGACCGTCGGCAACATCAAGACAACCCTGGTGAAGGACGGTACGTACACCATCGGCCAGATATGCACTCCGGAGCTCCGGTCCGCCTGCGCCAAGGCCGGACTCACCTGACGGGCGCTCCGCGAAGGCGGAAGGAGGTGGCTCCGTGCCGGTTCAGCCCCTGCTGGCGATGCGCGGCGTCTCCAAGAGATTCGCCGCCGTCCAGGCTCTGGTCGACGTCGAGCTGGAGATCAGGGCCGGGGAGGTGGTCGCCCTGGTGGGCGACAACGCCGCCGGCAAGTCCACCCTGGTCAAGGTGATCTCGGGAGTCGGTCCCGCAGACAAGGGGGTCATCGAGTGGCAGGGCAGCGCGATCCAGATCAAGCGTCCCCAGGACGCCCAGGTCCTGGGGATCGCGACCGTCTACCAGGACCTCGCGATGTGCGACAACCTCGATGTCGTCGGCAACCTCTTCCTCGGCCGGGAGATCCACCGGCGCGGCGTCCTCGACGAGGTGGAGATGGAGCGCCGCACCCGCGAGCTGGTGCACACCCTGTCCATCCGCATCCCCGACGTGCGCGCGCCGCTCGCCTCGCTGTCCGGCGGCCAGCGGCAGGCCGTCGCGATCACCCGCTCGCTCCTCGGCACGCCCAGGCTGCTCCTGCTCGACGAGCCCACCGCCTCCCTTGGCATCGAGCAGACCAATCAGCTCCTCGACCTCATCGAGACGCTGCGCGACCGGGGCCTCGGGGTACTCCTCATCAGCCACAACATGGGCGACATCAAGGCCGTCGCCGACCGGATCGCCGTGCTGCGCCTCGGCCGCAACAACGGTGTCTTCGACGTGAACACCACCTCCCAGGAACAGATCATCTCCTCCATCACCGGCGCGGCGGACAATGCCGTCGCCCACCGCCGGACCCTCCCGGAGGAGACATGGCCGTGAGGGGCAGGGGGACCCGCGCGGGCGACGCCACCGACGCCGCGACGGACACCGGGCGGCGACGCGCCGGGCACCGGTGGTACGCCGGACGTCTCGGAACGTACGCCGGCGAGGTGCGCCGCAGGCTGCACGACCGGGACCTCGGGCCCGCCCCGGTCCTGCTCACTCTCGCCGTGATCTGGACGGTCTTCCAGGGCCTCAACGACAACTTCCTCTCCCCGCGCAACCTGTCCGTCCTCAGCGTGGACATGGTCGGGACCGGCATGATCGCCGTCGGCGTCGTCTTCGTGCTGCTGATCGGCGAGATCGACCTGTCGGTGGGCTCGCTCGCCGGCCTGGCGGGCGCCGTGTTCGCGACGCTGAACGTGAACCTCGGAATGCCGGAATGGATCGCCGTGATCATCGCGGTGAGCAGCGGTGCGGCCGCCGGGGCCGTCCAGGGGTTCTCCTTCGCCAGGATCGGCGTACCCGCGTTCGTCGTCACCCTCGCCGGCCTGCTGGCCTGGAACGGTCTGATGATCTACCTGCTGGGGCCGGACGTCAGCATCAATTTCAGCGAGGACGGGCTGGTCGCCCAGCTGACCAGTCGCTACTTCGACGCCGCCGTGGTCGCCTACGGACTGGCGGCGCTCGGCACCGCCACGTACCTCCTCGCCGCCTACCGCGACCGCAGCCGCCGCAGCGCCGCCGGGATGCCGCATCGGCCGCTCGGGGAGATCTGGGCGCGTACGGCGCTCCTCGCGGTGGTCGCGTTCGCCACCGTCTATGTGCTGGGCCGGTTCGCGGGCCTGCCGCTGGCTCTCCTGCTCTTCCTCGGCGCCATCATCGCCTCGGACCTCTTCCTGCGCCGCACGCCCTACGGCCGGAAAATCCTCGCACTGGGCGGCGGTGTGGAGGCGGCCCGGCGGGCGGGCGTCGATGTGGCGCGCGTGCGGATCTCGGTGTTCATGGTGTCGGGCGCCCTCGCCGCGGTCGGCGGGCTGTTCATCGCCTCCCGGCTGACCTCGGCCAGCCAGGTCCAGGGCTCGGGCATGCTGCTGGTCAACGCCATCGCCGCCGCCACCATCGGCGGCACCAGCCTGTTCGGCGGGCGCGGCTCGACCTGGTCCGCGCTGCTGGGGGTGCTCATCATCCAGTCGATCGCGTCGGGCATGGCACTGCTGGGGGTCGAGTCCTCGGTCCAGTTCATGATCACCGGCGGGGTGCTGTTCGCCGCGGTGGTCTTCGACTCGCTGGCGAGGCGTGCCGCGGAGTCGCAGGGGCGGGCCTGAGGCCGGAAGAGTGCGTATGCCCACGGTGGCGGCGGGGTTCGGCCATGCCCCTGTGCGGCGACACCGCGGCGGCGATACGGCGCCCGGCGACGTTGCCGCCGCCGGGCGCCGCTCCGTGTCGCTCCGTGCCGGTCCTTCCGCGCCTCGGTGTCGCGCCTCAGTGCTGTTCTTCCTTGCGCCTGCCGCGCAGCAGCCAGGTGGCTCCGCCGATGGCCAGGGCGACCGGCCATTCAAGGGCCCCGGCCACGGTGAGTACTCCGAGGCCGCCGTAGAAGGCCAGGTCCCGGACGGGCAGTTCCTCCCTGCTGAGGTACGGGATCGGAACCGGAGGGCGGAACGTGCGGGTACGCAGGTGGAGACCCGCGCCGTCAGGATGCGTCCCTTCGGTGCGCTCCTGCCAGGCCTGCGGACGCCCTGTGGTCATGCGCGGAGTGTTCCCGGCCTGCTGCTGCCCTTTCTGGGCCCGTACCCGCGCGGCGGGCTCGAGCACGGTCTGAGCTGCGGTGGTCATCCCGTCTCCTCCTCTCCTTCGAGTCGGTATGGATGTGCCTCTTCCATCTTCCCGCGTCTCGGTCACGCCCTCACGGCATGGTGAGCACCATCCGGAAACGGGCCGCGCCGGACATCATCCGCCGGTAGGCCGCGTCGGCCTGGTCCAGGGGGACGGGCTCGATCATCGGGCAGATGCCGTGCAGAGCGCTGAAGGCCATCGTGTCCTGGATGTCCTGGGCGGTGCCGGACGCATGGCCGCGGACGACTCTGCCGCCCGTGATGAGCTGGGTGGGGCCGATCCGCAGGGGCTCGGCGTCCACGCCGAGCACCGCCAGTTCGCCCCGGTGGCCGAGCCCCTCCAGGGTCGCCGTGATCGCCTCGGAGTTGGCGGCGGTGGCCAGGACCACCCGGGCGCCGCCGAGGGACCGCAGGGCGTCCGCGACGGGGGTGTCCGCGGTGCTGTCGATGTAGTGGTGGGCGCCGAGCCGCTTGGCGAAGTCGGCCTTGTCGGCGCCGCGGGCGATGGCCACGGTTTCGAAGCCCATGGCCGCCGCGTACCGCACTCCGAGGTGGCCCAGGCCGCCGATGCCCAGTACGGCGACCAGGTCGCCGGGGAGTGCCGTGCTGCGCCGCAGCCCGTTGAACACGGTGACGCCGGCGCAGGCCAGGGGGGCCGCGTCGGGCGCCGCCAGGGCGTCGGGGATGCGGGCCAGGGCGTCCTGCGGGGCGATGACGTTCTCCGCGTAGCCCCCGTCGTACGCCCAGCCGGGGACCTTCAGGTTCTCGCACATGATGAAGTCGCCCTGCCGGCAGGGGGTGCAGTGGCCGCAGCTGCCGCCGAACCAGCCCACCGCCACCCGGTCGCCCACCTGCCAGATGTCGTCCGTTCCCTCGCCGATCTTGTCGATGCGCCCGGCGATCTCGTGGCCGGCGACCACCGGGAAGCTGATCCCCGGCACGACCGCGTTCACGAACAAGGCATCGCTGTGGCAGACCCCGCAGGCCTCCACGGTGATCCGTACATGGCGCGGGCCGGGCTCCGGCACCTCACGCTCGACGATCTCGAAACGGCCACCGGCCTCGGTCACCTGCGCGAGTCGATGCGTACTCATCGGGGTCTCCCGGGGTGCGGGTGCGAAAGGACACCCCCTGAACCATCAGACCAGCTACGACCGGTTCACGCGCGCCGGACCATCGGGGGTGATCGCCGGCGGCGAGGTCGATCCCGGACGGCACGCCGGTTGCGCATGCCGTACGCCGTCGCCGTGAGCGGCCGGGCGGTGGCTGACGGTCGCGGAAGGACGTGCAGTCGCCGACCCACGAGCCTGCGTACTCGCAGACCTTGAGGGAGATGTGGCTGTAGCCGCTGAGGTTCTTGGCGGCGTGTGCGCAGACGTCGCCCGACTCAGGGTCACCGGCCTTGAGGAGGACGGTGCCCTGGGTCTCGTCGCTCACGGAGGGGATGTACACCTACGCGCGGACGCCGTCACGCGAACATGTCCCTGATCGCCGACTCCACGGCCGCCACCCGGTCCGCGAGCAGACCGAGCGTCCCGACGGCTCGGGTGAGCGGGTCGCCGTCCGGGGCGCCGACGGCCTCCGCCCGGGCGTACGCCGCCTTCAACTCCGCCCAGCGCGCCGCCTGTTCCGCACTCATCCGCCCCCGGATCTCCGCCAGCCGGAGCAGACTGGCCTCGGCCCCGGACGCGAGCGCCTGCGCCTCCGCCCGGTAGTGGTCGTCGACCACGGCGGCCAGTTCCGCCTCGTTCATCACCGGCCGAACCCGCTGCGCGATCTTGTTCATGTTGCGGTACGACCCCTGGAGCCGGAACGGCGGTTCACCGCGGCCCGTGTCGGTCCGGGTGGCGGACGCGATGTACGCCGCGTTCACGGCCAGCACCGTCTCGCGGGCCGTCAGCAAGTGGCGCAGCACCGCCAGGATCTGCTCCAGCTCGGCGGGGAGGTACGGATGGGCCAGCCGGTCGGCGCGGGCCGTGGCGTCGCCCTCCGCGAGGCGGATGAGGAGATCGAGGTCGGCCCGGTCACGGCCCGCGAGGGGGGTCAGGACCGGGTTGGCCGTCAGGGCGTTCTCGACGAAGCTCAGCGCGAAGTGGTCCTCCTTGCCGGTGAGGACGTCGCCCAGGTTCCACACGTCGGCTCGGTTGGCCAGCATGTCGGGGACGTGGAAGCGGGTCCCGGACTCGGTGTACGGGTTGCCGGCCATGCAGACGGCGAAGCGTTTGCCGCGCAGGTCGTAGGTGTGCGGCAGGCCGTCCCGTACGCCTTCCACGCGGCGGGTGGAGTCGCACAGCGGGACGAACCTCTGGAGGAGTTCAGGGGACGTGTGCTGGATGTCGTCGAGGTACAGCAGCGTGTTGCCGCCCGCCGCGAGCGCGAAGTTGATCTTCTCCACTTCCTGGCGGGCCGTGGCGTCGGGGGCCTCGGCCGGGTCCAGGGACGTGACGGCGTGGCCGAGGGCCGGGCCGTCGACCTTGACCAGGACCAGCCCCAGACGGTCGGCGACGTACTCCATGAGGGTCGTCTTGCCGTAGCCGGGCGGCGAGAGGAGCAGCAGCAGACCGCCGGTGCCCGGCTGCCCGCCCTCCCCCGTGGTGCCGAGCTGCTTGGCGAGGCTGTCGCCGATGAGCGGCAGGTAGACCTCGTCGATGAGGCGGTTGCGGACGAACGCCGGCATCACGCGCGGGCGGTGGTCGTCCAGGCGGAGCCGGGACCGCCGCGCCTCCACCAGAGCTGTCCGCCGCCGCTGGTAGGCGCGGTGGCCGGGCACGGAGCGGGCGCGGAACTCGCCTGTGCGGGCCAGGAATTCGTCGATGCGCAGGGTGAGCCGGCCGCCGGTGACCCGTGGGTGGCTGCCCAGCAGCCCTTCGGCCGTCGCCGTCAGCGGTGCGTCCGACTCGTACCGCGTGAGGCCGGGGCAGAGTTCGGCGGCCACCGCCTCGGCCAGGTCGTCCGGGGTGAGCTCGGAACCCGTGGTGGAGGCGTAGGCCGACAGCCAGGTCTCGACCAGCTGGCGGCGGGCGGGCAGGTCCTCGGGGGTTGCGAGGGCGGCGAGGTCGTCCTCGTACGCGGATGTGCCCACCGCGCGGCGGAACTTGTCCAGGAAGGTGCGGGTGGCCGCGGCGACGACGAAGCCCTCCGGGCCGGTCGTCAGCTCGTCGAAGAGGTACGCCGCCGCGGGCGCGCCCACCTCGGCGGCGAGCTCGGAGCACAGGTCGGCGATGGCGGGGGCGAGCCCGAAGGTCTCCCGGGCCCGGGCCAGCGACACCGCTCGCCGTGTCCAGTTCCGCCGGGCCTCGTCGGTGGTGCCGTGCGCCCAGAACAGCTGGGCGGCGGCGCGGGCGGCGGGCCGGTGACGGAGCGGGCCGGCGGCCTCGTGCAGCGGGAGCAGCACGGTGAGCAGGGCGGTGGCGTCGTGGTCGTGGACGCCGCGTTCGTAGCCCTCGTCGTACGACTCCTGCGCCGCCCGGCGGACCAGCGCGGCCAGGTCGTCCGTCGAGGTGAGGGCGGCGGGGCCGGGTTCGTCGAGCAGACGGGACGCGAGGTGCTCGGCGCGGTAGACCTCGGGGGACTCCGAGGGGAGGGGGCGGTTCCAGTAGGGGCGGGTGTCCGCGAAGTCCGGGTCGGTCACCGGGGAGCGGTAGTCGGTGCCGGTGAGGGCGAAGACCAGGCCGTCCTCGCCGTGCGGGACCAGGGTGAGTTCGAAGGGCTCGGTGTTGACGGCGAAGCGGTGGCGGCCCAGGCGCAGGGTGCGGCCGGCGTCGGCGTACAGGTCGGTGCGGTCGCGCAGGGCGCGGGCGGCCTCCTGGCGGGCGGCCGTGAGCAGGCCGGTCAGCTCCTCGGCCCGTACCGGGTCACCGAGGTCCCTGAGCTCGTCGGCCGTGCGGCGGATCCTCGCGACCATCGGGTCGGAGGCGAAGTACGCGCTGACCGCGTCGGCGTCGGCGAGCGCGGTGGCCCGGCGGGTCACGGTGTCGAGGACGCGGTGGGCGGAGGCGGCGAGCCGTTCGGTACGGCGGGCACGCTCGTCGGCGAGGCTCTGTTTGCGGGCGGCGAAGGTGTCGTGGATCTCGGCACGCCTGTCCGCGAGTTCGGTGAGGAAGTCGTCGAAGTCGGCGAAGCGGGCCTCCAGCCGCTCCAACCCCACCAGCAGCAGGGTGAGTTGGTCGTCGCAGGCCCCCGGATCCACCGCGGCCGCGAGCGCGCCCGTGACCGACTGGGCGAGCAGGGCGAGTTCGGCGGCGAACTCGGCGCGGCCCTCGTGGTCGAGGAGGGCGCGGCGGCGGGCGTCGAGTCCGGCGCGGGTGCGGTTGACGCCGCCCAGTACCTCGGCGACGCGTTCCAGGACGGACGTGCGGACCGTGGCGTCGCCGATGTCGAGTCCGGCGACGACCTCGGTGACCGTGCGCAGCTGCTCGGTCAGGCCGTCGAGGCGGGCGGCGAGGGGCGCGGTACCGGCGGCAGCGGTCAGCGCGCCGGCCTCGGCGGCGAGGGCCTCGACGTCCCGGTGGTAGCCGGTGAAGGCGTCCTCGCGGGCCAGCGCGGCGACGGCCCGCTGCCCGAAGGAGGCGAGGCCCGCGTCGGTGTCGGCGGCCAGCGCGTCGATGCGGGCGGTGTCCGCGTACCGCAGGTCCTTCAGAGTGAGCAGGTGGCCCTGTGCGCGGCGCAGTTCGGTCAGTCCGCCGACCCAGGCGGCGGCGTCGCGGGGTGCCTCGCCGCGCAGTCGCCGGACGAGCGCCGCGATGTGCTCGGCGGTCTCGTCGAGGGCGTCGGCGGCCTGCCGGGTGAGTGCCTGGACCGTCTCGAACTCGGTCAGCACCTGCTCGGCGGTGGCCCGGACCGCGTCCAGCGGGGTGCACAGATCCCCGAGTGCGGGGTCGCCGAGCCAGTGGTGGGTGTCGGCGGCGCGGACGCAGGCGGCGACGAGAGCCTCGTACACCTCGGCGGTCGGCGTCGTCCCGGCGACCGCGTCCCGCAGGGACAGGCAGTCGGAGATGCCCCGCACGAGGTCGGCGTTGCCGACGCGGGCCAGCGGGCCGCTGCCGGCGGGCCGGCCGGCGGCGTGGGTGTCGGAGACGTACGGGGAGCTCCACAGCTGCACCGGGTGCACGCGGGCCGGCTCGGCACCGGCTCCGGCGGGATCCGCGCGCAGCACGATCAGCGCGCCGTCGTCGAACAGCGCCCAGCCCTGGCAGGTCAGCGGGGCCGCGACCTCCTTGCGGACCAGGTTGTACGGCAGCAGGAGGCTGTGCCCCGCCACCCGCGCCCGGTACGCGAACAGCACGTCCTCGCCGTTGGGCGAGCGCACCACCCGCTCGAACTCCAGCCCGTCGGTGTCCGTGTCGAAGATCTTGTACGCGCCCGTGGCGAGGCAGTAACCGCCGGGGAAGACGATCCCCTGCTCCTCGGGCAGCCGGCGGCACGACTGCCCGATGCCGTCCAGGCGTACGACGGTCCGGGTGAGGGTGTTGAAGACCAGATGGCGGTCGGTCCCCTCCTTGTACGGCCGGATCCGCAACAGGATGAGGGCGCCCACGCGCGCGTACGCGATGTCCGCGTCGGCCAGGGACTGGAGCGGCTCGTCGACCGGCTCGGAGTGGATGCCCTCCCCCGACTCGGTGTCGTCCTCGGTCTTGACGGTGAGGCGGCCGCCGACCGTGGAGACGAACACCTCGCCCTGGACGCGGACATGCGGGTGACGGCCGAGGACATGGTCGTCGCGGGTCGCCTCGGTCCACGCGAAGTCGTGCGCCGGCGGGAAGACGTCGTCGCGCTCGCCGTGCGCGTCGAGGAACGCCGCGTGTCCGCCGTCGGACAGGGACCAGCGCAGGACCCGGATGTCGCCGGCCTGCTCACCGATCCGGAAGACGGCGAGCAGATGGCCGTCCACGTGGCGCAGGCGCAGCAGCCGGGCGTCGCGGTAGTAGCGGTGCAGGGCGGCCAGTTCCCGTACGAAGTCCGGGTCGTCGAGCAGGCCCGGCACCGCGTCCTCGGGCAACCGGTTCAGGTCGCGGTCGTACAGGGCGAGGACGTCGGCCTCCGGGCGGGAGCCCGGCGGGACGTCGCAGCCGAGGAGCAGGACGTCGCCGACGGAGACGAGGTCGCGGGCCGTGCGGCCGCGCTCGGTGCGCAGGTACCCGGTGCGGGTGAGCTCCAGCCGCAGCGAGCCGAACTCCTCGACGCGGCGGGTGTTGAGCGCCTCGGCGCGGTGGGCGAGTTCGGCGGCCTGTGCGGCGAGCCGGTCGCGCAGCACCTCGTACGTACCGGCGTCCAGGCCGGTGGTCGGGCCCGTGGTCATGGTTCCTCGCAGGAAGTCGTCAGAGGTGGGGTCCGGAGCCGCCGTCCCCTGTGCGGCGGCTCCGGACCCGTCGGCAGGTCAGTGCCGGGCGCTGCCGTTCAGCGCGGCGAGCGGCGTGTCGGCGAGGCCCAGCTCGCCTGCCTTGTCGAGGAGTTGGCGCATCGCGTCGGAGTCGCCACCACCCGTGTTCATGAGCTTCAGCAGCAGCGCGGAGACGGTCAGGTTCTGCACGTCGGCCGTGGAGACCGAGCCGAGGACGCGGCTCAGGTCGTCGGTGAAGCTGGAGGTGCCGTCCAGCCAGGGCCTGGCGAGCGCCTGCGCCGTCTCGGAGTGCCGGACGAAGCCGTCGACGCCCTTGCCGAGGGTGACCGAGGAGACGAGGCGGTCGAAGAAGACGGAGTCGCCGCCGACGATGTCGATGTCGGCGTTCTCCAGGCCGGTCGCGAGGACCGTGGCCTGTGCCTCGGCGACGTGCCGCTGCACGTCGAGGCCCGCCAGCCGGATCTCCTTCTCCGCCTGGAGCCGCAGCCGGTACTCCTCGTGCCCGCGGGAGGCGTCGTCCAGGGCCGCCATCGCGACCGCCTTCTGGCTCAGGCCCTCCGCCTCCGCCTTCAGCTTCTCGCCGATACCGGTGGCCTCCGCGAGCACCTTGGCCCGCGCGCCCTCCGCCTCCGCGCGCATCCGCGCCTCGGTGCCCTCCGCCTCGGCCCGCATCCGGGCCTCGGTGGCCACCGCCTCCGCGCGGCCGGCCTTCTCGGTGACCTCGGCCTCCTTGTCGCGGACCCGCACCGCCGCGAGGCCTTCGGCGGCGGCCTCGGCCTGCACGCCCTCGGCGAGCCGCAGCTTGGCCCGGGCGTCGAGGTCGGCTGACTTCAACCGGGCCTCCGCCAGGGTCAGTTGCTCGGCCGCGCGGTGCTTGGCCGCGGCCTCCGCGGCTTCGGCCGCCTTGATGTCCTTGACCAGCTTCTCCTGCGCCTCGGCCTCGGCGGCGATGACCACGGACTGCCGGCCGCGCTCGGCCTCCTCCACCACCCGCAGCTTCTTGATGGCCTCCTCCTGCTCGGCGACCGTACGGTCCACGGCGATCCGCTCCCGGACGACGTCCGCGACCTCGCGGCGCTCGGCCTCGACCTCCTTGTCCCGGGCGATCCCCGAGAGGGCGGTCTCCCGCTCCCGGGCGATGACTTCGAGCAGACGGTCCTTCTCGATCCGCTCGTTCTCCACCGCGATGACCCGCTCGCGGTTCTTCTGCGCGACGGCGATCTCGCGGGCCTGGTTCTCGCGCTGGACGCCGAGCTGTTCCTCGGTACGGATGAACGCGGTCTGCGCGCCGAGGCGTTCCTCCTCCTGCACCCGGGCGGTGACCGCCTCCTCGCGGGCCCGCAGCGTCTCCACCTCGCGGCGCTGCTTGATCTCCGCCTCGGCCTGGCGGCGTTCGAGCTCCAGGATGGTCTCCCTGGCCTCCACGTTCTGGCGGGTGATCTCCTTCTGCTCGGTGCGCTGGTACTCGTTCGTGCGGACGTGCTCGACCGTCGTCAGCTCGGTGATCTTGCGGATGCCCTGGGCGTCGAGGATGTTCGCCGCGTCCAGCTGGGACATCGGGGTCTGCTCGAGGAAGTCGATGGCCGCGTCGTCGAGGTGGTAGCCGTTGAGGTCGGTGCCGATGACCTGGATGATCCGGTCCCGGAACTCCTCGCGCTTGGTGTAGAGGTCGACGAAGTCCAGCTGCTTGCCGACGGTCTTGAGGGCCTCGGAGAACTTCGCCGCGAAGAAGTCCTGGATCGCGGCCGGGTCGCTCGCGGTGTGGGTGCCGATCGCCTGGGCGACCTTGATGACGTCCTCGACGGTCTTGTTGACCCGTACGAAGAAGCTGATGTGGATGTCGGCGCGGATGTTGTCCCGGCAGATCAGGCCCTCGCGGCCGGTGCGGCGGATCTCGATGGTCTTCACCGAGATGTCCATGTACTCGGCCTTGTGCAGCACCGGCAGGACGACCGCGCCGGTGAAGGTGACGTCGACCTTCTTCGTCTTGGAGATGATCAGCGCCCGGCCCTGCTCCACCTTGCGGAACAGCCGGCTGACCACCAGCAGCAGGGTGAGCGCGATGAGCAGTACGACGGCGACGAGCACGCCGATGCCCATGGTGATGGCGTTCATGACATACGTCCTCGAAGGATGAGAGGGGTGGGCGTTGAGGAAGGGGGGAGGGCAGGGGCGGGCATGCCTGCCGGGCGGCCGGGCGGCATTCCGCTACACGCCCCGGTGGGGAGTCGCCGGCAGCCTGGCGGGACAGCCTGAGCCGGACCCTGCGGGGCTCAGCCGGGCGGGGTCTGCGGGCTCTACCCGGGCGGGGCCTGCGGGGTTCAGCCGGGCGGGGGCCTGAGAGCTCTACCCGGGCGGAGCCTGAGAACCCGAGCCGGGCGGAGCCTGCGAGGCCGAGCCGGGCGGGGCCAGAGCCTGCGAGGCCGAGCCGGGCGGGGCCAGAGCCTGCGAGGCCGAGCCAGGTAGCGCCGGCGTGGCCGAGCCGGGCATCACCGGCGTCGCCGAGCCGAGCGGAGCCTGCGGAGCGGGTGGGGCCGGGGTTGCCGGGTCCGGCACGAGGAGCGTGTCCAGGGATGGGGAGGCCGCGACCCAGAAGAACTCGCCGGGCTCGTCGTAGGCGTAGAGCAGACCGGTGCTGCCCTTGGAGAGGGATTCCTCGCCGGTCTGGCGGACCTGGACCAGCGCGCTCGAGCCGTCCGCCGCCCTGACCTCGGCCTGCCCGAAACGGCCGTCCACCCAGCCGGTGCGGATGGTGCAGGTCAGGCCGATGAAGTCCTGCCGGGACGGCCCGCGCTCCTCGGGGAAGAGCCGGTGGAGGGGCCGTACGAGCAGCCGGGTCAGCCGCCAGGCGACCAGCACGGACCCGGCCAGCACCGCCACGCTCACCGGCGCCTTGACGAGCGCCGAGCGGGTGAGCGGGGCCAGCAGCACGGTCGTACTGAGGCTCAGGAACCAGCCGATGGCGGTCAGCAGCGAGAAGGACACCGTGACCGGCACCCCGCCCATCCCCCAGGCGTCCCCGTGCCCGTGCCCGTGGAAGCCGTGCGCGTGGAAGCCGTGCGCGTCGGCCGCGCCGACGGCGGCCAACAGCCAGAAGACGACGACCACGACGAGGGCGGAGGTGAACAGGATGGTCGGAAAACCCGCGGCGGCAGCGAGAAACGCCCCCATGATCCCCGACCCCCGCTCTCTCCCGTCGTACGCCCTGTACGACGGCCCCGCACGTTCGGGGGCGGCGGACCGAGGTCCCGGTGCCGGGCGCCCGCCATCTGCCGGGCTCCGGCATCGGGACCATCCGCAGTGCTCCCCGCGGGTCATGGTGCACGCCCCGCGCACACCGGCGCATTGCCGGTTTCCGGCAGTGTTCATTAGGGTCAGCGTGCCGGGACCGCTAAGAAAGCGTCACCGGCGCGTCAAGATCCGGGGGGACGACGTGACGGAGTACGAGATACCCGACCAGTATCTGCGGGGGTATGCCGAGCTCCTGGCGGACGTCTCCGCCACCGGCCGGCGCCTGACCCGGGACGAGATCGAGGCACGGCGCGTCCTGGGCGAACAGGCCGCCGAAGCCGGCCACGGACTGCGCGCCCTGGTCCGGGCCCATCTGGCCGCCACCCGCGCCGCCTGGCCCGGCGGCCCCGACTCGACCGACAGCGCCCTGGCAGCCGTGCAGCAGGCCGTCGACGCCTTCGCCGAGGGATACGAACGCGCCCAGCGGCACGCTGTACGCCAGGAGGAGGCCGCCCGCCGGGAGTTCATCGACGACCTCCTCTACGGCCGCAGCGACCTGGGCCGCCTCGCCGAACGCGCCGGACGCTTCGGGCTGCGCCTGTCCCAGACCCACGCGGTCGCCGTCGCGCAGGGGCCGACGGCGTACGACGAGAGCGGCCCGCTCCCCCGGCAGGTGGAACGCTCGCTCATCGCCCGGTTCGGCGACCGGAGCATCCTGCTCACCACCAAGGGCGGCCGGATGCTGTGCGTCGCACCCGGCGACCAGGACGAGATCCTCACCCACTTCGCCAAGCAGGTGTACGCGGCCACGGACGGCGGCCGGGTCGCCATCGGCCGCCCGCAGCCCGGCGCCGGCGGGGTCGTCCAGTCGTACGAGGAGGCCCTCAACACGCTGGAGCTGGCCGAGCGGCTCCAGCTGGAGGACCCGGTCCTGCGCGCCGCCGACTTACTCGTCTACCCCGTCCTCACCCGCGACCGGCAGGCCATGGCCGACCTCGTGCGCACCGCCCTGGGCCCGCTCACCACCGCCCGGGGCGGCGCCCAGCCGCTCCTGGACACCCTGACGGCCTATTTCGACTGCGGTTGTGTGGCCGCGGAGGCCGCCCGCCGGCTCTCACTGAGCGTGCGCGCCCTGACCTACCGGCTGGAACGCATCCACCGCCTCACCGGCGCCGATCCGTCCGACCCCGCCCACCGCTACATGCTTCAGACGGCGGTGATCGGCGCCCGGCTGCTGGACTGGCCGGCCAGGCAACTGTGACGTGCTGCGTTTTGCGCGCGCCGGGCGCATGGTGGTGGCATGAGTACGGGTCCTCCAGTGGTGGTGCTGCCGCCGGCCGCGGACGGTGGCCGGCAGGTGACGGTGCGCGGTGAGCGCGTGGGGACGGCGTACGACCTGTTCGACGTGCTGGACCTCGTACACCGTGCGGGGCTCCCCGCCGAGGACCAGGCCGTCGACGATCCCGAACTGATCGAGTGGCGCGGTGGCGGGCCGTACGACTTCAACGGCGGCGCCGAGGGCGGTGGCGCCGAGGGCGGTGCCGGCCGAGGCGGAACAACGGACCGGTGAGCGTCGGGCCCGGCCCAGCCGGTGATCTCTCGCCCCACCGGTATCAGGTGTTCCACGTCTCGTCGTACGGATCGCGCGGGGTGGGCGCCGGGCGGGCGGCGGTGACCTTCAGGAACGGGATGGGCCCGTTGTTGACCGGGTCCTTGACCTGCTTCGCCGTGTAGGTGCCGGTCACCTCCAGCCAGCTGTCCGGTTGCAGGACCGGCGGGATCTTCCCGGTCAGGCCGATCTTCACCGGCTGGGCGTCGGCGGCGCAGCAGTTCAGGGCCATCCGGACCAGGTACGGGGTGCCGGTGCGGTCCAGGGCGACGAATCCGGTGATGCGGACCTGGCGGCCGCCGAGGGAGCGGCCGTGGTCGTAGACCGCGCGGCCCGCGTAGTCGACCAGGCCGATCGGCACCGGGTTCTTCGCGGGCAGGGACGTGTAGCCGTACGGCTGTTGCAGGGCGGTACCGGTGCGCATCGCGCTGTAGGAGCCCAGGGCGGGTGGGGCGACCAGGATGAGGGCCAGGAGGGGCAGGATCAGCAGCCAGGAGATGCGGGGCTCGGGGTGCGCGTGGCCATGGTCGTCCGCGTGGCCGTGGTCGTCCGCCTCGGGTGCGGCCTCGCCCGTGGGCGGCTTGCCGCGGGTGCGTTTCCACTCGTACCAGGCCGTCGCCAGCGCCGTCACCACGAGCAGCGCGCCGGCCAGCAGCAGCAGCGGTTGCAGGCCCGCCTTCACATAGCGCAGGTAGAGGCCGGTGAGGCCCGCGTGCAGCAGGGCCGCGCCGGTCAGGAACAGGACCGCCGCCTGGGCCTGCCGGTTCACAGCAGCACCGCCCCGGTCAGCACCGCGCCCACGATGGCCAGGGCGAAGGTGGCGGGGGCGAAGCGCAGGGCGAAGCCCCGGCCGAAGGTGCCCGCCTGCATCGCGAACAGCTTCAGGTCGATCATCGGGCCGACGACCAGGAACGCCAGCTTGGCCGTGAGCGAGAACTGGGTGAGCGAGGCCGCCACGAACGCGTCCGCCTCCGAGCAGATCGACAGCAGCACGGCGAGGACCGCGAGGGCCAGGACCGAGACCGCCGGGTTGCCGGCCGCGGTACGCAGCCAGCTCGCCGGGGCCACCGCCTTCAGCGTCGCCGCGGCCATCGCGCCGAGCACCAGGAAGCCGCCGGCGTGCATCAGGTCGTGCCGGACCGAGCCCCAGAACGCCTCGCCCTTGCTCTGTCCCTCGTGCGCGGCGTGCGCGGGCGGCCGGATCCAGTCGGTACGGCCGACGCGCTGCCACAGCCAGCCCATCGCGCACGCCACCAGCAGGCTCGCGGCGAACCTGCCCAGCACCATCTCGGGATTCCGCGGGAAGGCGACGGCGGTGGCGGTCAGGACGATCGGGTTGATCGCCGGGGCGGAGAGCAGGAACGCGATCGCCGCGGCGGGGGTGACCCCGCGCCGGACCAGCGCCCCGGCCACGGGCACCGACGCGCACTCGCAGCCCGGCAGCACCGCGCCCGCGAGCCCGGCGACCGGCACGGCGAGAGCGGGCCGGCTGGGCAGCGCGCGGGCGAAGAACGACGGCGGCACGAACACCGCGATCCCCGCCGACAGCAGGACACCGAGGGCGAGGAACGGCAGGGCCTGCACGACCACCGCCACGAACACCGTCATCCAGCTCTGCATCACCGGGGCCGACAGCGCCCCGCGGATCGGGCCCTGGAGGACCACCACCAGGACCAGCAGAAGGGTCAGGGCCAGCGGGGAGTTGAGGTGCCAGCCGTCCTGCTCCGGCCGCTTCCCGGCGCCGGGCGGCGCGCCGGGGTCGTGGGGGGCCCGCCCGGGCGGGGCTTCTTCGGTGATGGCCACGGGTGGGGTACCTCCGCGTGCGGGCGCTGGTCCGCGATCTGGGTGCGTCTTCTCCCTCCCCTTCAGTACGGCACGCGGGCGCCCGGCGTTCACATGATTGCTGGAACCACCCGTCCCGTTGGGGCAGTCTTTTCCCTCGTGGCGAGCGTTCCGTATCAAGGTGGGCACAGTGGTGCGCCCGCGCACATGGTGGTGTGCGGGGACGATGGACTCGCGCACCGGCTGGCCGCCGAGTTGCGCGGGGTGTACGGGGAGCAGGTGACGCTCGTCGTACCGCCGAACGAACGCACGGCGCACCCACCGGTCGTCGGGCGGGCACGGGCCGCGTCGGCGGCCCTGCTGGACCGGGTGGTGAACGCCGC
Source organism: Streptomyces sp. NPDC054834 (assembly GCF_053611185.1). Taxonomy (NCBI): domain Bacteria; kingdom Bacillati; phylum Actinomycetota; class Actinomycetes; order Kitasatosporales; family Streptomycetaceae; genus Streptomyces; species Streptomyces sp. NPDC054834. Next base: position 76,403 of record NZ_JBSGZV010000012.1, on the reverse strand, counting down.
GGTGGGCCGCGGCCCCACGGCTCCGGGCGGCAACGGCGGCAGTACCGGCGCGGGTGAACCACCCCGGGGCGAGCGGCTGTTGGAGGCCGCCGAACCCAGCGAGGCGGTGCTCGCCGAGGCGGGCGTCGAGCAGGCGGTCGCGCTGGCGCTCGTGTACGAGGACGACGAGACCAACATCCGTGCCGCGCTCACCGCCCGGCGCCTCAATCCCCGGCTGCGGCTCGTCCTGCGGCTCTACAACCGGCGGTTGGGCCAGCACATCGAGGAACTCCTCGACCAGGCCGCCACGTTGGCCGGGAACGACGCCGCCGCCGGGGAGGCGTCCACGGTCGTGCTGTCCGACGCCGACACCGCCGCGCCCGCGCTGGCCGCCACCGCGGTCGCCGGCACCAGCAAGGTCGTACAGACCGACGGGCTGCTGCTGCGCGCGGTGGAGCGTCCGCCGCCGCGACCGGGGCAGGTCGCCGACCCCGGGCTGTGCACACTCGCGCTGCTGTCCAGCAGCGATCCGGCCGGGGCGGACGGGTCCGAGGGCAGCGGGGAGCACGGACCCCGGCTGCTGCCCGACGCGGCTCAGGTGCGGGACGCCGGCGGGCGCGGGACGGTGGTGCTGGAGCAGGTGTCGTACTCCGCCGGGGCGCCGCTGGCGGCAGGGCGCGGCGTCGGCGTCGTACCGCCGTTCGCCTCGCTGTTCTCACGGCGGCTGCGGTGGTCGCTGGCCGGGATGGTGGGGTGTGTGGTGGCGCTGGCGGTCGCCCTGTCGGTGGTGACCGGGATCCATCCGCTCGGCGCCTTCTACCTGACGCTGCTGGACATGTTCGCGATCGACGATCCGGCGATCGGCGAGTCCCTCGGGCGGCAGATCCTCCAGCTGCTGTCCGGGCTGGTGGGGCTGCTGCTGCTGCCCGTGCTGCTGGCCGCGGTCCTCGAGGCGCTGGGCACCTTCCGGACCGCGTCCGCGCTGCGCAAACCGCCGCGCGGGCTGGGCGGGCACGTGGTGCTGCTGGGCCTGGGCAAGATCGGCACACGGGTGCTGACCCGGCTGCGGGAGCTGCACATCCCGGTGGTGTGCGTGGAGTCCGATCCCGAGGCGCGCGGGCTGGCCACGGCCCGGCGGCTGCGGGTGCCGGTGGTGCTGGGCGACGTGACGCAGGAAGGGGTCCTGGAGGCCGCCAAGATCCACCGCGCGCACGCCCTGCTGGCGGTGACCAGCGCGGACACGACCAACCTGGAGGCGGTGCTGTACGCGCGGTCCGTGCGACCGGATCTGCGGGTGGTGCTGCGGCTGTACGACGACGACTTCGCGACCGCCGTGTACCGCACCCTGCGGGCCGCGCACCCCCAGGCGCAGACGCGGAGCCGGAGCGTGACCCATCTGGCCGCGCCCGCCTTCGCCGGGGCGATGCTCGGGCGTCAGATCCTCGGGGCGATTCCCGTGGAGCGGCGGGTGCTGCTGTTCGCGGTGGTGGACGTGGGCGGCCATCCGCAGCTGGAGGGCCGGACGGTCCGGGCGGCGTTCCGGGCCGGGGCCTGGCGGGTCCTGGCGCTGGAGGGACGACCGGAAGCGGACGAGGGGTACGTGCTGCGGGCGGAGGACCGGGTGCTGCTCGCGGCCACCCGCCGGGGACTGGCGGAGCTGCTGGGACGACGCGGAGCACCCGCCCAGCCACCGGGACCGGTGAGCTGAACGGGCGCCCGTCAGAGCCTGCCGGACGGATCCTCGCTCACGACGATTCCCGGCCCCCCGGAGCGAACGGCGACGCGAAGTGCAGCGGGCAGACCGGGGGCTGCTCACGGCCCCCGCGCCCGGCACTGCCAGAACTGCTGGGACGACGCGGAGCGCCCGCCCAGCCACCGGGACCGGTGAGCTGAACGGGCGCCGGTCAGAGCCTGCCGGACGGATCCTCGGTCACGACGATTCCCCGCCCCCGGGAGCGGGCGGCGACGCGAAGTGCTCCTGGGAGGCTCGCGACCGGTGCCGCGGGGTGGCCCGCCGGGGCGGCCGGGTCAGGGTGATCTGCCGGACGAGCTGCTGGAAGCAGGCCAGTGCCGCGACTCCCGGTAAGGCCGCCGACGCCGTGTCCTCGATGGTCCGGGGTGCCTGGACCACGCAGAGCAGTACCGCGACGGAGGAGAAGAGCAGCACGACGAACCACGAGTGCACCGCGCGCCGCTGGTGCAGCGCCGCCCGCAGGATGGACAGCGATCCCGCCATCCAGGGCCCGTAGACCAGCATGGGCCACCAGGCGTCGCTGCCACCCTGTTCGTGCGAGGTGACGACGAGCAACGGCTCATAGGTGGCCAGGCCGCTGAAGACGCTCACCATCGACACGATGATCGCGGCCAGCGCGGCGATGAGGCAGCTGGCGATGCGCACACCGCCGACGCGCCGGTGCGCCGGAAGTCTGCGATGCCCCCGGCGGGGCCCACGCACCGGCTGTAGCTCGGCCGTGATGTCCTGGAGGTGCCTCATGGGACTGCCGGCCGGAGGAGCGGTGACCGACGCCTCGTCACGAGGGTTCGGCACGGACCTCGCGGCTTCCTCCTGGCTGGCCTTCTGAAGCAGGTAGGCGAGTTCCTCGGCCGGGTCCCAGGCCGGATCCGGCGACGATTCGTCGAAATCGTCCAGGTAGTCGGTGGTGCCGTGCCACATACGGCCGTAGCGCTCGTCACTCATGAGAATGACAGTGCGCAGGCCCAACGACCGGCGAGGTCGGATTCCAGCTTCCGGACAGCGGTGAGGAAATTCTGCAGCAACGGGTCGGTGACCTGGAGTACGACAGGCACACCATCCTTACTGAGGATTCCCGGAGTATAGACGTACGGTCCCACCGTCACCCCGTACAGGCCGACCGACTCGCCAGGATCGCTTGCATTAGCCATGCCCGACTAACGTCGGCACTTTTCACTTGGATGCGCGGCGATCGGGTGAACAACCATACGGAAAAGCGCTTTAACCAACCCTCCTTTATTCCGGATCGAAAGTAGCGCGGATAACCCGACTGGAAAAGAAACGTAAGTCGCATTGCACACAGTCCACCGGACCGGTTGCACACAGTCCACCGGGCTGGGGCCGTGCCGCGCGGACACGCACGGCCCCGCACCTCACGCCGTCGGCTTCAGGTGCCTCGCCGCGAAGTCCAGCTCCAGCCGCACCTGCTTGATCCGCTCGTCCACCACCAGCGATCCGTGCCCCGCGTCGTAGCGGTACACCTCGTGGACGGCCCCACGGGACTCCAGACGCTTGACGTAGTTGTCGATCTGGCGGATCGGGCAGCGGGGGTCGTTGACGCCGGCGGAGATGTAGACGGGCGCCTTGACCTGGTCGACGTAGGTGAGGGGGGAGGAGGCCTCGAAGCGGCCGGGGACCTCCTCCGGGGTGCCGCCCAGGAGGGTGCGGTCCATGGCCTTCAGGGCTTCCATCTCGTCGTGGTACGCGGTGACGTAGTCGGCGACCGGGACGACGGCGATGCCCAGGGCCCAGACGTCCGGCTGGGTGCCGATGCCGAGCAGGGTGAGGTAGCCGCCCCAGGAGGCGCCGGTCAGGATCAGACGCTCGGGGTCGGCGAGCCCGGAGGAGACCGCCCACTCGCGGACCGCGGCCACGTCCTCCAGCTCGATCAGACCGACCCGGTGCTTCAACGCGTCCGTCCAGGCCCGGCCGTAGCCCGTGGAACCCCGGTAGTTGATCCTGACCACCGCGTAGCCGTGGTCCACCCAGGCCGCCGGGCCCGCGGCGAAGGCGTCGCTGTCGTGCCAGGTCGGACCGCCGTGCAGATCGAAGACGGTGGGCAGGGGGCCCGTCGCGCCGGCCGGCTTCTGGATCAGGGCGTGGATGCGGCCACCGGGGCCCTCGACCCACACGTCCTCCACCGGGACCGAGCCCGGGCACTTCAGGCCGGGCGGGTCCAGGACCACCCGGCCCGTCGTCGAGCGGACCGACGACGGCTCGGCGGCCGAGGACCAGAGGTACTCCACGCTGCCGTCCGGGCGGGCCGTCGCACCGGAGACCGTGCCCGGCGGGGTGGGGATCCTCGTCAGCTCGCGGCTGCCCAGGTCGTACCGGAACACCTCGCTGCGGGCCTTGAAACTGTGGGCGACGAGCAGCGCCGTCCCGTCCGGACACCACTCCGCGCTCACGTCGCCCGGCAGGTCCAGCACCAGGTCCGTCTCCTCACCCGAGGCGACGTCCCAGACCAGCGGCTCCCACCGGCCGCGCCGCTGGTGACCGATGAGCAGACGCGTGTCGCCGTCGAGCGGGGCGAAGCCCAGCACCTCCAGGCCCAGCTCCTCGGTGCCGCCCTTGGTGTCGTCCAGCTCGGCGACCGCCGTGCCGTCCGGGCGCAGCACGCGCAGCGCCGAGTGCATCGCGTCGCCGTGCTCCGTGTGCTCGATGGCGATCAGGGAGCCGTCGTGGGAGAGGTCCCCGACGCCCGCCGACTCCCGGTGGCGGTACAGCTCGAAGGGCGCCTCGCCCTCCCTCGCCACGTGGATGGTCGAACCCTCGTCGTCCGTCGAGCGCCCGACGACCGCCGTACGCCCGTCCCGGGACAGGGCCAGGCCCGCCGGGTAGGAGGGCTCCAGGCCCGGGGTGGCCAGTTCGTCCTCGCCGCCCGTGAACCGCTGGCGGCGCCACACCCCGAACTCGTCGCCGTCCTTGTCGTCGAACCACCAGATCCAGGCGCCGTCCGGGGAGAGCACGCCGTCCGTCGTGCCGTTCGGCCGGGACGTCACCTGGCGCTGCTCTCCACTCGTACGGTCCCAGGCGTACAGCTCGTACGTCCCCGTCGCGTTCGACACGAACAGGGAGCGGTGCGGCGCGTCCTCCGCCCAGTCGGGCAGCGACACCCGCGGCGCCCGAAAGCGCTTCTCCCAGTCCGGCATGTTGCTCTCACTCATGGCCCCAGTCATGCGCCCATACTGCCCGTCCGCGACGACAAATAGCTGGTGGGTGTGCGCAGCCTGTGGATAACTTTTGCGATCATGCGCCTCCGAAGGCCTCCCGGGTCCGGGGACTCCGGCGGGCCCCCGTACCGTTGACGGCGTGTACCGCTTTCTGCTGACACCCCGCTGGTGGGGCATCAACGTCTTCGTGCTGCTCGCCATCCCGTTCTGCGTCTTCATGGGGTCCTGGCAGCTGAGCCGGTTCGAGGCGCGGGTGCAGGACCACCACGACGCGAGCGAGCGGGCCGTGTCCGACCGGCACGAGGCGGCCCGGCCGCTGGCCGAGCTGCTGCCCGTGGACCAGAGCACCTCGGGCAGGCAGGTCACCGCGACCGGGCGGTACGGCAAGCAGCTCCTCGTGCCCGACCGGGAGCTGGACGGAAAGAACGGCTTCTACGTGCTGGCGCTGCTGCGGACCGACTCCGGGCAGGCCCTGCCGGTCGTGCGCGGCTGGCTGCCCGGCACCGCGAATCCGGCCGAGGCGCCCGCCCCTCCGGCCGGTCAGGTCACCGTCACCGGGGCGCTCCAGGCCTCCGAGACGCCCGGGGACAACGGCGTCAGCTCGGCGGGCGGGCTGCCGGCCGGGCAGACGGCGGCGATCAGCTCCGCGTCGCTGGTGAACCTGGTGCCGTACCGGGTGTACGACGCCTGGGTCACCCTCGACAAGGGGGACTCGGGAATGAAGGCCGTCCCGGCGAGCGCGCCCGCCGGCTCGGGTCTCGACCTCAAGGCCTTCCAGAACCTCGGCTACACCGGAGAGTGGTTCGTCTTCGCCGGCTTCGTCGTCTTCATGTGGTTCCGGCTGCTGCGCCGCGAGGTCGAGTTCGCACGGGACGCTGCGCTGGGCTTGGTGCCGGAGGGGGAGACCGCGGGGGTGTGACCCCCGTTCCGGAGTATTCAGCCATGGGGTCCAGGGGGCGGAGCCCCCTGGCGGCCCAGGGTCATGACCCCGAGAGCACTCCGGTCCAGTAGACCGTTCCGGCGCAGGCGTTGGCGACCGTCACTGACGCCGTCGGGGATCCGGCCTCCGGGGTGTGGGACACCACAACGCTGCCGTCCGCCGTGCCGTCCGCGGCGAAGAGCTGGGTGGTGGCTCCGGAGGAGGTCGTACCGGAGGTGTCCGTGCTGCCGGTCGCACCGGTGTCCTGCGTGGGCGACGGGTCGGGCGTGGCGCCCCCGGTGTCCGTGCCGCCGCCGGGGTCCGTGCCGCCGCCGGTCGTGGGGCAGGTCTCGGACGGGACGAAGGCGAACTTCTCCTCGTAGGCCGCGCCGGGCAGCAGCACCAGTCCGGAGGCCTCCAGCGACGGGTCGGGCAGGCCCGCCGCCGCGTCGCCGGACACGTGCCGGGCCGTGCCGATCTTGGTCGGGTCCGCAGCGCCCTGCGCGGCAGCGCCCACGCTGCCCGGGCCGCCGACGGTACAGCTGGTGGAGGAGACGTTGACGACGCGGAAGGTGCCGTAGACCACACCGGTCGAGTCGGGCGCGTTGGCGGTCCCCGTGGCCGAACCCAGCTGGGCCGCCGTGCACACCGAGGTGGCGGTGCCCACGGTGGCGGAGGGGTTCGCACCGCCGGTGGAGCCGGTGCCGCTGCCCGTGCCCCTGTCCTTGCTGGAGGGCTTCGTGCCGCCCTTGTCCTTGCCGCCCGGCTTGCCGCTGGATCCGCCCGCGGTGCTGGCCCCGCCGTCCGGGTTCTTGCCCGAGCCGCCGCTCTGGGCCTGGGAGGCCTGGCCGGCCATGGAGGTGTTGGGGTCGGAGCCCGTGGCGTTGGAGACGTGCACCAGGGCCGGGATGGCGGTACCGATGAACAGCGCCGCGGCGGCCATGCCGACGACGGCCTGCCGCTTGCGCGCCCGCCGGGCGGGCACCGCGCGCCGCAGGTGGTCGAGCGTGCCGTCACTCGGCTCGATGTCGTCGACGGCCGAGTGCAGCAGCCGACGCAGGTCCAGCTCGTCCGAGTCGAGCCCGTCGGGGCTCTGGTCGTCGGGGCCGTGGTTCACAGTTCCGTTCCCAGCGTGCGTTGGCGTGTGCTCTTGCTCGTCCTGGTTGGTCGGTTCGTGCCAGGCATAGGGTTCGTGGCGGTCATGGGAGCCGCCCTCTTCGACGCGGTCGCTCATGATTGCGCCGCCTCCATGGAGACCCGGAGGGCGGCGATGCCGCGCGAGCCGTACGCCTTCACGGAGCCCAGCGATATCCCGAGCGTCTCGGCGACCTGGGCCTCGGTCATGTCGGCGAAGTAGCGCAGGACGAGGACCTCGCGCTGGCGGCGCTGAAGGCCCTTCATCGCCTTGATGAGGTCCCGGCGCTCCAGCGAGTCGTACGCGCCCTCCTCCGCGCTCGCCATGTCCGGCATCGGCTTCGACAGCAGCTTCAGGCCGAGTATGCGGCGGCGCAGCGCGGAGCGGGAGAGGTTGACGACGGTCTGGCGGAGGTAGGCGAGGGTCTTCTCCGGGTCCCGGACGCGCTTGCGGGCCGAGTGGACGCGTATGAAGGCCTCCTGGACGACGTCCTCGCAGGAGGCGGTGTCGTCGAGGAGGAGCGCGGCCAGGCCGAGCAGCGAGCGGTAGTGGGCCCGGTAGGTCTCGGTGAGGTGGTCGACGGTGGTGCCGGCCGCGACGGTGTCCTCGGCGTTCTCGGCGCTCTCACGCGGAGTCGGTACGCCGTCACGCTGGTTCGGGAGGCGGGTGGGCCGCGCTGCGGGCATGGGCGCGATCACCGGCATGCCGCCGGGCGTGCCGGGCATGCGGGGTCGGAGCGTCGCACGGGGCCGGAAAGCCGTGCCGTGGGGCGCCGCAGTGAAGTCGAGTACCTCTGCCACGCCTGTTGGACACGCTTCCCCCCCTCGGGGTTGTACGTGCCGGGCATCACTTTCGCGCCGAGTGTCGTCGGCGTGATCAGCGCACCTGCGGCCGATGGCGTCTCCGTGACCGGCAGCACATTCGACGAGGCCTCAAATGCCGTCATCCGTCCCGCTCTTCCTTTATGTCCCATATGAACGGGCGTCCCCACGCCCCGATCACGGCGTCCCCACGCCAGGATCATGCGTCCTCACACCCCGTAAGGGCGACCGCAAAGACGCTCCCCGCCCTCCGCGTGGTTGCGGAGGGCGGGGAGAAAAATCTTCGGACGCCGAGGGGCTCGATTCAAGTGGTCCGGACCATGCTCCTGACCACACTTTTTACGCAGAACCTATGAATGGGCGCGCTCCCACCGCCGGTCTTCCGGCAGACCCGGGGGCCTCACGAGAACTCCGCCGCCAGCAGTTCGGCGATCTGCGCGGTGTTCAGCGCGGCACCTTTGCGCAGATTGTCCCCGCATACGAAGAGTTCGAGCGCGGTGGGATCGTCGAGCGCCCGCCGCACCCGCCCGACCCAGGTCGGATCGGTGCCCACCACGTCGGCGGGCGTGGGGAACTCCCCGGCGGCGGGGTCGTCGCACAGCACGACACCGGGCGCCGTGGCGAGGATCTCCCGGGCTCCGTCGACGCTGACCTCGCCCTGGAAGCGGGCGTGGACAGTGAGGGAGTGGGTGGTGACGACCGGCACGCGCACACAGGTCACGGCGACGGGCAGCTTCGGCAGTCCGAGGATCTTGCGGGACTCGTCCCGCACCTTCATCTCCTCCGACGACCAGCCGTCCTCCCGCAGCGACCCGGCCCACGGCACGACGTTCAGCGCGACCGGCTCCGGGAACGGCCCCGTGGCGTCCCCCACGGCCCGCCGCACGTCACCGGGGCTGGTCCCGAGCTCCGTACCGGCGACCAGGGACAGCTGGGCGCGCAGCGTGTCCACGCCGGCCCGCCCGGCCCCGCTCACCGCCTGGTACGAGGACACCACCAGCTCACGCAGCCCGAACTCGGCGTGCAGCGCGCCCAGGGCGACGATCATCGACAGGGTCGTGCAGTTGGGGTTGGCGATGATGCCGCGCGGGCGGACCCGGACCGTGTGCGGATTGACCTCGGGGACGACCAGGGGCACGTCCGGGTCCATCCGGAAGGCGCCCGAGTTGTCCACGACGACGGCACCGCGCGCGGCGGCGATCGGCGCCCACCGCGCGGAGACCTCGTCGGGAACGTCGAACATGGCGACGTCGACCCCGTCGAAGGCCTCCTCGGTGAGGGCGACCACCTCGACCTCCTCGCCGCGCACGGCCAGCTTGCGGCCGGCCGAGCGCGGGGAGGCGATCAGGCGGATCTCGCCCCAGACATCGGCGCGCTCGGACAGGATCCGGAGCATGACCGTGCCGACGGCTCCGGTCGCTCCCACGACCGCGAGCGTCGGTCTGCGGGTCATCGCCCGGTGCCTCCGTAGACGACGGCCTCGTCGGTGTCGGAGTCGAGTCCGAAGGCGCTGTGCACGGCCCGCACGGCCTCCGGCACGTCGTCGGCGCGGGTGACTACCGAGATACGGATCTCGGAGGTCGAGATCAACTCGATGTTCACGCCCGCGTCGGACAGCGCCTCGAAGAAGGAGGCGGTGACGCCCGGGTTCGTCTTCATGCCCGCGCCGACCAGGGAGATCTTGCCGATCTGGTCGTCGTAGCGCAGCGAGTCGAAGCCGATGCCGGACTTGTTCTTCTCCAGCGCGTCGATGGCCTTGCGGCCCTCGGTCTTGGGCAGCGTGAAGGAGATGTCCGTCAGGCCGGTGGACGCGGCGGACACGTTCTGCACGACCATGTCGATGTTGACCGCGGCGTCCGCGATCGCGCGGAAGATCGAGGCGGCCTCGCCCGGCTTGTCCGGCACGCCGACGACCGTGATCTTGGCCTCGGAGGTGTCGTGCGCGACACCGGAGATGATGGCCTGCTCCACCTTCTTGTCCCCTTGCTCGATCGGCTCGCTGCTGACCCACGTGCCCTGGAGCCCGCTGAAGCTGGACCGGACATGGATCGGGATGTTGTAACGGCGGGCGTACTCCACACAGCGGTGGAGCAGCACCTTGGAGCCGGAGGCCGCGAGCTCCAGCATGTCCTCGAAGGAGATCCAGTCGATCTTCTTCGCCTTCTTCACCACGCGCGGGTCGGCGGTGAACACGCCGTCGACGTCGGTGTAGATCTCACAGACCTCGGCGTCGAGCGCGGCCGCGAGGGCCACGGCCGTGGTGTCGGAGCCACCCCGGCCCAGCGTCGTGATGTCCTTCTTGTCCTGGCTGACACCCTGGAACCCGGCGACGATGGCGATGTTGCCCTCGTCCAGCGCGGTGCGGATGCGGCCCGGCGTGACGTCGATGATCCGGGCTTTGTTGTGGACCGAGTCGGTGATGACACCTGCCTGGCTGCCGGTGAACGACTGGGCCTCGTGACCCAGGTTTTTGATCGCCATGGCCAGCAGGGCCATGGAGATCCGCTCTCCGGCGGTCAGCAGCATGTCGAACTCACGCCCGGCAGGCATCGGGGACACCTGCTCGGCGAGATCGATCAGCTCGTCCGTCGTGTCGCCCATCGCGGAAACCACGACAACCACCTGGTTGCCGTTCTTCTTGGCTTCCACGATCCGCTTGGCGACGCGCTTGATGCCCTCGGCATCGGCTACGGAGGAGCCTCCGTACTTCTGCACGACAAGGCCCACGTGCGCTCCTCGCTCCGGTATGTATCGGTCGGCTCAGTCTAACGAGCGCCCGGATTTCCCCTCCGCGATATCGCATCGTGAGATCCCGGCCGCCCGTCCGGAACAGCACATGCCCAGCCGGCGGGAGCCCACTCGGAAAGTGCCCCGGGTCACAGAGGCCGCTGCGCAGGGGCCGGCCGCGGGAACCGGCGACTACTTGGCGTCGCGCACTCCCAGCGGGTCCCCGATCTCCTGGGCCATGACGCGGCCCGCCTCGAACTCCAGGGTCTCGTCGCCCATGGCGGGCTGGTCGATGTCGAGGCCGTCGAGTTCTTCCAGGGGCTGGTTCAGACGGACGTGGATGAGTACCGACTGGAGGGCGCGCAGCATGGCCGAGGCCGTGGGGCCCCAGTTGGAGAAGTAGGAGAACTGCCACCACCACAGGGCCTCCGTGGTGCGGCCGGCCCGGTAGTGGACCATGCCGTGGCGCAGGTCGGTGATGACGTCGGCCAGGTCGTCGGAGATCCTGGCCGGAACCGGCGCCTTGCGGGGCTCGTAGGGGTCGAAGACCTCCGAGTAGACGTCGATCGGTTCCAGGAGGCGTACGAGGTTCTCGCGGAGCCCGTCGACGTCGGGTTCCGGGCCCGGGTCCGGCTCGTAGCGCTCGTCGGGGACGATGTCCTCGTGGGCGCCGAGCCGGCCGCCGGCCAGCAGGAGCTGCGAGACCTCCAGAAGGAGGAAGGGCACCGCCGATTCCGGCTCGTCGCCCTTCGCCACCTCCGTGACGGCGACCAGGAAACTCTCCACCTGGTCCGCGATCTGGACCGCGAAGTCGTCCGGGTCCTGCGATGTGGCGTGCAGCGTGGCGTCAGACATCTAGGAGTCGTCTCCCCTCGAAGGCGCGGCCGAGCGTGACCTCGTCCGCGTATTCCAGGTCGCCACCCACCGGGAGGCCGCTGGCCAGGCGGGTGACCTTCAGGCCCATGGGTTTGATCATTCGGGCGAGGTACGTGGCCGTGGCCTCGCCCTCCAGGTTCGGATCCGTGGCAAGGATCAGCTCCGTGACCGTCCCGTCGGCCAACCGCGCGAGAAGTTCCCGTATACGCAGGTCGTCGGGACCGACGCCCTCGATCGGGCTGATCGCGCCGCCGAGCACGTGGTAGCGGCCGCGGAACTCGCGGGTGCGCTCGATCGCCACGACGTCCTTCGGCTCCTCCACCACGCAGATGACGGCCGGGTCGCGGCGCGCGTCACGGCAGATGCCGCACAGCTCCTCCTGCGCGACATTGCCGCAGGTCGCGCAGAAGCGGACCTTCGCCTTCACCTCGAGGAGGGCCTGTGCGAGCCGCCGTACGTCCGTCGGCTCCGCCTGGAGGATGTGGAAGGCGATCCGCTGCGCGCTCTTGGGACCGACGCCGGGCAGACGACCCAGCTCGTCGATGAGGTCCTGGACCACGCCTTCGTACAACGGACTGCCCTTCCTGGAGTCTTACGGTACGTACCGTAGTTGGCGATGGCCGGTCTTAGAAAGGCAGGCCCGGAATGCCGCTGCCGCCACCCAGACCCTGGGCCAGCGGACCCAGCTTCTGCTGCTGCAACGCCTGCGCGTTCTCGTTGGCCGCGTGGACGGCCGCGACGATCAGATCGGCGAGGGTGTCGGTGTCGTCCGGGTCCACGGCCTTGGGGTCGATCCGCAGCGCGCGCAGCTCGCCGGCGCCGGTCACCGTGGCCCGCACCAGGCCGCCGCCCGCCTGCCCGTCGACCTCCGTGGCCGCGAGTTCCTCCTGCGCCCGCGCCAGATCCTGCTGCATCTTCTGGGCCTGCTGGAGCAGCTGCTGCATGTTGGGCTGGCCACCACCGGGAATCACGATCAGCTCCTGGTCTCGTCGTTTCCTCCGTTGTGCACGAGCCTACGTGGTCCACTCGGCCGTCGCCCCAGCACTCTTTCGAGTGACATATGCGGCAGCCCTATACCTGACCAAGGCCCTCTTACGGGCGGAAAACCGACGGAAGCGACACCCTCGCCACCCGTTGGGCGGTAGGAAGGGTCCACACATCGACATGCGCTATCACGCGGAGTGACGGGCCGGAATCAGTAGGGTCGCAATCAGTAGGGAGTGCCGGGTGGGTCAGCCGGAGATGCAGCCCGAGGGTCCGCCTCAGGACGGGCGGGGCGAGGGGGCGGCCGGGCTGCGGCCGGGCGATCTGACCGGGCGGCCGTTTCCGCTCGGGGACTGGGGCGAGCCGGCGGAGCGGCTCGACGAGCTGTACCGGTGGGTGGAACGAAGAGCACTGGACACCGCGGCCTGGTACCTCGCGGACCGGGTGTGGAAACGTCGCAGCGCGCGGGCGCTGCGCGGCGGAGCGGCGGCCGGGGCGGTGTGCGGGGCCGCGCTGCCCCTGCTGGACCTCACCGGAGTGGCCGGCGGGGCCGCCGCCTGGGGGTATCTGGCGTTCGTGCTGGCGGTGGCGTGCGTGGCCGTGGACCGGTTCTTCGGGATCACGTCCGGGTGGATAAGGGACGTGGCCACCGCGCAGGCCGTGCAGCGGCGGCTACAGGTGCTCCAGTTCGACTGGGCGTCGGAAAGCGTGCGGGAGGTGCTCGGGCCGACGGAGGGGACGGCCGGGGAGGCCGCGGAGCGGTGTCTCGGGGTGCTGCGGAGGTTCTCCGAGGACGTGACGGAGCTGGTGCGGGTGGAGACGGCGGACTGGATGGTGGAGTTCCGCACCGGGGCGGCGCCGCTGGGGATCCAGACGGCGGTGGCTTCCGGCGTGCGGCCGGAGAACACGTCCACCGGACCGGGCCGGTTTTCCCTCCCGCCGGGACCGGCCCGCCCGAACATGCCTCGGCAGCGGCCGCCGGAGCCGCGCTGATCCCTGCGGGGCTCACAGCGTGCGCTGGGCTTCTCATTCCTTGCTGTAGGTCAGGCTCTCCACGCTGCCCTGCATATCGCGTCGCAGCCGGCCGTCCGACAGCAGATCGACCTCGCTGGCGACGCCCGGCTTGCACTCCGAACTCGGGCCGTCGGTGACGGTGGACGGCGTGATCTCCAACGGGCCGTCGGCGCCCGGCTGTTGGGCGAGCTTCGCCTCGAAGACGCAGTGGTACGTCCCGCCTTCCTTGGTGGGCCCGTCGGCGACCACCGTGAGGACCGTGTCCCCCACCTCGCCCTGCTGGAGGGTCAGTTCGCGGGTGTGGTGGCCGAGGGAGTTGTCGATCGTTCCCGACCACGTGCCCAGGTATGCCGCCGGGATCGCGCCCTCCGACGCCGACGGGGTCGGGGACTCCGGCTCCGTGGTGGTCGGGGTGGGCCCCGGCGTGGTGGGCGCGCCGGTGGCGGTCGGGGACGGGCTGACCGTGCCCCCGCCGGTGTCCTCGCCGCCGTCCCGCATCAGCGCGTACACCGAGCCGCCCGCGGCGAGCGCGACGACCAGCGCGATCACGACGAGCAGCGCGCTGGACCGCCGGTTTCCCTGCGCGGGCTGGGGCCCGAGGCCGATGGGCGGCGGGCCGTACGGCGGGGTCGAGCCGTAGCCGCCCGCGTACGGGTTGTACGGCCCCTGGGGGCCGGGCTGTTGCGGGTAGCCGTAGGCGACGGGCTGCGGGTGCTGCTGGGGATAGCCGTACGCGGGGTGCGCCGGGGGCATGCCGGGCGGGGGCGTCTGACCGTGACCGGCGACCATCGTCGGGAGGTGGTTCAGGGGCGTGCCGCCGCCCTGCTGCCCCTGCGGGCGCGGATCCCCGGGCGGGGGCGGTGCGGAGGCGTCGTCGGAGGCGGGGGCGTGCTCGGGGGAGGCGGCGGGCGCGGGGGCCGGCGGGCGGTCCGGCATACGGTCCTGACCGGGCGCGCGATCGGGCATGCGGTCCTGACCGGGCCCGGGCTCCTGCTTCCGGTCCTTGTCCTCCAGCCACGCGGGGACGGGGTCGGGCATCCGGTCTCCCCCGGGGGCAGCCGGCGGGTCGGCCACCGGACCGGGTACGGGGGCGGACGCCGCCGCCACCTCGCCTGCCCCGCCGGATCCACCGGTCCCGTCGACCCCTCCAGTCCCCGAGGTCCCCTCCGGATCCTCGGTGTCCAGCAGCCGCACCGCGTGCCGCCCCAGCTGGGCGACGAGCGCCCCCGGCAGCCACGGGTCCCGGGAGCGGCCCCCGGCGACGGTGTCCTCCGCGCCCGTACGCTCCAGGATCGAGTCCAGCGTCGGGCGTGCGGCCGGATCCTTCTTCAGGCAGTCGCGGACGAGGTCGGCGATGCCCTCGGGCACGCCGTCGAGGTCGGGTTCCTCCTGGGCGATGCGGAACATCATCGCGTGCACACCGCTGTTGGAGGTCCCGAAGGGCAGCGCGCCGGTCGCCGCGTAGGCGAGGACCGAGCCGAGGCAGAAGACGTCGCAGGCGGGCGTGATCCGGTCGCCGCGCACCTGCTCGGGGGCCATGAACCCGGGCGAGCCGACCAGCGAGCCGGTGCGGGTGAGCCCGTCCCCGGCCAGGGTCTCCAGCGCCCGCGCGATGCCGAAGTCGATGACCCGCGGCCCGTCGATGGTGACCAGCACGTTGGACGGTTTGAGGTCGCGGTGGACGATCCCGGCGGCGTGGATGTCCTGGAGCGCGTGCGCGAGCCCGGCCGCGAGGATCCGCACCGACCGCTCGGGCAGCGCCCCGTGGTCGTGCCCGACGACCTGTTGGAGGCTGGGCCCGGCGACGTACCCGGTGGCCACCCAGGGCACGGCGGCCTCGGTGTCCGCGTCCAGCACGGGCGCCGTCCAGTGGCCGCCGACCCGGCGCGCGGCCTGCACCTCCTGCCGGAACCGCGCCCGGAACTCCTCCTGTGCGGCGAGCTCCTCGCGCACCAGCTTCACGGCGACGGTACGGCCCCGGTCCGACCGGGCGAGATACACCTGCCCCATGCCGCCCGCGCCCAGCCGCGCCAGCAGCCGATACACCCCGATGCGTTGCGGATCCCCCGGCCCCAGCTTCTCCATCGCCACGCCGCCTCCCCCGATAGGCCCGAAATCTGCGCGTGTGCAACAAAACAGAATAGTGCGGCACTGATCCGCTTCGCAGCGAGCAGGGTCTACGGTTCCGTAACAGCTCTCGACACCCTGTCGCGGATAGCCCCCGCCCAGGGAACAGGACGCCGATACCGGTTCCGCATCGCGGACATCTACGCTCACCGCCATGACCCCTCAGCCCAACCCTCAGGCCGGCGCCGCCGTGAAGGCCGCGGACCGTGCGCACGTGTTCCACTCCTGGTCCGCGCAGGAGCTCATCGACCCGCTCGCCGTCGCCGGCGCCGAAGGGTCGTACTTCTGGGACTACGACGGCAGGCGGTACCTGGACTTCAGCAGCGGGCTCGTCTTCACCAACATCGGCTATCAGCACCCGAAGGTCGTCGCCGCGATCCAGGAGCAGGCCGCGACGATGACGACCTTCGCGCCCGCGTTCGCCGTCGAGGCGCGCTCGGAGGCGGCCCGGCTGATCGCCGAGCGGACGCCCGGCGACCTGGACAAGATCTTCTTCACCAACGGCGGCGCCGACGCCGTCGAGCACGCGGTGCGCATGGCCCGGCTGCACACGGGCCGCCCGAAGGTGCTGTCCGCGTACCGCTCGTACCACGGTGGCACCCAGCAGGCGGTGAACATCACCGGCGACCCGCGCCGCTGGGCCTCCGACAGCGCCGCGGCCGGGGTCGTGCACTTCTGGGCGCCCTTCCTCTACCGCTCCCGGTTCTACGCCGAGACCGAGGAGCAGGAGTGCGCGCGGGCGCTGGAGCACCTGGAGACGACCATCGCCTTCGAGGGGCCCGGGACGATCGCCGCGATCATTCTGGAGACGATCCCGGGAACGGCCGGGATCATGGTCCCGCCGCCGGGTTATCTCGCCGGGGTGCGTGAGCTGTGCGACAAGTACGGGATCGTGTTCGTCCTGGACGAGGTCATGGCCGGGTTCGGGCGGACCGGCGAGTGGTTCGCGGCCGGCCTGTTGGACGTGGTTCCCGACCTGATGACCTTCGCCAAGGGCGTGAACTCCGGGTACGTGCCGCTCGGCGGCGTCGCGATCTCCGGGAAGATCGCGGAGACCTTCGCCAGGCGGCCCTACCCCGGCGGCCTGACGTACTCGGGGCACCCGCTGGCCTGCGCGGCGGCCGTCGCCACGATCAACGTGATGGCCGAGGAGGGCATCGTCGCCAACGCGGCGGCGCTGGGCGCGTCGGTGCTCGAACCGGGGCTGCGGACGCTGGCCGAGCGGCACCCGAGCGTGGGCGAGGTGCGGGGCGTCGGCATGTTCTGGGCGCTCGAGCTGGTGAAGAACCGCGAGACCCGGGAGCCGCTCGTGCCGTACAACGCGGCCGGGGAGGCCAACGCGCCCATGGCGGCGTTCGCCGCGGCGGCGAAGAAGCAGGGCCTGTGGCCCTTCGTGAACATGAACCGGACGCACGTGGTGCCGCCGTGCAACGCGAGCGAGGCGGAGCTGAAGGAGGGGCTGGCGGCACTCGACACCGCGCTGAGCGTGGCGGACGAGTACACGGAGTGACCGAAGTAGCGGTCGTCACAGCTACGTACGTGAATGCTCCGAACGCGTAAGGTGGCGTGCTCGTATACATAAGCGAGTACCCACCCGCACGTGTGAGGAGAGCCCCCCGACCATGCCCGGCAACGGCGCCGTGACCCGCAGCACCCTGCGACAGCAGATAGCGGACGCGCTACGTGACGAGGTGCTTGCCGGGCGGCTGCTGCCGGGGCGGGAATTCACCGTGAAGGAGATAGCGGAGCAGTACGGGGTCTCCGCGACGCCGGTACGCGAGGCGCTGGTCGACCTGTCCGCCCAGGGGGTCCTGGAGGCCGACCAGCACCGCGGCTTCCGGGTCCCGGAGTACACGGCGGCCGACCACCGGAACATGATCGAGGCTCGCAGTCTGGTCACCGACGGCATGTTCCAGGCCCTCGCCGACGGCCATGCCGGCTTCCGGAACCCGGAGGACCCCCGTACGGCGGCCGCCTTCGCCGTGGTGCTGCGCCGCGGCGAGGAGGCGCGACGCGCCGCCGCCGCCGGTGACCTCTCCGTGCTGATCGGCTACGACCTGCGCTTCTGGCGCGAGCTCAGCGCCATGTTCGGCAACCCCTACCTGGCGGACTTCCTGCACCGGCTGCGTGTGCAGTCCTGGGTGTGCACGGTGCAGCACCTGCGCCGCCTCACCGACCTGCGCGGCCACCTGTGGTCCCGGCACACCGAACTGGTCGACGCCCTGGCCCACCGGGACGCCGCGACCGCCCGGTCGATCGTCGCCGCGTACAACGCGCACTCCCTGGCCCTGATCGAGCGGCCGATCGAGCGGCCGGCCGGCGAATGAGGCCCGGGGCATGGGTATGGGACGTGCACGAGGGGAGTCGACCGGGTACCGCACCGACTACGCTTCCCTGTCCACACTGCCATGCTGTACGCGTGCTGATGCGAGGAGCCCTCTTTGGCTTGTGACCTGTGGTTGGTCCCGCTCGTCGATGTGTTGTGCCACACCCCGGACAACCCGTTCGCCGAGGAACTCGCGCAATACAACAAGGTGCTCACCGAGGCCGGGCTCCCACCGGTGCCCGTGTACCAGTACATGCCGGGCCTGTCCGGCGAGGTCGCCCCGGTGGCCGGCTTCGACTACGACGCGCTGCACTTCCTGCGCCGCGTCTACCTGCTCCAGATGTGCGGGCTGCCGGTGACCCCGGTCGACGAACTGGGCGGGGACTACGAGCAGTTGCTGGAGATGTTCGAGTCGACGGCCCAGCAGTCCCACCTGGTCTGGCACTACGACCACGCGGGCGCCTACGTCCCGGTGGACTTCGCGAACCCGCTCTCCAACGACGAACTGCTGGCCGGCGGCGGCCCGCTGGGCTCCTCCCAGACCCTGCTCAGGGAGCTGGAGTTCGTGGCCCCGTCGATCGGCATCGACCCGGCGAATCCGCCGGCACCCCCGGAGCCGCCCCGGGCGCCGACGGAGCTGGAGGAACCGGCCGTCGCCGCCCCCTACGACCCCAGCCCGTTCGCGCGCGAACGGCACGTCTGGCTGGGGCTGCACGCGGCGGCGACGCGGAGCCTGGCGCAGGGTTCGATGATCGTGTTCAGCTGAACCAATCTCCGCTTACCCACCGGTAGTTGACGGACTCGTGTCACGATCGTGACACGAGTCCTTCGAGCGCCTCGATTTCCCGCGTTCTACGCTGACCTGCGGCGATCGGCACCCGGCGACGGAATTGAGTGACGGCGCGCACGGGACATCCTCGCCTTATTGTCCTTACGTCTTGACGTCGCCTGGTCCCTCTGCGTTTCCTTCCTTGCACATCATCGGTTCACGCATGATGCTCCCCCCGGGAAGGCACCTGTTGTGTCCAGCACCTGTAGGGCCCCTGTACGCCGTATCGCCACAGCCCTGACCGCCTCCGCCTCGGCCCTCACGCTCGCCGCGTGCGGTGCCGTCGACAGCATCGGCGGGAGCGACAGCACCGCAACGCCCAAGAAGGGCGACGACATCACGGTGGGGCTGCTCCTGCCCGACAAGGACACGGCCCGTTTCGAGGCCTTCGACCACCCCATCTTCAAGAAGGAAGTCGCCTCCCTCACACACGGCAAGGGCAAGGTCGACTATGCCAACGCCGAGGCGAGCCAGGACAAACAGAGTCGGCAGTTCCAGGAGATGGTGTCCAGGAAGGTCGACATCATCGTGGTGGACGCGCTGGACTCCAAGGCCATCGCGCCGGACATCCAGAAGGCGAAGGACGCCGGCATCCCCGTCATCGCCTACGACCGGCTCGCACAGGGCCCGATCGACGCGTACGTCTCGCACGACAACGAACTCGTCGGCGAGGTCCAGGGCCGCGCCATCGTCGAAGCCCTCGGCACCAAGGCGGCGACCAGCAAGGTCGTCATGATGAACGGCGACCCCGCGGACCCGAACACCGGGAAGTTCAAGGAAGGCGCCCTCAGCGAGCTCAAGGACAAGGTCCGGATCGCCAAGGTGTACGACACGGACAAGTGGTCGCCGGACGTCGCCAAGGCAAACATGGAGAAGGCGATCCAGGCCATCGGCCTCAGCGACATCGCCGCCGTCTACTCGGCCAACGACGGTATGGCGGGCGCCGTGATCGAGGCGCTGAAGGAGGCGGGCGCCACCAAGCTCCCGCCGGTGACCGGGCAGGACGCGAACCTGGACGCGGTGCAGCGGGTCATCTCCGGCGAGCAGTACATGACGGTGTACAAGTCGTTCCTGGACGAGGCCACCAACGCCGCGGAGATGGCGGTGTACAAGGTGCAGGGCCGCGACATCCAGTTCGACGCGCTGACCCGGGACACGGCGAACAGCCCGACCAACAAGAAGATCCCCGCCGCGCTGGTGCCGGTGGTCTCCCTCACGAGGAACAACATCAAGGACACGGTGATCGCGGACGGCGTCTACACCGTCAAGCAGCTCTGCGCCCAGAAGTACGCGTCGGACTGCGCCGCGATCGGCCTGAAGTAGCCGCCGCGCCCCACCCACCGTCCGGTCGTCTAGAACACCGGCGTACCGTCCTGCGTCAGCTTCCAGTTGACGGTGGCGAAGTCTGCGGGGTTCAGGCTGCCCTTGGCCAGCAGGTAATCGATCATCAGCTGGCGGATCTCGTTCGTGGAGCTGTAGGCGATCTCCGCGGACGCGATGTGCGGGTACCCCGAACCGCCGTTGGCCCGGTAGTTGTTGACGGCGACGACGAAGACCTGGTCGTCGGCGACCGGCGTGCCGCCGTACGTCAGGTTCTTGATCCGCGAGCCCTCCGCCTGCGCGATGTCGATCTCGTAGTCGACGCCCGCCGCGGTGTCGTACATGTAGTCCCAGAAGCTGTTGGCACCTGTGAGGGTGGCGGTGTCCACCGCCGTGCCCGACGGGACCTGGTGGTAGTACTTCGCCGCGTACTCCAGGTAGTCCTTCAGCTGGGCGCCGGTGAGCTTCTTGCCGTACAGGGTGTTGTCGTAGATGTAGAGCCCGGCGATGTCCTTGATGGTCACGTTCCCGGCGGGGATCTCCGCCGTGCGGCTGAAGGGCGCGGCGACCGAGATCAGCGGGAGGGCCGCGTCCGCCGTGGACAGGCCCGCCTTCACCGTGTCCGCCTGCACCTTGTGGATGAAGTCCATGATGGGCACGTCCTTCCAGCAGGACTCCGCCGCCGAGAGGTCCTCGGTACACGTGCCCACCGCCGTGTTGACGTACTTCACGACCAGCTCGTGGTCGGCCGCCAGGAGCTTCTTGATCTCCGGGTCCTCGTCCACCGTGTTGGGGTTGAGGGTCTGCGCCTTCTTGCTCGTCACCTTCCACTGGCCGTGGTGCAGTTCGAGTTCGAAGTCGAAGACGCTGAGGCGGTAGCCCCAGCAGTAGGGCTCGGAGAGGAGGACGTCCTCGCCGGTCTGCTCGTTCTTCACCGTGTAGGACGGGACCTCGACGTGGGTGTGGCCCACCAGGATCGCGTCGATGCCCGGGACCTGCTCGGCCACGAGGTTCGACGCGTTCTCGACGTACGGCAGTTCGTCACCGTACGACGAGGAGCCGTCGAGGCCGGAGTGGTCGGTGAGGAAGACGACGTCGCAGCCCAGCGCCCGCAGCCGGGGCACGTACTTCTTCGCCTGCTCCACCAGCCCGGGGAACACCATCTTCCCGCTGACGTTGTCCTTGTCCCAGATCGCGATGCCCGGGTTGGTGAGGCCGAGGATGCCGACCTTGATGTCGGGGGCGCCGGGGACGCGGATCTTCTTCACGGTGTACGGGGCGAACGCCGGGCGCAGGGTCTTCGCGTCCAGCGCGTTCGCGCCGAGCAGCGGGAAGCGGCACTGCTTCTCGAACTTGCGCAGCACGTCGATGCCGTAGTTGAACTCGTGGTTGCCGAGCGCGGCGGCGTCGTAGCGCATGTGGTTCATGGCGACGGCCATCGGGTGCTTGACGCCGTCGGTGATGGGGTCCACGCGCGCGAAGTAGTAGGCGAGGGAGGTGCCCTGGATGATGTCGCCGGCGTCGACCAGGAGGACGTGGTCCTCCCCCTTCGCCTCCCGCTGCTGCTTGACGAGGGTGGCGACCCGGGCCACGCCCACGGAGTTGCCGGCCTTGTCGCTGTAGGCCGCGTCCTTGTAGTAGTCCCAGTCGAAGACGTGGCTGTGCAGGTCGGTGGTGCCCAGGATGGAGAACGTCCAGGTGCGGGGCTTGCAGTCGGGCTTGTGCCCGGCGGCCTCGGCGGTGCCGGTGCCGACCGCTCCCGCGACGGCCACCGCCGCACCTGTGACGGCCGACTTCTGCACGAACTCACGACGGTTCATGGGACTGACGGGCATTCGGGGCTCCTGGGACTGGAGAGAGGAGGAAGGCAGGAAGGCAACTACCCGCGTAGATGCTTGCCCTCGGCCACTTCCGCGCGGAACCACGAACAACCCAAGGGCCGGTCAAGGATGTTCATGTCCATGACCGGCCCAGCGGGAGGTGCGGCTCGTGACCTACAGGAACGAGTTGATCTCGATCGTCTCGTCACGGCCCGGGCCCACGCCGATCGCCGAGATCGGGGCGCCGGACATCTCCTCCAGCGCCTTGACGTAGTTCTGGGCGTTCTTCGGCAGGTCGGAGAAGGACTTCGCCTTGGTGATGTCCTCGGACCAGCCCGGCAGGGTCTCGTAGACCGGCTTGGCGTGGTGGAAGTCGGTCTGCGAGTACGGCAGTTCCTCCACCCGCCTGCCGTCGATCTCGTAGGCCACGCAGACGGGGATCTGCTCCCAGCCGGTCAGCACGTCCAGCTTGGTGAGGAAGAAGTCGGTCAGGCCGTTCACGCGGGTCGCGTAGCGGGCGATGACCGCGTCGAACCAGCCGCAGCGCCGGTCACGGCCCGTGGTCACGCCCCGCTCACCGCCGATGCGGCGCAGCGCCTCGCCGTCCTCGTCGAACAGCTCGGTCGGGAAGGGACCGGCGCCGACGCGGGTGGTGTACGCCTTCAGGATGCCGATGACCCGGCTGATCTTCGTCGGGCCGACACCGGCGCCGGTGCAGGCGCCGCCGGCGGTGGGGTTGCTGGAGGTGACGAACGGATACGTGCCGTGGTCGATGTCCAGCAGCGTGCCCTGGCCGCCCTCGAAGAGGACGACCTTGTTCTCCTCCAGGGCCTGGTTCAGGACCAGCACCGTGTCGGCGACGAACGGCGCGAGCTTGTCGGCGTAGTCCAGCAGCTCCTCGACCACCTGGCCGACGGCGATCGCGCGGCGGTTGTAGAGCTTGGTGAGGACCTGGTTCTTGACGTCGAGGGCCGCCTCGACCTTCTGGGTCAGGATCGACTCGTCGTACAGGTCCTGCACGCGGATGCCCACACGGTTGATCTTGTCGGCGTACGTCGGACCGATCCCGCGTCCGGTGGTCCCGATCTTCCGCTTGCCGAGGAAGCGCTCCGTCACCTTGTCGACGGTGACGTTGTACGGCGTGATGATGTGCGCGTTACCGCTGATGAGGAGCTTGGACGTGTCGACGCCTCGCTCGTTCAGACCGCTCAGCTCGGAGAGCAGGACCGACGGGTCGACGACGACGCCGTTACCGATGACCGGCGTACAACCGGGCGAGAGGATTCCGGAAGGGAGAAGGTGGAGTGCATACTTCTGGTCGCCGACGACCACCGTGTGGCCGGCGTTGTTGCCGCCCTGGTAACGCACCACATAATCCACCGAGCCACCGAGCAAGTCGGTCGCCTTTCCCTTGCCTTCGTCACCCCACTGAGCACCGAGCAGCACAAGTGCGGGCACGCGCGTACACCCCTTCCGGGCGGGGCATGTCCAAGGTCAGGGGCGCACGCGTAGGCTTCACCGCCGCGTACCACCGCGACCGTCGTTGGTCGCACAACCGTCGGACCGGATGCCCCGGAATAGACGAAGCCCCTGGCGCAATAGCGCAAGGGGCTCTTGCACAAAGATGCTACCCGAGGAAGCGAGGCAGGACCGAGGTGGCGACTTTCGCGACGTCCGATCAGCTGCTGGTGATCATCGATCCCCTCGCCCGACGGACGGACGGGGAGGCGGTGCGGATCGCGAAAGACGTGCTCAGCGCGGGTGCGGCCACAAAGGTGTGCCTGCCGGACGACCCCGAGGAATTCGCCCGGGCGCTCACCCGGCGGGGCTCGCGGCGGCCGGTGGTCGTGGGCGACGACCGGGCGCTGGTCCGGGCGGTGACCGTGCTGCACCGGCAGCGGGAGCTGGCCGGATGCCTGCTGTCGATGGTGCCCGTCGGGGGCTCCCTCGCCCTGGCGGAGGCACTGGGCGTGCCGACAGGGGCCGTGGCGGCGGCGCGGGCGGTGCTGGACGGTACCGAGCGCAGGATGGACCTGCTCGTCGACGACAGCGACGGGGTGGTGCTGGGCGCGCTGCGCATCCCGCCGGTTCCCGTACGGGAGGCCGAGGCGGTGGGGGCGGTGGCGTCGGCTGACGGACGTCCGTGGCTGCGTACGCGGTACCGGTCGCTCGTACGGACCCTGGCCATCCGCCCCACCACGACCGTCCCCGGCCCCGGCCCGTCCCGGCTGCGGGTGGAGGTCGACGGGGAGACGGTCATCGGCCTGGAGCAGCCGGTGGAGGCGGTGTCGGTGACCGCGGGCGCCTCCGGTGTGGCCGACGTGGAGGTGCGTCCGGTGTCGGTGGGCGCGGAGGCGTCACCCCTGCTGGCGTCCGGCCGGACGGTGACCGTGACCGGCGCTGACTTCCGCTACCGGGCGGACGCGGGGGTGTCCGGGCCGGTACGCCGGCGAACGTGGCGGGTGGTGGAGGGGGCCTGGGGACTCACGGTGCCTTCAGCGTGAGCCGGGGGGCTGGAAGCCGGTGGTGTCGAGGGGGCAGTCGAAGGGTTCCGGGATGTGGAGCTTCTCGCCGAAAGGCTTGCTGAAGCGGACTTCATACCCCTTGGCGGAGGGGGACCCGAAGACGATGGCCTGCTTCTCCTGCATGTCGAGGACCAGGTAGACGGGGACACCGGCTTTGCCGTACGCGTCGACCTTGTCGGTCAGGTCGTCGTCCCTGGTGGAGCTTGAGGTCAGTTCGGCTACGAAGGAGAGACCCTCTCCATCGAGGCATTTGGTCTCCTCTTCGTACGTCTGCGCATGCGCAGCGTGAATGTCCGGCCCGTACGCGCGCTCGATCCCAGGGAAGACGAACAGCTGGGGGTTCCGGTCGATGATGTGGTCATCGGGGAGATACGGCTCGAGTTGGCTGCACACCGACCTCATGACCCGGGTGTAATAGCCCAGCGACCACGGCGACACGACGATGCTTCCCCTGATGATCTCGGCCTTGTAGCCGTCGGGCACGTTCAGCTCGTCGAGGAGGTCCAGGAGCTCCTCAAAGCTGCTACGGGGTTCGGGGTCGTTTATCACCGGTCGCTCTGCCATCAACGTCATGATGCGCCCTCCCTCGCATGCAGACCAGCCGCCACAGAGCGTAGCCGAACGATCACATATCAGGATGTGATCATGCTAGCCACGCCCGCCCAAAGGTCTGGTGACGAATATTTAACCGGGCCGACCCCTTGAGCACCCCCTCCGCCGTCCACCATGCTGCTCCATCAAGACCCACGCGGCACAGGCGGAAGGGGCCACCCGATGGCAGTGGACGAGGGCGTCGCCCCGGCGGCGGGAACGGCGGGCGAAGAGGCGGTTCACCGGCTCAAGCCCAACGCAGTGGGCCTGCTGGGCGTGGTCTTCATGGCGGTCGCGACCGCCGCGCCGATCACGGCGATGACGGGCAACGTGCCCTTCATGGTGTCGTCGGGCAACGGCATCGGCGCTCCCGCGAGCTATCTCGTCGCAATGGTCGTTCTGGCAATCTTTTCCGTCGGCTTCACGTCGATGGCGAAACACATCACCTCGACCGGCGCGTTCTACGGCTTCATCTCCTACGGCCTCGGCCGCACCGCCGGACTGGCCTCCGGACTGCTGGCGACCTTCGCGTACGTCGTCTTCGAGCCCGCCCTGATCGGCATCTTCTCCACCTTCGCCACCACCACCCTCCAGGACCAGACGGGACTCGACGTGCCGTGGTGGGCGTTCGCGATCCTGATGCTGGCGATCAACGCCATGGGCACCTGGTTCGGTGTCAGCGTCGCGGAAAAGCTGCTCGTCGTGCTGCTCGCCACCGAGATCACCGTGCTGGCGGCGATGGCGGTGTCCGTCGCCCTCCACGGCGGCGGCCCGCACGGCTTCACCCTCGCCCCGGTCAACCCGGTCAACGCCTTCAAGGGCACCAGCGCCGGCCTCGGCCTGTTCTTCGCCTTCTGGTCGTGGGTCGGCTTCGAGTCGACGGCGATGTACGGCGAGGAGTCCCGCGACCCGAAGAAGATCATCCCCAGGGCGACCATGATCAGCGTCCTCGGCGTCGGCGTCTTCTACGTCCTCGTCTCCTGGATGGCCATCACCGGCAGCGGCGAGGCCGAGGCCGTGCGGGCCGCCTCCTCCGCGAACCCGCTGGCGCTGTTCTTCGGCCCCACCGAGCGGTACGTCGGCCACTGGGCGGTCGACGTCATGCAATGGCTGATGATCACCGGCTCGCTGGCCTGCGGCATGGCCTTCCACAACTGCGCCGCCCGCTACCTGTACGCGCTCGGCCGCGAGGGCGTCCTGCCCGCGCTGAAGAACACCATCGGCCGCACCCACGCCCGGCACGGCTCCCCGCACATCGCCGGCCTGGTGCAGACGGTGGTGAGCGCGGTGCTGATCGGCGCGTTCTGGGTCGCGGGCAAGGACCCGTACAACGCCCTCTACGTCCTGCTGGCCATCCTCGGCACGATGGCGATCCTGATCGTGCAGGCGGTGTGCTCGTTCGCGGTGCTGGTGTACTTCCGCTCGCACCACCCCGAGAGCCGGCACTGGTTCCGGACCTTCACCGCGCCGTTGATCGGCGGCGTCGCGATGCTCGCGGTGGTCGTGCTGCTGGTGTCCAACATGAGCGTCGCGGCCGGCCCGGAGTCCGGCTCGCTGGTGCTGAAGGCGACGCCGTGGCTGGTTGCGCTGGTCGCGGCCACGGGTGTCGGATACGCGCAGTATCTGAAGCGGCGCTCGCCCGAACGGTACGCGCTGCTGGGGCGGACGGTGCTGGAGGAGACCAAGGAGCGCTGACGGAGTGGGAGTCGGTGGCGGTTCTCGCGGGGCCGGCGGTGGTGCTGGTGGCCGGTGGGCCGGCGGGACTACGGCGGGACTACGGCGGAGGGACTTGACCGGCTGACGGTGGCCGCCGGTCAATCGACGTACTGCTTGACTTCTCGTCCGGTGATCAGCCGAACGGCTGATCACCCCACCTCCACGCTCAGCCCCTCCAGCCCCCGGATCACGAAGTTCGGCTTCCGCTTCGGCTCCGCCGCCGGCCGCAGCGTCGGGGCCTTCTCCAGCAGGGCCGTCATCGAGGCGGCGAGCTCGATACGGGCAAGAGGCGCGCCGATGCAGTAGTGGATGCCCGCGCTGAAGGAGATGTGCGGGTTGTCCTTGCGGGTGAGGTCCAGCCGCTCGGGGTCCGCGAAGACCGCCGGGTCGTGGTTGGCCGAGCCGAAGAGCATGGCGATCTCGGCGCCCCTCGGGATCACCGTGCCGTCGATCTCGATCTCGTCCAGCACCCAGCGCTCGAAGAGCTGGAGCGGAGTGTCGTAGCGCATCAGCTCCTCGATCGCGGACGGGATCAGGGAGTGGTCCGCGCGCAGGGCCGCCAGCTGGTCGGGGTTGCGGAACAGGGCCCACCAGCCGTTCACGGTGGCGTTGACCGTGGCCTCGTGTCCCGCGTTGAGGAGGAGGACGGCGGTGGAGATCATCTCCTGCTCGGTCAGCCGGTCGCCCTCGTCGTGCGCCGCGATCAGGCCGGAGATGAGGTCGTCGCCCGGCTCCTTGCGGCGGGCCGCGATCAGCTCCCGGAGGTAGTCGGAGAACTCGACCGACGCCCGCACGGCCTTCGCCGCCGTCTCCTCCGACGGGTTCAGCTCGTACATCCCGCAGATGTCCGCCGACCAGGGCCTCAGCGGGGCCCGGTCGGACTCGGGGATGCCCAGCATCTCGGCGATCACCGCGACCGGCAGCGGCTCGGCCACGTCGGTCAGCAGATCACCGCCGCCCGCGTCGACCAGTTTGGATACCAGGTCCCGCGCCAGCCCCTGCACGTAGGGCTTGAGCTGCTCCACCGTGCGCGGCGTGAACGCCTTCGACACCAGCCGCCGGATCCGGGTGTGGTCCGGCGGCTCGAGGTCGAGCATGCCGTGGTCGTTGAGGACGTGGAACGGCTCGTGCTCCGGCGGGGGCGCGGTGCGGCCGAACTCGGCGTGCGTGAACCGGTGCTGATACGTCCGCCCCAACCGCCGGTCCCGCAACAGCGCCGAGACGTCCGCGTGGTGCGGCACGAGCCACTGGTCGGTAGGCTCGTAGCGGATCACGCGCCCCCTCTCCCGCAGCTCGGCGTAAGCCGGGTACGGGTCGGACACGAACGCCGGGTTCCAGGGGTCGAACGCGAGACCGTCAGCAACTGCCATGCCCGGACGCTAGCCCGTCGACCATGCTGCTGACCAGGGGGTTGGGGGGCGGGGCGGGGTTTGGGGCGGGTGAGCTTGCCGCCGGTTGGGGGTTGCCGTGGGGCCGCCCGCTTCTTTTGCAGTGTCGTGCCTCCGCGACCCGAGTAAAGGGCGCTACGCGTCGCCTGCGGCGATCGGCCTGGCGGCCGACCCTTGACTCGGCTCGCTCCAGCACGGGGAAGAAGCGAGCGGGCAGCCCGGGGAAAGCGGGGGCCCGGGTGGGCATCCCTTACGTGGGCGGGGTAAGGGGCGCGGACGCGCCTCGCCTGCACGCCGGGTGGCTTAGCGGCGATCGGTGAGTGGGGGGTGAGGGCGCGCGTCCGATGGGTGGCGGCACGCCGGGCCGGCTTAGCGGCTTGCGGTGAGTGGGAGGTGGGGGTGCGCGCTGGGCGGGGGCGGCACGCCGGGCCGGCTTAGCGGCTTGCGGCGGGTGGTGGTGGAGGTGGCGGGCTTGGGGTGGGTGACGGGCCGGGGCTGGCGATCCCCGGCCCACGGTCCCGGTCCGCAGCCCTCCGGCATCCACCTCCGTCACACTGGTCTCACCAGTCACAGCCACCCAGTGATTGGCAGATATGTCCCACGGCCGGAGGACAAAACCGCAGGTCGCAGAACCTGGGCGCGGCCCATATCTGTCAATAGTGCCCATCACCCCTCATCGCCGCCCGATTTGGGAGGTCGTCAAGCCGACCGGACACCGCCGCCACCCCCGGCGGCTGCCGCCGCCCCGCCCACCGACCGCAAGCCGCTAAGCCAGCCCGGCGTGCCGCCCCCACCCGGCGCGCACACCACCCACCGATCGCCGCTAAGCCACCCGGCGTGCAGGCGAGGCGCGTCCGCGCCCCCTACCCGCCCGCCGACCCAGCCCACGTAAGGGATGCCCACCCGGGCCCCCGCTTTCCCCGGGCTGCCCGCTCGCTTCTCACCCGTGCTGGAGCGAGCCGAGTCAAGGGTCGGCCGCAAAGCCGATCGCCGCAGGCGACGCGAGAGCGCAGCGCAGCGGAGCGGAAGCGCCCTTTACTCGGATCGCGGAGGCACGACAATGCAAAAGAAGCGGGCGGCCCCACGGCCACCTCTCAAGCCGCGGTCAGTTCGCACCACACCAGCTTGCCCCGGCTTCCGTTTCTGGCCAGCGGCTGCCAACCCCAGAGGTCGGCGCAGGCCCGGACCAGTGCGAGACCTCGCCGTTCCTCGGCCTCGGCCAGCCGCTCCCACGCCTGCGGTGGCTGTGGTGGTGCCGGGTCCCCGTCCCACGCACCGATCCGCAACACTCCCGCCGACCAGTGCACCCGCAGAGCCGCCGGCCCCTTGGCGTGCCGTACCGCGTTCGACACCAACTCCGCCGCCAGCAGCTCCGCCGCGTCGACCAGGCCGATCAGTCCGTGCAGGGTCAGGATCAGGCGAAGGGTGCGGCGACTGACGGTGACCGCACGGACGTCACTCGGGACGTAAAGCCAGTACTCCCACGGCTCGTTTTCAGGCATGCGTCAACACTCCGTTCTGGTGACTGGGGAGGAGAGGCGCGGATCGCGGGTGGTGGCATTGCCGCAGCCGTCATGGCAGGACGGAGCAGTGCGCTTCCGGTACCCGGGGTTCCGCAGCGTGTGCGTCGCGTCACCGACGGTAGGTAATAAATTTCAGTCAGCGCAAGCTGCTCGCGTAATCTGACCCCCGAACGAGTTGCCTCACCAACGCCGTTGAGGAAGGCAGGACGCCGTGCCAGCAAGACGGCACCCCACCGCACGACAGGTACGCCTGGGCGCAGAGCTGCGGAAACTGCGTGAAGCCGCAGGGCTCAAGGCGACCGAGGCAGCTAGCCTGCTCGGCGCCAACTCCGTACAGATGAGCCAGATCGAGGCCGGCATCTCCGGCGTGAGTGAACAGCGGCTACGTCGCCTTGCTGCCAACTACGCCTGTTCGGATGATGAGTTGATCGATGCTCTCGTGGCAATGGCGACCGACCGCACCCGCGGCTGGTGGGAGGAGTACCGCGGCATCCTTCCCGCCGCCTATCTGGACCTCGCCGAACTGGACCATCACGCGAGGTTTCGTCATGACGTGGCGGTCATCCACGTGCCGGGGCTGTTCCAGACGGAGGACTATGCCCGGGCTCTCTTCGCCTACATGAATCCGGAGTTCCCCGCGGAAGAGGTGGAACTCCGGGTAGCTCACAGGATGAAGCGGAGGGTCATCATCGAGGGTCCGGATCCCATCCCGAACGAGGCCGTGATCCATGAGGCCGCGCTCCGCATCAGGGTGGCCGGACGCGTCACCACCCGGGCTCAACTCTCCCGCATCTTGGAGATGTCCGACGCGGACCATGTCACCGTCCGGGTCATCCCCTTCAGCTTGGACGACTTCGCGGGTGCCGGAAGCGCCATGGTGCACCTGGGTGGAGCGGTCCCCCGCCTCGACACCGTCGTACGCGATGCCCCGCACGGCACGGTGTTCCTCGACTCCGAGGCCCAACTGGAGCGTTTCCGGAAGCTCTTCCTTAGGGTGAAGGAAGCGTCGCTCTCTCCAGAGCAGTCACGTGACCTCATCCACCAGTTGACCAAGGAACTGTGAGGAACAGCATGACCACCCGCACGCAGTGGCAGAAGTCGTCCTTCTCTGGTGGCGGCGAGGGCAACGACTGCGTCGAAATCGCCCACCTTCCCACCCACATAGCCGTCCGCGACTCAAAGGCCCCCACCCGCGCGACCCTCTCCTTCCCGAGCGAGGCCTTCACCACCTTCATAGCCGCCCTGAAATCCCCGCCCACTACCCCGGCGTGACCAGCCGCGCCTCATAAGCGAACACCGCCGCCTGGGTGCGGTCCCTGAGGCCCAGTTTCACCAGGATTCGGCTGACGTGGGTCTTGATCGTGGACTCGGCGACCACGAGCAGTTCGGCGATCTCCGCGTTGGACAGGCCCTGGGCGATGAGGACGAGTACCTCCGTCTCGCGTTCCGTCAGGTCTCCGTAGGCGGTGTGGGCCGTGGCCGACAGGCGCGGGGTCTCGGCGAGCCGGGAGAACTCCGTGATCAGCCGCCTGGTGACCGAGGGGGCCAGGAGGGCCTCACCGGAGGCCACCACCCTCACTCCGTCAGCCAGTTGCCGTGCCGAGGCGTCCTTGAGGAGGAAGCCGGAGGCACCGGCGCGCAGGGCCTGGTAGACGTACTCGTCGAGGTCGAAGGTCGTCAACACCAGCACCTTCGCCGTGCCGTCCGCCGCGACGATCTCGCGGGTGGCCTCGATGCCGTTCAGTTCGGGCATGCGGATGTCCATCAGGACGACGTCCGGGGACAGTTCGCGGACGCGGTCCACCGCCTCGCGGCCGTTGACCGCCTCGCCGACGACCTCGATGTCCGGCATGGCGTTGAGGAGCACCGAGAAGCCCTCCCGCACCATCATCTGGTCGTCGGCGATCAATACCCGGATGCTCATGCGGTTCCCTTACACGTACTCATGCGGTTTCCTCGGTCGCCGTGGCGACGGGCAGGAACACCGTCACCTCGTAGCCGCCGTCGCCGGACGGGCCGGCCGTCATCTCGCCGTTCAGCATGGAGACGCGTTCCCGCATGCCGGTGATGCCGTGGCCGGCCCCGGGTGAGGGCTTGATCAGGGACGGGGCGGGCGGCGGGTCGTTCACCACGCGCAGGCCGAGCCCGCCGAGGACGTATCCGACCTCCACGCGGGCGCTCGCGCCGGGAGCGTGCCGCAGGGTGTTGCTCAGGGCCTCCTGGACGATCCGGTACGCCGACAGCTCTACGCCCTGGGGCAGTTCGCGCGCCGCGCCGGTCACCACCTTCTCGACGTCGAGGCCCGCCTCACGCACGTTGGCGAGCAGGGCGTCCAGGTCGGCGAGGGTGGGCTGCGGGGCGTCCGGGACCTCGTAGTCCTCCGCGCGGACGACGCCGAGGACGCGGCGCAGCTCGGTCAGCGCCGCCACCGCGTTCTCCCGGATGGTGGCGAAGGCCCGTTCCAGCTCCGGCGGCGGGTTCTCCACCCGGTAGGGGGCGGCCTCCGCCTGGATGGCGACCACCGACATGTGGTGGGCGACCACGTCGTGCAGCTCACGGGCGATGGTGGTGCGCTCCTCCAGCAGCGTGCGGCGGGAGCGCTCCTGCGCGGTCGCGGTCTGCTGGGCGGTCACCTCCTGCCGGGCGTCGCGGCGTATGTGCCAGATGGTGATGGCCAGCAGGGCCATGGCGGAGATGATCAGCATGGGGGCGCTGGTGGCGCCGTTGTCGTCCCGGCCGAGGAGATACTCGGCGACGAAGGCGTAGACGGCGGTGACCGCCCACATCCAGGCGGCCGTACGCGGCCGGGTGCGTATCGCGACGATGGTGAGCACCAGCAGGTGGGAGATGAAACTGCCGGGCAGCCACGGCCAGTCGAACGTCACGTCGGCCAGGAAGCCGACGAGTGCCGTCGACACGAAGGACAGCCAGAAGGCGCCGACCGGGCGGATCAGGGTGAGCAGGACCGGGATCGCCACGATCAGGCCGCACAGCAGGGCCGACAGGCCGCCGCCGTTGTCGCCCGACCAGGCCACCAGCGTCGCCAGCACGGCGCCGGCGGCCACCATCCAGTGCGGGGTCCACAGGGCGTACTGCCGCATGCGGGGCGTGAACCGGCCGGTGATCGGACCGTCGACGCTCATGCTGGGCAGCGGGCGGTAGGCGAAGGCGTCGTGGAACAGGTCCTGCCGCAGGCCCCGCAGGGCGTCCGCGGCGAGCCGGTACTCCGGGCTGCGCGGCCTGGCGCCCGTGCCCGGCGGTGTCGTCTGCGTGTGGGTCGTCTCGGTCACGCTCCAAACGGTAGGCGTGGCAAGGGGGCTGGGGCGTCACCGGGGAGAGGGGTCCTTCGGGGTCCGTCTCAGGTACTACGGGTCTCCCCGTCAGGGGTCTCAGCGGCTCCCGGGGCGGACCAGGCCCGACTCGTAGGCGAACACCGCCGCCTGGGTGCGGTCGCGCAGGCCGAGCTTCACCAGGATGCGGCCGACGTGGGTCTTCACGGTCTGTTCCGCGACGACGAGCCGTTCGGCGATCTCCGCGTTCGACAGGCCCTGGGCGATCAGGGCGAGCACCTCCGTCTCGCGTTCCGTCAGGCCGCCCACACGCTGCTTCAGCGGTGCCCGGCGGCTGCCGTCCAGGCGGGAGAACTCGGCGATCAGACGGCGGGTGATCCCGGGTGCGAGCAGCGCGTCACCGGCGGCCACCACCCGGACCGCCTCGGCGAGCTGGTCCGCGGAGGCGTCCTTGAGCAGGAAGCCGGAGGCGCCGGCGCGCAGGGCCTCGTACACGTACTCGTCCAGGTCGAAGGTGGTGAGGACCAGTACCCGTATGTCCGGGTACTCGGCGGTGATGCGGCCGGTGGCCTCGATGCCGCCCATTTCGGGCATGCGGATGTCCATCAGGACGACGTCCGGGAGCAGTTCGGCGACCTGGCCGATCGCGTCCAGGCCGTCCACCGCCTGGCCGACGACGTCGATGTCGGGCTGGGTGTCGAGCAGCACGGTGAAGCCCTGCCGGACCATCTGCTGGTCGTCGGCGACGAGGACACGGATGGGGCTGCTCGTCATGCGGTGTGGCCCTTCGGGTCGGTCGGGTCGGTCGGGTCGGTGGCGGAGTCCGGGCCGGCGACGAGCGTGGACGTGGGGAGGATCGCGCTCACCCGGTAGCCGCCGTCGGGCAGCGAGTGCGCCGCCAGGGAGCCGTCGAGCATCGCGATCCGCTCCCGCATGCCGAGCAGCCCGTGCCCGGCACCCGGTGACGGCGGTGTCGGCCGGGTCGGCGGCGAGTTGACTATCTCCACGCTCAACTTGAGGAGGGAGTACCGCAGTTCGACGCGGGCGGTGGCGCCGGGAGCGTGCCGCAGTACGTTGCTCAGCGCCTCCTGCACGATCCGGTACGCGGACAGCTCCACGCCCGGTGCCAGCGGTCGCCGCTCGCCCTTGACCTCGAGCGTCACGGTCAGGCCCGCGGCCCGGGTGTTCTCCACGAGCGCGCCGAGCCGGTCCAGGCCGGGCTGCGGGGCGTGCGGGGCGGGGCCGGTGGCTGGCCCGTCGAGGGGGTCGCCCGTCTCGGGGTGCTCCGAGCGCAGCACGCCGAGCACCCGGCGCAGCTCCGTCAGTGCCTCCAGCGCGTTCTCGCGGATGCCCGCGAGGTTCTCCCTGAGCTCCTCGGGCGGGTTCTCCACCAGGTGCGGGGCGACCTGGGCCTGGATGGAGATGACGGACATGTGGTGGGCCACCACGTCGTGCAGCTCGCGCGCGATGCGGCTGCGCTCCTCCAGGAGGGTGCGCCGGGCCCGTTCCTCGGCGGTGAGCGTCGTCTGCCGGCCGAGTTCCGCGCGCGCCTCGCGGCGGCCGCGCAGCGCCATGCCGAGCACCACGACGACCGCCGACAGGACGATCGCGACCACCCCGGTGGGCTGGTAGTTCGCCGCACCCCACAGTCCTTCGAGGACATAGGTGACCAGTACGGTCAGGGCCAGTGCCTCCGCGGACACCCTGGTGCGCACCCGCAGCGCGAGCAACAGCAGCACGAGCAGGTGGGCGATGATCCCGCCCGCGGTCCAGGGCCAGGTGAACTCATCGTTCTGGGCATCCATGGACAGCCGGCCGTGCACCGCGACGGCCCCCACCACCATGGCCGCCATGGACAGCCACCACGCCGGAATCGGCCGCCACAGGGCGAGCACCACCGCGCCGCCCTGCGCGACGGCGATCAGGAGGGCGGCCATGGGGCCCAGCCGCCCGTCGTCCATGAGCTGGCCCGCGTCGCCGAGAGTGATGCCGAACGCGGCGAGGCACAGCACGCCGTGCGGCAGCCGGCGCAGCCATACGGAGGGAGACAGCGGATCCGCCCTGACGGTCCACAGGTCGTCCCGGAGCACCCGCAGCCAGCGCAGGACAGGGCTGCCGAACGCACGTTGGGGCCCCGGTTCCGTCACGGGCCCCACCCTAGGCACGGTGACCGTCCACCGTCGCTCCCCGGCCGGACGGCCGGTGCGCACGGATCACGCGTGAACGGCGGCGGCGGGCGCGGCCGGTCCGCTCGTGGCCGCGGAACGCGGTCCAGCACACGGCGAGAGCCAGGGCGAAGACCGGGAGCCAGGCCAGGCGGGCGGCGACCCAGGTCAGGTCGTCGGGTGGGGTGTGCAGGCCGGTCAGATGGGCCGCGGGGAGGGCGAGGGCCGTGGTGGCCATCATCGCGGTCTGGTGCCAGAGGAAGATCGTCATCGCGGAGAGGTTCACCAGGGCCACCGCCGCCCAGGCGAGAGGCCGGCGCAGCGCCCGGCGCAGCGGCGCCCGCAGCAGCAGGGCCAGCCCGCACTGGGCGAGGCCGAAGGTCACGGCCGCCAGGGTCGGCGGATCCAGGTTGGAGACGGCCGTCCCGGGGACGCCGACCATCGAGGCCGGGTAGCCCGCCCACACGACCAGTCCCGCGGTGGCCGTCGCCCCGCCCGCGAGCAGCACCCAGCCCGCGCGGCGGCTCTCCAGCTCGCCCCGGGTCCAGGCCGCGCCCAGGGTGTAGGGCACCAGCCAGCCCGCCGCCACGTTCACCCAGCCGAGCCAGGGCGGGGCGACGCCGAGGCCGAATCGGAGGAGGTCCACATGGAGGACGACGGCCAGCGGCCACAGGGGGTTGAGCCGGGTCACCAGCGGGGTCGCCGCCGTCAGCACGGCGAACACCAGCAGGAACCACATCGGCGACAGGGCCAGTTTGACCAGGGTGCGGACCGTTTCGTACGGGGCACCGGCGAGGAGCAGGGCGGTCGCCGCCACCGTCCACAGGGCCAGTACGGCGGCCACCGGACGGAACAGCCGGGTCAGCCGGCCGCGCAGCCACTCGGCGTACGACGTCCCCCGGGCGCGAGCGGAGGCGTACCCGCGTGTCGCCACGTGCCCGCCCACCAGGAAGAACACCGCGAGGGTCTGGAAGGCCCAGGAGACGGGCGCCAGCCAGGGCATGTGCTGGAGCGGGCTCGCCGCGTGCAGCGCGCCGTCGTCCACGACGAGGGCGGTGACCAGCCAGTGGCCGAGGACGACGCCGAGGATCGCGAAGGCGCGCAGGGCGTCGGCCGCGCGGTCCCGGGACGCGGGGGTGGCGGCGTCCACCCGGCGGGCGCCCTGCCGTACGCCCCGGGGGAGCGGTGTGCGGAGGGTTCGCTCAGTCATGGGTCACCTCCGAGGTGTCGCCCAGGACGATCCGGGCCAGGTTGGCGAGGGCCGTCGAGCCCGGCGTGAAGTAGCCGCTGTGATCGGCGTCGGCGGCGTCGAAGACCCGGGCGCCGAAGGCCGGGGAGACCGGGTCGGTGCCGAAGCCGATGGTGGTGTCGAACAGATCGGCCCTGACGTGCGGCACCTCCGCCACCCAGTCCTCGCTGCCCCGGGCCGCCCAGACCCGGGCGGGCGTGTGCAGGGCCGCGGCCGAGTCGGCGCCCGTGCCGGGGCTGCCGATCAGGGCGATGTCGTCCACCGCGAGGTGGTCGGCGGCGCGGCCGCAGACCACCGAGCCGTACGAGTGGCAGACCAGGGTGAGGTGGGTGTGCGGGCCGGTGACGCGGCGCAGCTCGCCGACGAAGTCCCTGAGGCGCGGGGCGGCTTGTTCGGCGCGGCCCGTGGTGAGGACGGTCGTGCTGACCGTGCCGGGCGTGCGGTAGCCCAGCCAGGCCACGACCGCGGTACGGGTGCCGGGCGGGGCCTGCCGGGTGAGTTCGCGGTGCAGGGCGGAGGCCGCCGTGTGGAAGCGGGCGTAGGTGTCGAGGGAGGTGTCGGAACCCGGGACCACGACGGCCACCCGGTCGGCGTGAGCGAGGTCGCCGAAGACCTCCGTGGCCAGACCCGCGCCCCGGCCGTCGAAGGCGAGGAGGTGACGGGCCGGGTCGGCGAGCGAGCGGTCCGCCGCGGCGCGCCGACGGTCACCGTGGGCGGCGGCCATCCGGGACGCCTGCGCGGCGTCGGCGCGGTTGGCCGTGTAGGCCTGGCCCAGGGTGGACGGCGTCAGGGGGGCGAGGGCGGCGGGTGCCGGAGCGGGGACCTCGGGGTGGGCGGCGGCGGAGAGCGGGACCACTATGGCGGCGGTGATCGCGGTGGCCAGGAGGGCGCGTACCCATCTGGTGCCCCGGCGCCGTTCTCCGTCCCGCTCGCGTGCCGCCCGTACCAGCTCCATGCCGGCCTCCCCTTCCGGTTCCGCCCGGTCATCGGGCTGGTGTGGAAGGGAAGTTACGGAGCGGGGCTCGTCGTCGGCGTCCCGCCCGAGAGCTGTTCTCGGAGGTAGTTCTCAGGTACTACGGGTATGGCCGGGTGCCGGGTACGTAGCGCGTGGCCGGGTGCCGGGTACGTATGCGCGTGCGTTGTGCGGCGGGCCGCGTCACCATGCCAGCTGGGCGATCTCCTCCGCCACCACCGCGCAGGCGTCCGCCGCCGGGTCGATCAGCGGGAAGTGGCCGACGTCCTCCAGCAGGGTCAGGCCCACCATCTCGCCCGCCTTCGCCGCCGCCTCCGCGTACGCCTCGGCGACCGCCTGCGGAACGACCAGGTCCGTACGGCCCTGGACGAGCGTGGTCGCGATGCCGGTGGGCAGCAGGAGGGCGGGGTCGGCGTACGGCCGACGCTCGGCGAACTTCTCGTCGCCGCCGAGGAGTTGGAGGGCAGCGTTGCCGCAGACCTCCAGTTTCCCGGCGACCGCGAAGTCCGCGATCGGGGCGAGGGCGACCACTCCGCGCAGCGGGGCGGGGCCGTCGGTGCGCCAGGGGGAGTCGGCGGGGACGACGTGGCGGGCCGCCGCCCACAGGGCCAGGTGGCCGCCCGCCGAGTGGCCGGTGAGGACCGTGCGGCGGGGGTCGGCCTGCGGAAGTGCCTCGCGGACGAGGGCGGGGAGCGCGTCGAGCGCCGCGGCCACGTCGTCGAAGGTGTCCGGCCAGCGCCCGGCGACCGGGGTGCCCTCGCCCTGCGCCGGGATCGCGCTGCCGCGCCGGTATTCGACGTTGGCGACGGCGAAGCCCCGGGCGGCCAGGAAGTCGGCGAACGGGGTGATGTGGCGGCGGTCGTAGGGGGCGCGCCAGGCGCCGCCGTGCAGGACGACGACGAGGGGGGCGTTGCCGCCGGGGGCGCTCTCGCCTCGCGGCGCGTAGAAGTCGATCACCTGGTCGGGGTGGTCGCCGTAGGCACGGGTGGCGTCGGGGTCGACGGACGGGTGCGAGAAGGCCGATTCCTCCTCGGCGGCGGCGCGGGATGCTGCGGCGTCGTCCGGCATGCTCCAACCTCTCAGCGGTGTAACGGGTTTGGCGGACCAGGTGGCAGATCGGCCGTTGGCGGGGACGGTATCAGGCCGGTTACGTGCCATGTCACTCTCGGTGAGGATAAACGGTTCTGTAGCGGGTGGGGTTGGGCCGCGGGTGTACGCCCCCGCCGCCCCTACCCTTCCCGTCCCCAGGGGCTCCGCCCCTTCGACCCCGCCGGGGCTCCGCCCCCGAACCCCCGCAGGGCTCCGCCCCTGCACCCCGCCGGGGCTCCGCCCCGGACCCCGCTTCGGCCTGAACGGCCTCGTCCTCAAACGCCGGACGGGCTGAGAAGGAGGCCACGCCCCCCCCTCTCAGCCCGCGACGCGGAGAGGGAGTCGCGCCTCCACGCGCATCCCAGTCGGCCGCGGCGGGAGAGGGGAGCCGCGCATGCCAGCCCACCCGCGCGGGTGGTGGGGGGCATAGGCCGGGGTCTGGGGGCGGAGCGCCCAGAGGGCCGGTCCTCGTCACGCCGTGATCGTGGCCCCCAGTACCCGCGCCGCCCGCTCCACGTCCGTGAAGCGTACGTACAGCGGGGTGAAGCCGAAGCGGAGGACGTCGGGGTGGCGGAAGTCGCCTACTACGCCGCGTTCGATGAGGCGGCGCATCACCTCCCCGGCGTCGTCGCAGCGCAGCGCGATCTGGCTGCCGCGCTCCTCGTGGGGGACAGGGGTGAGGGACTCGAGGCGGCCCGGCGGGACGTACGCGGTCACGCACTCCAGGAAGAAGTCCGTCAGGGCGAGGGACTTGGCCCGTACGGCCGGCACCGGCACGTCCTCCCAGACCTCCAGCGCCGCCTCCAGGGCCAGCATGGAGAGGATGTCCGGGGTGCCGACGCGGCCGCGCAGGGCGCCCGGCGCCGCTTCGTAGGACGAGCGCATGCCGAAGGGCTCGGCGTGGGAGTTCCAGCCGGGGAGGGGCGAGTCGAAGCGGGGCTGAAGGTCCTGGCGGACGTACAGGAACGCCGGTGAACCCGGGCCGCCGTTCAGGTACTTGTAGGTGCAGCCGACCGCCAGGTCCACCCCGTGCTCGTCCAGGCCCACCTCCAGCGCACCCGCGCTGTGGCACAGGTCCCAGACCGCGAGGGCGCCGGACGCGTGGATCGCCGCCGTCAGGGAGGGCAGGTCGTGCAGGCGGCCGGTGCGGTAGTCGACGTGGTTGAGGAGAACCGCCGCCGTACGGTCGCTGAGCGCGCCCGGCACCTCCGCCGGGGTCACCGCGCGCAGGGCGCGGCCGGTCAGGCGGGCCGCCGACTCGGCGATGTAGCCGTCCGTGGGAAAGGTCGTCGCGTCGACCAGGATCTCGTCGCGGCCCTCGCCCGCCATGCGCACGGCCGCCACGAGCGCCTTGAAGACGTTGACGCTCGTGGAGTCGCCCACCACGATCTGGCCCGGAGCCGCGCCCACCAGCGGGGCGATCCGGTCACCGATCCGCTCCGGTGCCGTCCACCAGCCGCTCTCCGTCCAGGAGCGGATGCGCAGCTCACCCCACTCCCGGCGGACCACGTCGTCCAGCCGTGCGGGGACGTGTGAGGGCAGCGCGCCCAGTGAATTTCCGTCCAGGTACACGCCCGCGGCGTCAGCCGCGTGATCGGACACCGTGTCGAGCGAGAAACGGGATCTGACGGCGGCGAGGTCGTCCGCCGCGTCCAGCTTCTCCGCCCGCACCATGAGTTCAGACATGGGACCTCGCCGTCCACAGCTCCGGGAAGACGTTCTTCTGCGCGCGCTTCTCCAGCCAGGCCACACCCGCCGAGCCGCCGGTGCCGGGCTTGGCGCCCATCGCGCGGCGGGTGGCGACCAGGTGGTCGTTGCGCCAGCGCCAGACCAGTTCGGCCACGTCGCTGAGCGCCTCTCCGAGACGGGCGAGCTCGGCGTTCTGGTCGCCGGAGTAGATCGCGGTCCAGGCCGATTCGACGGCGTCCGAGGGCTCGTAGCGCAGGGACACGTCACGGTCGAGGACGGCGGCGGGGATCGCGTGGCCGCGGCGGGCCAGCAGCCGCAGCACCTCGTCGTAGAGGCTCGGCTCGTGCAGGGCCTTCTCCAGTTCGGCGTGCACGCGCGGCGCGCCCCGGTGCGGGACGAGCATCGACGCGGACTTCTCGCCGAGCAGGAACTCCATGCGGCGGTACATCGCCGACTGGAAGCCGGAGCCCTCGCCGAGAGCGGAGCGGTACGAGTTGAACTGCGCCGGGGTGAGCTGGCCGAGCGGCTTCCAGGAGGCGTTGAGCGCCTCCAGCTCGCGTACGGAACGCTTCAGCGCGTCGACCGCGACCGGCACCCGGTCCTCGCGGAGCGCCCTGGCCGCGGTCTCCCACTCGTGGACGATGACGGTGAACCACAGCTCCATCACCTGGGTGGTGACCAGGAAGACCATCTCTCCGGGGTCGTCGGAGAGGGTGTGCTGGAGGTGGGTGAGCACGTCCGCCTTGACGTAGTCCTCGTACGGCGTCGTACCCGCGAAGTCGAGATGCGGGGTCTCGGGCTCATGGGCCTCGGGGGGCTGAGAGGTCGGGTGAGCCTGTTGGGACATCGCTGTCTCCTGTTGTTGCTCCGGGTAGCGGTCCGCCCCTGCCGATGCCGGCACGGGGGCCCCGGTCCCCAATCGGCATCCTCCGCAATCCCCCCGGATACGGCAAGGCCCGCCTGCTGCCAGACGGGCCACACCGTGACGTCCCCGAGGCCTCAGCCGAGGGTCTGGGCCGCCGTCGGGGAGGAGTCCTTCAGGAACTGCGTGCAGCGCTCGTACTCCTCCTGCTCGCCGATCGCCTGCGCGGCGCGGGCGAGGGCGTGCAGGGCGCGCAGGAAGCCACGGTTCGCCTCGTGCTCCCAGGGGACCGGGCCGTGGCCCTTCCAGCCGGCTCGGCGCAGGGCGTCCAGGCCCCGGTGGTAGCCCGTGCGGGCGTAGGCGTACGACTCGACGACCGAGCCCCGCTCGAACGCGTCGTCGGCCAGCTGGGCCCAGGCGAGCGACGAGGTGGGGTACCTGGCGGCGACGTCCGCCGGCGCGGTGCCCTGGGCCAGGAGCTCACGGGGCTCCGGGTCGTCGGGGAGGTGCGTGGGGGGCGGGCCCCCGAGGAGGTTCTCGTGAATGCTCATGGGTCCAGTCTGTCGCACGACTGCCCGTAGCCAGGTCCCACGATCGCCGCTACGTCCGATCACCGCCGCTACGTCCGACCATCGCCGCTACGTCCGACGATCGCTGCTACGTCCCACCATCGCCGCTACGTCCAACGATCGCCGCTACGTCCCACCATCGCCGCTACGTCCGACGACAGCCGCTACGTCCGACGACCGCCGCGCTCCAGCGGCGGTGCCGTCACCGAGCCGTGCGTGTGGCATTCCGGGCGGATGCAGCCGGGCCGCGGACGGCGTACGAAGGCGAAGGCCAGCGCCGCTCCGGCGACCAGCACCCCGGCGCAGATCGGCATCGCCCGGCGGAAGGCCGCGTCGAAGGCGGCCGCCGAACGGTAGGCCTCCGGGCCCATCCCGGCCAGCAGCGGCAGCGCTGCCACCGCGATCAGTCCCGCCGCCCGGGCCGCCGCGTTGTTGATGCCGCTGGCCAGGCCCGCCCGGGCGGTTTCCACGGAGGCCAGCACGGAGGCGGTGAGCGGGGCGACCAGGGTGACCATGCCGGCGCCCATGACCAGCAGCGCGGGCAGGACGTCCGTCACGTAGTCGGCGTCCTGGCCCACCCGCAGCATCAGCAGCATCGCCGCCGCGCAGAGCAGGGGGCCGACGGTGAGGGGGATGCGGGGGCCGATCCGGTCGGCGAGGGCGCCCGAGCGGGCCGAGAACAGCAGCATCAGGACGGTCGTCGGCAGCAGGGAGACGCCCGCCTGGAGGGGCGAGTAGCCGGCCACGACCTGGAGCTGGAGGGCGGTGAGGAAGAAGAAGCCGCTGAAGGCCGCGTACACGCAGAGGGTCACCAGGTTGACCGACGTGAACTGGCGGGAGGAGAAGATGTCGAGCGGCAGCATCGGGTCCGGGCTGTGCTTCTCGACGTACACGAAGGCGACCGCGGACAGCAGCCCCGCCACCGCCGTGAGGGCGACGGCCAGTGAGCCGCCGCGGGCCTCGATCAGCGCGTACGTCACCAGGGCCAGGGCCAGCGCGCCCAGCGCGGCGCCGAGCGCGTCGAAGCGGCCGTGCGCGCGGGCTCCCCCACTCTCGGCTTCGCTCGAGCGGGAGGGGCCCCCAGAGGACTCCGGGACGTGCCGCAGGGCGACCGGCGCGCACAGCAGCGCCAGCGGCACGTTCAGCAGGAACACCCAGCGCCAGCCGGGGCCCGCCACCAGCCAGCCGCCGAGGAACGGGCCGACGGCTGCGCCGACCCCGCCGAAGCCGGACCACAGACCGATCGCCCTCCCCCGGTCGTCGGGGTGGAAGGACGCCTGGATCAGGGCGAGGGAGCCGGGGGTGAGGAGTGCCCCGCCGATGCCCTGGAGGGCGCGGGCCGCGATCAGGATGCCCGAGGTCGGGGCGAGCCCGCACAGCAGGGACGCCAGGGCGAACCAGATCACGCCGAGCACGAAGATCTTGCGGCGGCCGTAGCGGTCGCCGAGGGAGCCGCCGAGCAGG
Organism: Streptomyces sp. NPDC054834; assembly: GCF_053611185.1. Taxonomy (NCBI): domain Bacteria; kingdom Bacillati; phylum Actinomycetota; class Actinomycetes; order Kitasatosporales; family Streptomycetaceae; genus Streptomyces; species Streptomyces sp. NPDC054834. The sequence continues at coordinate 33,507 of NZ_JBSGZV010000012.1, read as the reverse complement.
ATCAGCCCGGCCAGCGTGACCATGTAGGCGTTGACCGTCCACTGGAGGGCGGTGAGGCTCGCGTCGAGGTCGCGGCCGATGGTCGGGAGCGCCACGTTGACGACGGTCGAGTCCAGCATCGCCATGCTGGAGCCGAGGACGGTGGTCAGCAGGATCCACTTGCCCTGCGGGGAGGACAGCCGGACGTCGGGCATGCCCCCAGGTATACAGCGAGCCCGGCGCCGTAGACAGACGCCGGGCCCACCGGGAAGTACCGCGGCCGGTTACTTGATCTTGTTGCCCGCGGACCGCAGGTTCTGCGTGGCCTCGACGACACGCTCGGCCATGCCCGCCTCGGCCAGCTTGCCCCAGGTGCGCGGGTCGTAGGTCTTCTTGGAGCCGACCTCGCCGTCGACCTTCAGGACGCCGTCGTAGTTCTTGAACATGTGGTCGGCGACGGGACGCGTGAAGGCGTACTGCGTGTCCGTGTCGAGGTTCATCTTGACGACGCCGTTCTCCAGCGCGGTCGCGATCTCCTCCGCCGAGGAGCCGGAGCCGCCGTGGAAGACGAAGTCGAACGGCTTGCTGCCGGAGGGCTGGCCGTACTTGGCGGCGACGCCGTCGTTCAGCTCCTTCAGCAGGTCGGGGCGGAGCACGACGTTGCCGGGCTTGTACACGCCGTGCACGTTGCCGAAGGACGCGGCCAGCAGGTAGCGGCCCTTCTCGCCGAGGCCCAGCGCCTCGGCCGTGCGGATCGCGTCGTCGACCGTGGTGTACAGGGAGTCGTTGATCTCGTGGGAGACGCCGTCCTCCTCGCCGCCGGTCGGGGTGATCTCGACCTCGAGGATGATGTTCGCGGCGGCGGCGCGGGCCAGCAGCTCCTGGGCGATCGCCAGGTTGTCGGCGAGAGTCTCGGCCGAGCCGTCCCACATGTGCGACTGGAAGAGCGGGTTGCGGCCGGCCTTGACGCGCTCCTCGGAGATCGCGAGCAGCGGACGTACGTACCCGTCGAGCTTGTCCTTCGGGCAGTGGTCCGTGTGCAGGGCGACGTTGACCGGGTACTTCTCGGCGACGATGTGCGCGAACTCGGCCAGGGCCACCGCGCCGGTGACCATGTCCTTGCTGTACTGGCCGCCCAGGAACTCGGCGCCACCCGTCGAGATCTGGACGATGCCGTCGCTCTCCGCCTCCGCGAAACCGCGCAGTGCCGCGTGCAGGGTCTGGGTCGAGGTCACGTTGATGGCCGGGTAGGCGAACTTGCCTGCCTTCGCCCGGTCGAGCATCTCGTTGTAGACCTCGGGGGTTGCGATGGGCATCTGTCCGCTCCTTGTATGTGCGGGTTTGCGTTCTGCTATTACGGCCCTGACCTAGGGAGTGACGTCATCGTCGGGGCCATCTTCGCAGACTCGACGGGATCCTTCGGACACCCTGTCCAGCCTGTGGATAACCGCTCAGTCGAGCCCCAGGTCGTCCTTCGAGTAGGCGTAGAGGTACGGCACGCCGGCCTGCTCGGCGATGGCCTCGGCGGCCCCCGTCGCCCGGTCCACGATGGTCGCCACGGCCACGACCTCCGCGCCGGCCTCGCGCAGCGCCTCGACCGCGGTGAGCACCGAGCCGCCCGTGGTGGAGGTGTCCTCGACGGCCAGCACCCGGCGGCCCTCGACCTCGGTGCCCTCGATACGACGCTGAAGGCCGTGCGCCTTGCCCGCCTTGCGCACCACGAAGGCGTCCAGCGTCTTCCCGCGCGCGTGGGAGGCATGCAGCATGGCCGTGGCCACCGGGTCGGCGCCCAGCGTGAGCCCGCCGACCGCCTCGAAGTCGAGGTCGGCGGTCAGGTCGAGCATGACCTGACCGACCAGCGGCGCGGCCACACCGTCGAGGGTGATCCGGCGCAGGTCGACGTAGTAGTCGGCTTCCTTGCCCGACGACAGGGTCACCTTGCCGTGCACCACGGCCTTGTCCTTGATCTCACGCAGCAGCTCGCCGCGTGTGCCTGGCGGCATTACTTCGTTGACGTCCGTCATGCCGGACAGCTTAAGGGCGGCGCCAGCGCCAGGTCGTCGTGGCTTCCAGCGGCTCCAGGGGCGTGACCAGGCGAGGGAGGGTGTTCAGGCCGTTGGGCGGGCCGGTCTGCGGCTCCACGCAGACCGCGGCCTCCTGCTCGTCGTAGACGACGACCCACTCCTCGCGGCTGGTCACCTTCAACTCCAGCTGCCCGGGCCAGGTGAGCGTGACGTCCACGCCGCCCGGCATGCCGAAGCAGTCGTCCCAGGGGCCCGGCTTGGGCTCGACGCGGTTGCCGGTGGGCAGGTGGTCGTCGCCGCGCTCCTCCTGCCAGGCGGGGTCGAAGTCGAGGCGCACGTCCTGACCGCCCAGGTTCCGGTTGAACCACGGGTGCCAGCCGATCTGCGCCGGGAAGGACGACTCGTACGTCTCCACGGACATGGCGAGCGTCAACGCGTCCTCGGTCAGCGTCGCCGCCTGGGTGACCCGGGCCGGGAACGGCCACGGCTCGACCAGATCGTAGGTGAGTACCGCCTCGTCGGCACCCGCGCGGGCGACGCGCCAGGCGCCGTCGCGGGCGGTGCCGTGGATGGCGTGCGGCGGGGAGTTCAGCGGCATCTGGTGGGCGGTGGCGCCGTCCAGGAAACGGCCGTCCCGGATCCGGCCGCACCAGGGGACCATCGGGAAGCACCCGAACCGGTCACCCTGCCGGAGCAGCTCGAGACCGGCGACCTTCAGCCCGCCGACCCGGCCACCGTGGGCGGGCCGCAGGGTCACTTCCGCGTCACCCGCGGTCAGCGTGATGTCTTCGTTGCTCACGTGACGACCCTACTGGGGCGATCAAGAGGGCGCTCGAAGTCCCGGACGACGGTGGTCAGCGGCGCGTGGTCGGCCTCCTCCGCTCGCGGAAGAGAACGGTCGCACCCTCGCGGGCCGTGGTCAGCGGCGTCGGCGCAGTGCCCGGCTCACCACGATCGCCGACGCCAGCACCAGCGCCGCCGCCGGGGCGGCCCAGCGCAGCGCGGAGTTCACGGCCACGGTCTGCGGCGCCGGCACGGGGGCGTACCGGCCGCGCGGGGGCGCGTGGTCGACCTCCTCCGCGCTGCGGCCGATCATCGTCCGCCGCGCGTGTGCCGCCTCGGCGGGCGGCTCGTCCGGCTCGCCGTAGGCCTCGGTGCCGGTGTCCTCCTCGAGGCCGAGGCCGAGGCCGTCCTCGGCCGCGGGGGCGAGGGAGGGCGGCGGGATCTCGGTGTCGTGGGCGGAGGCCTCGGCGGCGGTGTCCGCCGCCTCCGGCTTCGCCTCGGGCTCCGGCTCCGCCCCCAGCGCCTCCACCCAGCGGTTCAGCAGCCGCAGCGCCGCCGAGGCCACCGCGTCCTGCGGCAGTTCCGCGACGCGGCCCTCCCCGGTGGCGGTGCCGTGGACGGTGACGGTGGTGCCGCCGTCGGTGTCGCGCAGCCGGAGGGTGAGGACGAGGGTGACCGAACCCGTGCCGCGGGTCTCCGTCGCGTCGCCCTCGACGACGTACGCGCCGTCCTGTCCGGGCGAGACCCGAAGCGAGCCGCGGTAGGTGATGGAGTGGCTGCCGATGCGCACCTTCAGCCGCCCGGCGACGGCCTCGGCGCCGGCGTCCTGCTGGAGCCCGGGAATCGCCCGGGCGATGCGCGCGGGGTCGGCGAGCGCCTCCCTCAGCCGCTCGGCCGGAACCGGAAGGAAGACCTCGTGCTCCATGTCGGCTGAGCCTACCCAGGTGTGACCGGTACGTACCCCCCTCAGCGAAGCGTCAGTAGCGCGGATGCACCAACGTGGACGCGGGCAGCCCCGGCACGCGCGTACGGTCCGCCGAGCGGGCGGCGGCGGCGAGTCCGGACCGGGTCAGGGTGCGCGGGCGCGGCTGGTCCGGGTCCAGGCGCAGCCGGGGTGCGGCCGTGCCCGGCGCGGCCAGGAGGAAGCCCCAGTCGTGCGGGGCGTGGAAGGCGCCGGCGGAGCGGTCGGGGCCGGCCGCGAGACCGGGGCCCTGTCCGGGGACGCGGTAGGGGGTGGCGGTGAGGCCGGCCGCGCGCAGTGTCGATGCCACCGTCCAGAAGACGCGGGGCCGGCCGGAGACCGGGCCGGCGTGCACGGCCAGGCGGCCGCCCGGTGCCAGGGCCCGACGGGCCAGACCGTAGAACTCCAGGGAGTACAGCTTGGCGCTGGCCGTGATGCCGGGGTCGGGGAGGTCCGCGATCACCATGTCGTACGCCGCCGGGGGCGCCCCGCGCAGCCAGCGGAAGGCGTCCGCGGTGGTGGTGCGGACGCGGGTGTCGTCGTACACGTGCTCGTTCAGCCGGGACAGGGCGGGGTCGTGGCGGGCGAGGCGGAGCAGGCCGGCGTCGAGTTCGACGACGTCCACGCGGCGCACGCCCCGGTGGCGCAGCACTTCCCGGGCGGCCAGCCCGTCGCCGCCGCCGAGGATCAGCACGCGCGCGTGGGGGCCGGTCATCGCCGGGTCGACGAGGGCCTCGTGGTAGCGGCGTTCGTCCCGGCCGCCGACCCGTAGCCGGCCGTCCAGGAAGAGATCGAGCGGACGGCCGCGCGTGCCGCCGGTGAGGACGACCTCCTGGACGCCGGTCTGGACGGCGACCCGGACGTCCGGGCCGTACACCGCGTGCCGGGCGGCCCGTTCGAAGTCGTCGACGAGGACGGCGGCGGAGGCGAGGACGGTGAGGACGATGAGGTTGGCGAGCAGCAGCAGCCAGCGGGCCCGGCGGGTCAGATCGCGGCGGAACAGGCCGAGGACCAGGGCGCCGCCGGCCACCACGTTGACCGTGCCGGTGAGCAGCGTGCCGGTCAACTGACCCAGCCGGGGCAGCAGGAGGAAGGGGAAGGCCAGGCCCCCGACCAGGGCTCCGACGTAGTCCGCCGCGAACAGGTCGGCCACCGCGCCGCCCGCGTCCTCGCGGCGGATGCGCTGGATCAGCTCCATCAGCAGCGGGACCTCGGCGCCGATCAGCAGGCCGATGGTGAGGGAGAAGGCGACCAGGAGGCAGCGCGGGCCGTCGGCCCACATGCCGCCCCAGTCGCCGGTCCAGGCGAAGACCGCGTACAGCGCCATCGCGCTGCATCCGCCGACCAGCGCGAGGGTCGCCTCCACGGCGCCGAAGCCGGCGGCGGCCAGCGGGCGCAGCCGCTTCGCGGCGAGGGAGCCGATGCCCATCGCGAAGACCATCACGGACAGCACCACGGAGGCCTGGGTGACCGAGTCGCCCATCAAGTACGAGGCGAGTGCGACCAGTTCGAGCTCGTACACGAGTCCGCAGGCCGCACAGACGAAGACGCCCGCGAGGACCAGGAAGCGTCCGGTCCCCGGCCGGACGGGCAGCCGCGCGGGGGCGCCCCAGGACGGCGGTGTGCCGGGCGGGGCGGGCGCGTGCGGTTCGATCACGCTGCGACGTTACGTCACGGGTGCGGTGCTCTTCGTCACCCACACGTGTGGAACTCCGCGACGCGCGGGCGCTTTTGGTTTATCCGATGGTTTATCTGACCGGCATATGACTCGCCCGCACCCCCACCCTCGTCCGCGTCGCCACCAGCTGGCCGTCCTGCGGGTAGGCGTGCCAGGTGCGCCAGTGCACTTGGCCCTCGTGGTGCTGGGCCAGCAGCGCGGTGAAGGCGTGCGGGCTGCCGGGGAAGACGCCGGCCAGGCCGTGGGGGTGGTCGGAGACCAGGGCCAGCAACTCCTGTGCGCGGCCCGCGAAGGAGCCGGGTGACAGGACCTCCACCCGTGCCGCGAACTCGTACTCCCAGTCGCCGACCCGCTTGGCGACGCCGAGCGGGAGCGGGGTGCTGGATCCCGGGAGGCACGCCACCGTCTCCGAGCAGTTGCCCCGCTCCTCCTCCAGCAGCACCTGGTGGGACGCGCCGAGGAGTCTCAACTGCAATTTTGATCCGGTCAGTTCGAGATCGAGCGTGGCCAGGGCGGGGAGCGGTTCGCGTCCCAGGGCCCAGGCGAGGTCGGCGGCGCGCGTATCGGTGTAGGCGGTGTTCAGGGTCGTGAGCATGGATCGGCTCCGCTAGCACGCAAAGAAAAGGAGGGAAAGGAGGGAAAGAAGGGAAAGGGGCCGGGAGATCGGCCAGGTCAGCGCTGTCGGCCCAGCCGGCCCAGGGCGGTTTAGAGGGAATCATGAACGGTGGCGCCGCCAAAGCGTTTTTACCCAACTTCGTGGGGTTTCCATCCCCTAGAGGGCTCAACAGCTCAACTGTTCAACCATGGCGCGCGTATGACGGAGCGCCCGCCGGATGCCTTCTTCCGACGGGCGCTCGGTGTGCGGCCCCGACGAACAGGGCCTGGGGAGGAGCTCAGCTGCCCCGTGTCAGCTGCCTCCGCCGCATCCGCCCCCGCCGCCGCAGGACGAGCCGCCCCCACAGGACGACCCGCCGCACGACGAGTGACCCCCGCACGAGTGACCCCCGTGGCCCCCATGACTGCCGTGACCCCCATGACCGCTGTGTCCGCCCGAGGACGACCCGCACGACGAGACCGCGCCCGAGCTCCCGGCCACCCACCAGCTGCTGGACGATCCGCTCCCGAGCCCTTTGCGGTAGGACCGCCCCTTGCGCACGCCGCTCAGCATGGCCCCGATGAACAGGACCGCGATCACTGCCAGGATGATGCCGATGACCATGGCGTCACCCTCCTTCCGTTCCCCCGTGAGTGTGGTGAACGGGGGATGCCCTGCCGTCCGACGGGCCAAAGCAGAGTTGAGGAAGTTCTGAGGGTCACGACGCAAAAACGTCCCCCTGACCTGCACCGGAGACCAGTTCAGGAGCCGTCGGAGTGATTACGAGCGTGTTCCGGCCGAACTTTCCAGATGATCAGATGCGTGCCGTTCAAGCTCGCAATGGGATGCAGGAGTCATCCGAAGCGCTTGAAACAAGGAGCACACATGAGTCCTGAGCACAGGACAGCGTCCGGACCACCGGCCCGAGGCAGACGCAAGAGGATCGGCGGCCTCGCCTCCGTCGCGCTGCTGGTGACGCTCGGCCTGGTCACCCCCGCGGCGGCCATCGCACACACCGTGACCACCCACGGGGGCGTCACGACCACCGATGGCCTCACCTGCGAGAAAGAGGGCAAGGGCAAGGACGAGTGCAAGACGAAGCCGACGCCGACGCGGAAGCCGACGCCGACGCCGACGCGGAAGCCGACGCCGACGCCGACGCCGCCCACGGGCTGCAACGACATCGACTCAGCAGTCCAAGGGAACACCAAGTACGTCTCGGTCGTGTGTAACGGGCAGGTGCGCGTCCTGTCCGTCAACGAGGCCGGTATGAACCCGCCCAGCCCTGTTCCGGGACCGGGCAATGTCTTCTGGCAGCGGGTGGGAGGCCCGACCAACGTATTCGACGCCACACTGTCGGTGTTCGACGCCCGCCTCCTGGTCACCGAGCTGACTTCGACAGGAGAGGTGTGGCAGGGCGTTTGCACCTCAACGCTGCCGCTCACGGTGCCGTGCGCCTTCAGGCAGATGCCCACGCCGCCGAATACGTGACGAGCCTGCTCGCAGGGACCGGCTAGGCGGCACCGTACCTCTGGCGTGCCCGTTCGAGAGGCATGCCAGGGGAGGGCAGCAAGTTGAGGAAGTCCATGGCCTGGGCGCAGGATGACCGCCATGACCTCCAGTGCGCGCCCCCTCCTCAACCGCCGGCTCGCCGAGTTCGGGACGACGATCTTCGCCGAGATGTCGGCCCTCGCCGTGCGGACCGGCTCGATCAACCTGGGCCAGGGTTTCCCGGACACGGACGGCCCCGAGGAGGTACGGGAGGCGGCGGTGCGCGCCCTGCGCGACGGGCGCGGCAACCAGTACCCGCCGGGGCCGGGCGTCCCCGAGCTGCGTACGGCGATCGCCGCGCACCAGGAGCGCCGCTACGGACTGTCCTTCGACCCCGACACCGAGGTCCTGGTCACGGCCGGTGCCACGGAGGCCATCGCCGCGTCACTGCTGGCGCTGCTCGAGCCGGGCGACGAGGTGATCGCCTTCGAGCCGTACTACGACTCGTACGCGGCGAGCATCGCGATGGCGGGCGGCAGGCGCGTCCCGGTGACCCTGCGGCCGCACTCGGAGGGGGCCGCGAGCTTCCGGCTCGACCTCGACGAGCTGCGCGCGGCCGTCACCGACCGCACCCGGCTGCTGCTGATCAACACCCCGCACAACCCGACGGGGACGGTGCTCACCCGCGAGGAGCTCACCGCGATCGCCGAGCTGGCGGTGGAGCGCGATCTGCTGGTGGTCACGGACGAGGTGTACGAGCACCTGGTGTTCGACGAGGCCGAGCATCTGCCGCTGGCCGCGTTCCCGGGCATGCGCGAGCGCACGGTGACGATCGGGTCGGCCGGAAAGACCTTCTCCTTCACGGGGTGGAAGGTCGGCTGGGTGACGGCGGCGCCCGGGCTGGTGGCCGCGGTGCGCTCGGCCAAGCAGTTCCTGACGTACGTGGCGTCCGGCCCCTTCCAGTACGCGGTGGCCGAGGCGCTCGCCCTGCCGGACTCGTACTTCGACGGCTTCCGGGCGGACATGCTGGCCAAGCGCGATCTGCTGTCGGCGGGGCTGGCGGACGCCGGCTTCCGGGTGTTCCGGCCCGCCGGCACGTACTTCGTCACCACCGACATCCGCCCGCTCGGCGAGAAGGACGGCCTCTCCTTCTGCCGCGCCCTGCCGGAGCGGGCGGGTGTCGTCGCCGTCCCCAACGCGGTCTTCTACGACGACCGCGAGGCCGGGGCCCCCTTCGTACGCTTCGCCTTCTGCAAGCGGCGGGAGGTGCTGGAGGAGGCGGTGGAGCGCCTGGGGGGCCTGTGATCCGGCCCTGGACTACTCCTCGTCGTCTCCGTCGTCCTCGGGCTTGTCCGCTTCGTTGACCTCCTGCTCGAGGCCGAGCTGCTCGACCAGCCACTTGTCGAACTCGATCGCGGCCCGCACCCAGCTGACCGTGGAGGAGACGAAGTGGTTGAGGTCGACGCCGGAGCCGATCAGCATCTGCGCCTCACCGATGAGGCGGACGGTGCCGTCGTCGTGGGTGTGGCTGTACACCTTGGGCCACAGGGTCCGCCGGTTCCAGTCGTCGATGGACTCCAGCAGCAGTGGCTTCTCGTCGATCTTGTGGGGGCGGTCGTAGAAGGTCCGCACCGAGAAGACGGCCTGCTCGGCCTCTCCGCGGAACATGAAGTACGTACGGAACTGCTCCCACGGCGCCGCGAGGTCTCCCTCGTCGTCGACGACGTACTTGAGCTCCATCTGGTCGAGGAGCTGCTTCACGAGGTCCTGATCCGGGACGACGGGGCCCGCCGGTCCTTGGGGCTGCGGGTCGGGCTGGCCCCCGAAGTTCGGAATCGAGGACGGGTCGATGGTCACCGTGTTTTTCCCTTCGTACGGATCCCGCCATCCTCCCTCATCCGGGGAGGGGGGTGGCAAGCCCCGACGGGGCCTGTCAGCCGTCGGCTGACATGATCCGGCCTCTCCCAGGTAACCAGTGCACGGAGCGGGAAACGGCGCGCGCATGGACCATGACTTCGCCATGCGCATGCGGAGACGGGTGCGGTGGCTGCTGTGGGCCCTGTGGTGGGCCTGCCTGGGGTTCGCGGTGTGGTTCTTCTGGATGGTGTACGTCGTCTACACCACTGACACCTGACCCGGCCGCCGGAGCACGGCGGCCGGGCGGGTGCCGGGGGGCCGGGGGTGGTTACAGCGTCTTGCCGGTGGCCGGGCCCACGATCAGGCCGTCTCCGAACCTGTCCACGCGGACCGTGTCGCCGTCCTTGATCTCGCCGGAGAGGATCTCCTTGGCGAGGCGGTCGCCGATGGCGGTCTGGACGAGGCGGCGCAGCGGACGGGCGCCGTACGCCGGGTCGTTGCCCTCGTCGGCGAGCCAGGCCAGGGCCTCGTCGGTGATCTCGAGGATGAGCCGCCGCTCGGCGAGCCGCTTGGCGAGCCGGTCGATCTGGAGGCGCGCGATGCGGGCCAGCTCCTCCTTGCTGAGCGCGGAGAAGACCACCAGGTCGTCCAGCCGGTTGAGGAACTCCGGCTTGAAAGAGGTCCGTACCGCCTCCAGCACCTGCTCCTTCTTCTCCACCTCGCCGAGCACCGGGTCGACCAGGTACTGGCTGCCCAGGTTGGAGGTGAGGACCAGGATGGTGTTGCGGAAGTCGACCGTACGGCCCTGACCGTCCGTCAGGCGGCCGTCGTCCAGCACCTGAAGGAGGATGTCGAAGACCTCGGGGTGGGCCTTCTCGACCTCGTCGAGCAGGATCACGCTGTACGGGCGGCGGCGCACCGCCTCCGTCAGCTGGCCGCCCTCCTCGTAGCCGACGTAGCCGGGCGGCGCGCCGACCAGCCGGGCCACGCTGTGCTTCTCGCTGTACTCGGACATGTCGATGCGGACCATGGCCCGCTCGTCGTCGAAGAGGAACTCGGCGAGCGCCTTGGCCAGTTCGGTCTTGCCGACGCCGGTCGGGCCGAGGAAGAGGAAGGATCCGGTGGGCCGGTCGGGGTCGGCGATCCCGGCGCGGCTGCGGCGTACGGCGTCGGAGACGGCCCGGACCGCCTCGCTCTGGCCGATGAGCCGCTTGCCGATCTCGTCCTCCATGCGCAGCAGCTTCTGCGTCTCGCCCTCCAGCAGGCGGCCGGCGGGGATGCCGGTCCAGGAGGCGACGACGTCGGCGATGTCGTCGGAGCCGACCTCGTCCTTGACCATCGTGTCCTGGGCGACCTCCTCCTCGGCCTCGGAGGCGGCCTCCAACTCCTTCTCCAGGCCCGGGATCTCGCCGTACAGCAGTTTGGAGGCGCTGTCGAAGTCGCCGTCGCGCTGGGCGCGTTCGGCCTGCCCGCGCAGGTCGTCGAGGCGTTCCTTCAGCTCACCGACCCGGTTGAGGGACTGCTTCTCCTTCTCCCAGCGGGCGGTGAGGCCCCGCAGCTCCTCCTCCTTGTCGGCGAGGTCGCGGCGCAGCTTCTCCAGGCGTTCCCGGGAGGCCGGGTCGGTCTCCTTGTCGAGGGCCAGCTCCTCCATCTTCAACCGGTCGACAGCACGCTGGAGTTCGTCGATCTCGACGGGCGAGGAGTCGATCTCCATGCGCAGCCGCGAGGCGGCCTCGTCGACGAGGTCGATGGCCTTGTCGGGCAGGAAGCGGGAGGTGATGTACCGGTCGGACAGGGTGGCCGCCGCGACCAGCGCGCTGTCCGCGATCTGCACCTTGTGGTGGGCCTCGTACCGGCCCTTGAGGCCGCGCAGGATCGCGATGGTGTCCTCGACGGTCGGCTCGGCGACCATCACCTGCTGGAAGCGCCGCTCCAGCGCCGGGTCCTTCTCGATCCGCTCCCGGTACTCGTCCAGGGTGGTCGCGCCGACCATGCGCAGCTCACCGCGGGCGAGCATCGGCTTGAGCATGTTGCCGGCGTCCATGGCGGAGTCACCGCCGGCGCCCGCGCCCACGACGGTGTGCAGCTCGTCGATGAAGGTGATGATCTGCCCGTCGGAGTCCTTGATCTCGGCCAGGACGGTCTTCAGCCGCTCCTCGAACTCACCGCGGTACTTGGCGCCCGCGACCATCGCGCCCAGGTCGAGCGCGACCAGCCGCTTGTCCTTGAGGGACTCGGGCACGTCGCCCTTCACGATCCGCTGGGCGAGGCCCTCGACGACGGCGGTCTTGCCGACGCCGGGCTCGCCGATGAGCACGGGGTTGTTCTTGGTGCGGCGGGACAGCACCTGCACGACCCGGCGGATCTCCTGGTCCCGCCCGATGACCGGGTCGAGCTTGCCGTCGCGCGCGGCGGCGGTGAAGTCGGTCCCGAACTTCTCCAGGGCCTTGTACTGGCCCTCTGGGTCCGCGGTGGTCACGCGGCGCCCTCCCCTCGCCTTCTGGAAGGCCTCCTGGAGCTTCTTCGCGGTCGCGCCCTGCCGCTGAAGCACCTCGCCGGCCGCGCCGCCCTTCGCGGCGATGCCGATGAGCAGGTGCTCGGTGGAAAGGTACTCGTCGTCGAGGTCCTTGGCACGCTCGCTCGCGTCCGCGATGACGGCGAGCAGCTCGCGGTTGGGCTGCGGGGGCGCGACGGTGGACCCGGTCACGCTGGGCAGCCCGGCGAGGACGCGCTCGGTGCCGGAGCGCACGGCCGCCTGGTCGGCGTCGACGGCGGCGAGCAGGTCGGTGATGTTCTCGTTCTCCTGCCCCTGGAGCAGAGCCAGCAGCAGATGGGCGGGCGTGAGGTCCGGGTGCCCCTCGGTCACGGCTCGGTTGCCGGCCGCGTTGATCGCTTCCCGGCTCCTGTTGGTCAGCTCGGCGTCCACGTGTCCGTTCTCCTCCTCGGCGTCGGCTCGTCGGCCGCGTCTCCCACTGCTGACTTAACCAACGTACACAAAGTTGAGTCTATTTCACTCAAGGTTTCTCGCGTTTTCGCTCAAGGTGGAGCCGGGAGCCGTTCCGGGCTAGCTTCCGGTCCCATGAGTACGTACTCCGTGGATCCGGGTGCCCCGGACGAGCCGTATCTCCGCTTCTGGCGTGAGCGGCATCTGTGCACGCTGACCACCCTGCGCCCGGACGGCAGCCCGCACGTCGTGCCCGTCGGTGTGACATACGAGCCCGGGGCGCGACTGGCTCGGGTGATCACGAACAAGGCGAGCGCGAAGGCGGCGCACGTCCTGGCCGCCGGGCCGGAGGGCGCCCGGGTCGCCGTGTGCCAGGTGGACGGGCGGCGGTGGGCGACACTGGAGGGACGCGCGTACGTCCGCGGCGAACCGGAGCGGGTCGCGGAGGCGGAGCGGCGCTATGCCGAGCGCTATGAGCGGACCCCGTCCCCCAACCCGTCACGGGTGGTGATCGAGATCCGGGTGGAGCGGGCCCTCGGGCGTGGTTGAGCGTGTTTCGGCCACCATGACGTCCTGGCCGAATCTGCCCATACGGAGAAATGTCCCCACGAACTACAGCGGCGTCACCGTGTTCAGGTCACGGTGACGCCGCTGCGGGGGGAAGCACCTGAGCGATCTTTTACGACGGGGGAATCGCGTCAGGCACTGCGGGGGGTGGCCGAGATGGTCCTCACATCCGAGACCTCCGGGTCTGCCAGCCGGTGGTCTCGTCGGTCCAGGTTCACAAAGATCATTCCGTATCGGATGGCACATCGCACGGGCTGTGGCGCCCCTCGAGGCTTCCGCAGGCACCGGTACGCCCGCACGTCCTCGTCCTCGTCCCGCGTGACGACGACCGGCTCTCCGAAGACGGTCACCATCAGCGAGTCGCCGCTGTGGGGGATGGCGGTGACCAGGTCGATGAAGTGCCAGCCGGAGCGATAGGCGGTGGCCATCTCGCGGCGGAAGGAACGGTCGTCGGGCGGAGTCGTCACGTCAGCTCCCGGCTCCGCCTGCCGCCGCGCCGGTGTTCACAGCCACCGAGGGCCACTCGGTTATGGCCTGAACCTGCGTCTTCCCCGCCGAGGGCCACTCAGTGATCGCCTGAGCGCCACCCTTCGCGGAGACACCGCTCAACACCCCCAGGGCCACCAGGGCGGAAAAGCCGGCGACAAGCACCGAGCGAAGCAGTCTGTTACGCATAGTCGGCTTCATCCTCACTTGAAGGTCCCCTTTTCCCCCGTCAGGTACGACGATGGCTCATTCGGGCACGTGGTGGCCACAGAATCAGTGCATCATGTTCCTGCATGTTCAGGACCCTGGGGGGTGGAGATTTAGTGGCGAATCGGCCAAAAGCGGCACATCCCCATGCGATGACCCAGCTGTGCGAAGAAGGCAGCCGCCTCTATACCACCGCTCTCAGTGCGGGACGCATCGCCCGATCGGACACGGATGCCGTGCCCTGCCTGATCGAACTCGCCCTGCTCCACCCGGATCCCGACGATCCGGACTGGTTGCGCCCGGTGCCCCCGGCGGTCGCCCTCGCCCAGCGGCTCAACCCCATCGAGCGGGAGATAGCCGAGCACAGGCGCCTGTCCGTCCAACTCGCCGAGGCCTTCGAGCCGTTCATGGCCCTCAGCACGGTGGCGACGACGACCAGCGACTCCATCACGGTGCTGGAAGGCAGCGACCGGATCAACGCGGCGCTCAACCTCGCCACCTCCCAGTGCCAGACCGAACTCGTCACGGTACAGCCGTCCGACCGCATCTCGGAGACCAGTCTGCTCCAGGGTCTGGAGCGGGACCGACCCCTGATCGAACGTGGTGTGAAGATCCGGAGCCTGTATCAGCACACGGCCCGCTACAACCCGGAGAAGCTGGCCTACGCGGCCCAGCTCTCGGACGGCAAGGTCGAGTACCGCACCATCGACGAACTGGTCGAGCGCCTGATCATCTCCGACGGCACCGTCGCCTTCATACCGGTCCGCGACGACCACAAGGTCGCCCTGGAACTGCGCCATCCCGGCCTGGTCCGCTACCTCATGAAGGTCTTCGAGTACCTGTGGGACCGGGCCGTCCCGATGAGCGCCGGCGGCCCGTACGAGGTCGACTCCGAGGGCATCACCGAGATCCAGCACTCCATCGCCAAACTCCTGGTGGAGGGTCATGTCGACGAGGCCATCGCGCGCCGCCTGGGCATGAACGTACGCACCTGCCGCGCCCACATCGCCAAGCTGGCCCAGGCCCTGGGCAGCGGCAGCCGCGCCCAACTCGGCTACCTCATCGCCCAGTCCGGCATCCTGAACAAGAACCACGCACTACCGGGCCCGGCCGGCCGCCGGTGAGACACCGAGCCGCCGGCCGGCTCGGCCGGCTCAGCGCACGGTCGGGGATTCCTGGCCGGGGAGTCTGAGCACGGTCGGTGCCGCCGTGCGTGGTGGGCCGTCCAGGCCCACCTGGGCGATGCGCACGCCCAGTTGGGTGCGGCTGGCCGCCCCCAGGGTCTCCGACAGCCGGGCGATGTGGGCCCGGCAGGTACGGACGCTGATGCCGAGCCGCTCGGCGATCACCGCGTCCTGGTGGCCCTCCGCGAGCAGCGCCGCGATGGACTGTTCGCGGTGGGAGATGCCCTCGATGCCGGTGTCGGGCAGCGGCGCGGTCAGCGGGATCGCCAACCGCCACAACCTTTCGAAAACCGTCACCAGATATTCGACCAGCGCGGGGTGGCGCAGCTCCAGCGCCATGGTGCGGTCGGCGTTGGCGGGGATGAAGGCCACCGTGCGGTCGAAGAGGATCAGCCGGTCGATGACCTCGTCCAGGGTGCGGGCCTCGACCGCGTCACCCATCAGCTCCAGGTAGTTCAGCAGCCCCTGCCCGTGCCGGGCCACGTGCGTGTACAGGTCGCGCATGCGCACACCCCGGCCGCGCAGCGCCAGCGCCCGGTGCAGGCCCTCGGTGAGCTCCGCCTCCCGCCGGATGCCGCCGGGCTGCACGGTCAGCACCTCGGTGGTGCACGCCTCGGTCGCCTCGTCCATCGCGGCCTGGATCCGTGACAGCCCGTCCAGGACACGGATGGCGGTGCCCTCCGCCGAGGCCGCCGCGGAGTCCTGCACCTGCCGTCCCAGGCCCGTGTAGCGCTCGAAGGCGGCCACCGCCGAGCCCACCCGCCGCTGGCTCTCCCTGACCTCGTCGTACACCCCGCGCAGCAGCCGGGTCATGACCTCCTGCGGAGAGGTCGGCACCAGCCAGTCCATGTCGTCGGGGTCAGGGTGCAGCAGCGCCAGGTCCAGCAGGCAGGGCACCGCCTCGGCGTCCGTGCGCGCCACCCGGCCGCGCCGTACGGCCCGGGAATACACGCGATCCCCGGCCTCGCACAGTCGGTCGGCACCGTGGGGATGCTCCTCCGCCCCGTGCCCGGCCATCGCCCATTCCACCCCCGGTTTGCTGCCACATCCGCAGCGCAACTATGCGCGGCCCCGACCGGGTCCGCAACACGGCTCTCCGAGCCACGGCCGTCGTAAACCACCGGAATGACCCGCTATCCTCCGGCCTCCGCCCATCGCATCGCGACAAGCTGATGGTGGTGGCTCGAACACCACGGCCGCGCCCCGGGCCGGCGCACCCTCGGACCGAACGCGGCAAGGCGCCCACCCTCGCGGGTGAACGCCTTGCACCGCGTCACATTGACCGGGGGGATGGGCTACTTCAGACCGATGGACGCGCAGGCCGCCTTGTACTTGGCCGTGCAGATCTCGTCCACCTTGTAGATGCCGTCCGCGATGACGGTGCTCTTGATGCTCTTCCGCGTCAGGGCGTTCACCGTGACCAGCTGGGCGGGGATGTCCTTGTCGGTGGGGCTGTCGACCTTGTCGCGGGTGAGGGCGTCGAACTGGATGTCGTGGCCCTGGACCCTGGCGACGGCCATCTCGGCGGCGGCCTCGGCCTCGTCCGGGTACGGCTTGTAGACGCTCATGTACTGCTCGCCGGAGACGACCCGCTGCACCGCCGCCAGCTCCGCGTCCTGGCCGGTGATGGGCGGCACGTTGGTGACGCCCGCGTTGTTGAAGGCCTTGACGATGCCGCCGGCCATGGCGTCGTTGGCGGAGTAGACGGCGGCGATGTTGTCCTTGCCGATCAAGCTGATCGCCTTGGTCATCTCGGACTGGGCGAGCTCCGGGTCCCACTTGTCGGTGTCGTAGCTCTTGGCGATGGTCACCTTGCCGTTGAGCTCGGAGAGCGCGCCCTGCTTGAACTGCTTGGCGTTCGGGTCGGTGGGCGAGCCGTTGATCATGACGACCTTGTCGGAGGTGTCGGCGTTCGAGCCCAGCGCCTCGAGCAGCGTACGGGCCTGCACCTCGCCGACGAGCTCGTTGTCGAAGGAGACGTACGCGTCGATCGGGCCCTCGGCCAGCCGGTCGTAGGCGATGACCGGGATGCCCGCGTCCTTGGCCTTCTTCACGGTGGACGCGATGGCGTGGGAGTCGACGGCGTCGAGGATGATGACGTCGACCTTGTCGTCGATCATCTTCTCCATCTGGGTGGCCTGGACCTTCGCGTCGGCACCGGCGTTCTGGTACTCGATCTTGCCCTGCTTCTTGGTGAGCTGGGCGACCTTGTCCTTGATGATGGGGTAGTCGAAGTCCGCGTACCGCGTGTTCGTCTTCTCCGGCATCAGCACGCCCACGGTGACGTCGTTGCCCTTCGTCGGGCTTGCGTCGCTCGAGTCCCCCGTCGCGTTCAGCACACCGCAGCCGGCAAGCGAGAGGGTCATCGTGGTGGCGGCCACGGACAGGGCGATACGACGCATGCGAGGGCTCACTTCAGGGGTTTCGGACGTGGCGGCTCCTATGCCACCCAGATGTCTGAAAAGACAACGCGGAGGCCACCACCGGCGTCAAGCGGAATCACTTAACGAGTGCGCAACACCACGCTCCGCTGCACCTGTGAAGGCTCAGCGGAACCACCTTCAAACGCCCTTTACGGACCCTTCACCCAACTGGAGTTCACGTGCGGGTAAAGATCAGTACAACCAACTCCATTCCTCCCGAGTCAGGATCGTCGACGAACCCGGACGCCCGCCGAGTCGTCGTACCGACCGAGCAGAGGAGCGAATGAAGTCGGCCAGACGCACGACATCGTGTATGCCGTGGACGCCCACCGGCGCACGGGAGGGCAGTTCCTCGCCGGAGTTCATGGTGGCCCGCTGACGGCCCGCTGACGGCCCGTCGACGGCCCGGCAGCGGCCGGACGGCCCCGTCGGCGGTCCGCACGGGAAAGGGCCCGGAGTCGCCTCCGGGCCCTCTGCCGCACACGGGCGGGTCAGTCGTTCTGCTGCTGCCGCTTCGGCCGCCACACCACCAGGGCGCTGGTCTGCTGGACCTCCTGGTACGGGACCAGGTCCCGCCGGTAGGAGGCGTGCACGGCGGCCTCGCGCTGGCGCATCGCGGCCGCGGCGCCGTCCAGGGCCGCTTCCATTTCCGCGACGCGGGACTGGAGGGCGGCGACCTGGTTCTCCAGTTCGATGATGCGCTTGATGCCGGCCAGGTTTATGCCCTCGTCCTGCGACAACTGCTGGACGGTGCGCAGCAGTTCGATGTCACGGGCCGAGTAGCGGCGGCCCCGGCCGGGAGTGCGGTCGGGCGAGACCAGGCCCAGGCGGTCGTACTGGCGCAGCGTCTGCGGGTGCAGGCCGGAAAGCTGGGCCGCCACCGAGATGACGTAGACCGGGGTTTCCTCGGTCAGTTCATACGGGTTCCGTCGACGGCCGTCCATCCCACTCAAGCTCCCTTCGCAGCCTCGAACAGCTCCGCCCGCGGGTCCTCGCCCGCGGTCGCCTCGCGATACGCCTCGAGCGCGTCACGAGCCTTCCCCGTCACGTCCTTGGGAACACTCACCTCGACGGTGACCAACAGGTCGCCGCGGGTGCCGTCCTTGCGGACCGCGCCCTTGCCCCGCGCCCGCATGGTGCGGCCGTTGGGCGTGCCCGGCGGCAGCTTCAGCGTGACGGCGGGGCCGCCGAGGGTCGGGACCCGGACCTCGCCGCCGAGGGCCGCCTCGGCGAACGTCACCGGGACGGTCACCGTGAGGTTGTCGCCTCTGCGGCCGAACACCGGGTGCTCGCCGACGTGCACGACCACGTACAGGTCACCCGCCGGTCCGCCCCGCTCGCCGGGCGCGCCCTTGCCGCGCAGCCGGATGCGCTGCCCGTCGGTCACGCCGGCCGGGATGCGGACCTGCATGGTGCGGGACGACTTGGCCCGGCCGCTGCCCTTGCACTCCAGACAGGGGTGCTCGGCCATCAGGCCGCGGCCCTTGCAGTCGGGGCAGGGGTCGGTGAGGGAGAACCCTCCCCCGGAGCCCCGGGCCACCTGGCCGGTGCCGACACAGGTCGGGCACACGCGTGGCGTGCCGTTCTTGTCGCCGGTGCCCGAACAGGCCTTGCACGGTGCCTGCGAGGACATCCTGAGCGGGACCGTGGCCCCCTCGATGGCCTCCGTGAAGCTCAGCGTGACCTCGGACTCGATGTCCTGGCCGCGCCGGGGCTGGGTGCGCGTGGTGCCCGCGCCGCCGCCCCGGTTGAACAGGCCCCCGAAGACGTCACCGATTCCGCCGCCGAAGCCGCCGCCCCCGCCCTGGGGGCCGCCTGCGCCGCCGGCGCCTCCGAAGAGGTCGCCCAGGTCGAAGTTGAACGATCCTCCGCCCGCGCCCGGCCCCGGACGGAAACCGCCGTTGCCGAAGAGGGCGCGCGCCTCGTCGTACTCCTTGCGCTTCTTCGGGTCACCGAGGACGTCGTTCGCCTCGGAGATCTCCTTGAAGCGCTCCTCGGCCTTGGCGTTGCCCTTGTTGGCGTCCGGGTGGAACTCGCGGGCGAGCTTCCGGTACGCCTTCTTGATCTCGGCCTCGGTGGCGTCCTTGGGGACGCCGAGGACCTTGTAGTAGTCCTTCTCGATGAAGTCCTTGGTGCTCATCCCCGACGCCCCTCCTTCCCTGCTTGGTTCGTGTCGACGTCAGCCCTCCTCCGGGCCACCGCTCTCCTTGTCGTCGGCGGAGCCGGCCGCGGTGCTCTCCTCGGCCCCCTCGGCCTTGACCGTCTGCGCACCGGGCTGCGGTTCGGCCACGGCCACCCGCGCGGGGCGGATGGTGCGCTCGCCGATGCGATACCCGGGCTGCAGAATCGCCACGCACGTCGTCTCGGTGACGTCCGGCGCGTAGCTGTGCATCAGGGCCTCGTGGATCGTCGGGTCGAAGGGCTCGCCCTCCTTGCCGAACTGCTGGAGGCCCATCTTGGCCGCGACGGTCTCCAGCGACTCGGCCACCGACTTGAAGCCGCCGACGAGTTCGCCGTGTTCCCGTGCGCGGCCGATGTCGTCCAGCACGGGCAGGAGCTCGGTCAGGAGGTTCGCGACGGCGATCTCCTTGACCGTGATCCGGTCGCGCTCCACGCGGCGGCGGTAGTTCTGGTACTCGGCCTGGAGTCGCTGGAGGTCCGCGGTGCGCTCACCGAGCGCGGTGCGCACCTGGTCCAGCTGGGCCACCAGGCCCGCTGTCTGGCTCGCGTCCCCGGCCGGGGCCGCCTGCTCCTCGGGGGAGGAGGCGGCCTTCGGCTCGGCGTCGTCAGGGGTGGCGCCGGAGGGGACGTCGGGCTTCTCGTCGAAGCCCGGGGTCTCCTCCGTCACGCGGCACCGTCCTTGCGCTCGTCGTCCACGATCTCCGCGTCGACGACGTCGTCGTCGGCCTTGGCCTCACCGGCACCGGCGGACTCGCCACCGGCGGCCTGCGAAGCCTGGGCGTCGGCGTACATGGCCTGGCCGAGCTTCTGGGAGACGGCCGCGACCTTCTCCGTGGCGGTGCGGATCTCGGCGGTGTCCTCGCCCTTGAGGGCTTCCTTCAGCTCGCCGATCGCGTCCTCGACCTCGGTCTTGATCTCGCCCGGGACCTTGTCCTCGTTGTCCTTGAGGAACTTCTCGGTCTGGTAGACGAGCTGCTCGCCCTGGTTGCGGCTCTCGGCGGCCTCGCGGCGCTTGTGGTCCTCCTCCGCGTAGCGCTCGGCCTCCTCGCGCATGCGGTCGACCTCGTCCTTCGGGAGCGAGGAGCCGCCGGTGACGGTCATCTTCTGCTCCTTGCCGGTGCCGAGGTCCTTCGCCGTGACGTGCATGATGCCGTTGGCGTCGATGTCGAAGGACACCTCGATCTGCGGGACGCCACGCGGCGCCGGCGGCAGACCGGTCAGCTCGAACATGCCGAGCTTCTTGTTGTAGGCCGCGATCTCGCGCTCGCCCTGGTAGACCTGGATCTGCACGGACGGCTGGTTGTCCTCGGCCGTCGTGAAGATCTCCGACCGCTTGGTCGGGATGGTCGTGTTGCGCTCGATGAGCTTGGTCATGATGCCGCCCTTGGTCTCGATACCGAGGGACAGCGGGGTCACGTCGAGGAGCAGTACGTCCTTGACCTCGCCCTTGAGGACACCGGCCTGGAGCGAGGCGCCGATGGCGACGACCTCGTCCGGGTTCACGCCCTTGTTGGCCTCCTTGCCGCCGGTGAGCTCCTTGACGAGCTCGGCCACGGCGGGCATACGGGTGGAGCCACCGACGAGGACGACGTGGTCGATCTCGCCGAGGGCGATGCCGGCGTCCTTGATGACGTTGTGGAACGGCGTCTTGCAGCGCTCCAGCAGGTCGGCCGTCAGCTGCTGGAACTGAGCGCGGGTGAGCTTCTCGTCCAGGTGCAGCGGGCCCTCGGCGGACGCGGTGATGTAGGGCAGGTTGATCGAGGTCTCGCTGGACGAGGACAGCTCGATCTTGGCCTTCTCGGCGGCCTCACGGAGACGCTGGAGGGCCATCTTGTCCTTGGCCAGGTCCACGCCGTGACCGGACTTGAACTGCTGCACCAGGTAGTCGACGACGCGCTGGTCCCAGTCGTCACCACCGAGGTGGTTGTCACCGTTGGTGGCCTTCACCTCGACGACGCCGTCGCCGATCTCCAGCAGGGACACGTCGAAGGTGCCGCCGCCGAGGTCGAAGACGAGGATCGTCTGGTCGTCCTTGTCGAGGCCGTAGGCGAGCGCGGCCGCGGTCGGCTCGTTGACGATGCGCAGGACGTTCAGACCGGCGATCTCGCCGGCCTCCTTCGTCGCCTGGCGCTCGGAGTCGTTGAAGTACGCCGGGACGGTGATGACCGCGTCGGTCACCTTCTCGCCCAGGTAGGACTCGGCGTCGCGCTTCAGCTTCTGGAGGATGAAGGCGGAGATCTGCTGCGGGTTGAAGGGCTTCCCGTCGAGCTCCATCTTCCAGTCGGTGCCCATGTGACGCTTGACGGACCGGATGGTCCGGTCCACGTTGGTGACCGCCTGGCGCTTGGCGACCTCGCCGACGAGCACCTCGCCGTTCTTGGCGAAGGCGACGACGGACGGCGTGGTCCTGGCGCCCTCGGCGTTGGTGATGACGGTGGGCTCGCCGCCTTCCAGAACGCTGACGACGGAGTTAGTCGTGCCCAGGTCGATGCCGACCGCACGTGCCATGGTGAATTCCTCCAGTTGACTTGAGTGGAACAGGCTCAAGTGTGCATGAGAGGGCCCACTGGGTCAACAGACCTGAGTCGAGCAGACTCAAGTCTTATCCGTTCCTTACACGCAATGCGCCGGTGACCTGCGCGGATGTTCGCGTGGACGTGTGCATGGACGTCTGCGTGGACGCCCGTACGGACGACTGCGCGGGCGCCCGGATGCCCGTCTGCGTACCTGTCATGGATGTCTGCGTGGATGTCTGCGTGGCCGTCCGGCGGCGCCCGTAGGCGGGTACCCGAAGCAGCCCAAGCACGACCACGGACGCCCCGCCGACCACCCACAGCACGGCCGGCTCCCCCGCCCAGCCACTGTGCACGAGTACCCCGACGACCACCGCCGCGAAGGCCCCCGCACCCAGCAGCACGGCGGCCCCCGGCGGGGTGAGCCCGAGCCGCCGCAGCCGGTGGGCGAGATGGTCGGGCCCGCCCCGCAGCAGCGACCGCCGGGCCATGAGCCGGGAGAGGACCACGAGGGCCACGTCCGCGGTGGCGACGGCGGTGAGCGGGAACAGCACCCGCACGCTGGGCCCGAGCGGGTACCCCGCGCGGGTGAACACCGCGGCGGAGCTGAGCAGGAACCCGGTGAACAGCGACCCGCAGGCGCCGAGCCCGATCCGCGCGGGCGGCCAGTTGTGCATGAGGAACCCGGTGAGGGCGGCGGCGAGCACGCTCAGCAGCACCGCCAGCCCGTCCATCACCTCGGCCGCCGCGCACGCCCCCGCCCCGAAGGCCGTGACCACGCCGACCGTTCCCGCGAGCCCGTCGGCGTGGTCCAGCGCCCGGAAGGCGAGCGTGACAAAAACGATCCAGAGCACCGCCAGCAGCCCGGCGAGCAGCCCCGTCTCCTCGTACGGCACGACACAGGCCGCCGCCACCACCGCACCGGCGACCAGTACCCGCGCCCGCAGCCGCCACACATCCGCGACCAGCCCGAGCGCGGCGACCCCGGCCCCGGCGACCAGCAGGCCCCCCACCCCCTCCCCCAGCGGCGCGACCCGCGTCCACTGCCCCATACCGGCGACGAGGCAGGTGACGGCCACCACGGCCAGTCCCCCGAACAGCGGTATGGGCCGCTGCCGCCGTCGGTCGACGATCCCGGCCCGCAGGACCGGCCCCCTCAGCAGCGCCGCGAGCACGGCGGTCAGGAGGAGGGCGGTGGTGGCGGCGAGGATCCCGTAGAGCACGGCAATAAATTAGGCTTGAAAGTAGCAATTGTGGATGAATAACACGATCCGATTGCCTGGCGGGTGGGCAGCTCCACCGCTGGAAGGATTCGCCGACCGCCCCCTGCGGGAATCTGGACCATGGGAGTTGAGGGGCTCGGGGCTGCCCGAATTCCTGTACGGCCGCTGCGCCGGCAGCCGGCTGTTACGCCGCGCCGCGCTCACGAAATACACCCGTGAGCTCTACGAGCGCCACAAGGAGTTCCCCGTCTCCTTCCAGGTCGACGAGTCGTTCAGGCTGCCGCCCATGGAGTCGGTGTACGTACCGCTGCGCGGCGGCATCTGTCTCGCCGTGCTCAGGGAGGCCGGGCTGCCGGCCCGCCGACGAGCCCTGCTGGACCGCCTCCCCCCCACGCTCCGCCTCCGCGCCGCCGTCGCACTGCTCACCCAGGGCTGGCTCGTGCTCAGCGGCCTCGCCGAGTGGCAGGCACTGGCCCCCACGGCGGGCGACCAGCTCTGGGGACCGGCATGGCTGGCCTGGGTGGCGACGGCCGTCATCGTCGCCGGGTGGGCGGCAGTCGTCGTCCTGGCCCGGTACAGGGAGCGGACTGACCTCGCGTTCCTCGTCCGGGCCACGCTGCCCACCACCTCGGCCGCGTTGCGCGTCCGCCACCTCGTGCCGGCCGCTCTCCTCCCTCACCCCTGACCTCCACTCAGGCACGCCTCAGCGACCCAGATCACCCCGCACCCGGCTGCATCCCGACGGAAGATGGGGGTAGTCTCAGACGGACTGCATAAGTTACCGCTTAGTAATGTCGCTCGTTAATTCGAGGCCGCCCCAGGAGCCCCAATGCAACTCGCCGCGATCATCGTGTCGCTGGTCCTGATCGTGGTCGGCGTGGCACTGTTCGGCCGCGCCCTCCTGCAGATCTACAACTTCATGCGGCTGGGCCAGCCGGTACCGGCCGGCACGCGGACCAACGATCCCACACAGCGCACCGTCACCGTGGTCAAGGAGTTCCTCGGCCACACCCGGATGAACCGCTGGGGCATCGTCGGCGTGGCGCACTGGTTCGTGGCGGTGGGCTTCTTCACCCTGTTGCTGACGATCGTCAACGCGATCGGCCAGCTGTTCCAGGCCGACTGGATCCTGCCGGTCCTGGGCGACTGGGCGCCGTACAACGTCTTCGTCGAGTTCATCGGCACCATGACGGTGGTCGGCATCCTCGTCCTGATCGCCATCCGCCAGCTGAACCACCCGCGCAACCCGGGCCGCAAGTCCCGCTTCGCCGGCTCCAACTTCGGCCAGGCGTACTTCGTCGAGGCCGTCATCCTCATCGTCGGTGTCTGCATCTTCATGCTGCACGCCCTCGAAGGCGCCCAGCACCACGTGGACGGCTACGAGGCGTCGTTCTTCATCTCGTACCCGGTGGTGCACTGGTTCGCGGGCATGGACGTCTCCACGCTCCAGAACCTCACCTACTTCTTCGCCGGCCTGAAGATCGCGACCTCGTTCATCTGGATGATCACGGTCGCCCTGAAGACCGACATGGGCGTGGCCTGGCACCGCTTCCTCGCCTTCCCGAACATCTGGTTCAAGCGGAACGCGACCGGCGAGACCTCCCTGGGCGCCCTGCTCCCGATGACGAGCGGCGGCAAGCCGATCAACTTCGAGGACCCCGGCGACGACGACGTCTTCGGCGTCTCGCAGGTCGAGCAGTTCTCCTGGAAGGGCCTGCTGGACTTCTCCACCTGCACCGAGTGCGGCCGCTGCCAGTCGCAGTGCCCCGCCTGGAACACCGGCAAGCCGCTCTCCCCCAAGCTGCTGATCATGTCCCTGAGGGACCACGCCCACGCCAAGGCGCCCTACCTGCTCGCGGGTGGCGGCAAGACCATGGAGGGCGAGGAGAAGGCGTCCGAGGAGGCCCTGAAGGACGTCCCCGCCGCCGCCCTGGCGGAGGCCGAGCGCCCGCTGATCGGCACGGCCGAAGAGAATGGCGTCATCGACCCGGACGTCCTGTGGTCCTGCACCACCTGCGGCGCCTGCGTCGAGCAGTGCCCCGTCGACATCGAGCACGTCGACCACATCGTCGACATGCGCCGCTACCAGGTCATGATCGAGAGCGCCTTCCCCTCCGAGGCGGGCACGATGCTCAAGAACCTGGAGAAGAAGGGCAACCCCTGGGGCCTGGCCAAGAAGCAGCGCCTGGAGTGGACCAAGGAGGTCGACTTCGAGATCCCGGTCGTCGGCAAGGACATCGAGGACCTGTCCGAGGTCGAGTACCTGTACTGGGTCGGCTGCGCCGGCGCCCTGGAGGACCGCGCCAAGAAGACCACGAAGGCCTTCGCCGAGCTGCTCCACATCGCGGGCGTCAAGTTCGCGATCATGGGCGGCGACGAGAAGTGCACCGGTGACTCCGCCCGCCGCCTCGGCAACGAGCCCCTCTTCCAGGAGCTCGGCATGGAGAACGTGATGGCCCTGAACACGGCGTTCGGCGAGGAGCTGGACGACGAGGGCAAGGTCACGGCGGACTCGAAGAAGCCGAAGTCGGCGAAGAAGATCGTAGCCACCTGCCCCCACTGCTTGAACACGCTCGGCAACGAGTACCCACAGCTCGGCGGCGGCTACGAGGTCATCCACCACACCCAGCTGCTCCAGCACCTCGTCGACGAGGGCAAGCTGGTCCCGGTGACCCCGGTCGAGGGCATCATCACGTACCACGACCCGTGCTACCTGGGCCGCCACAACAAGATCTACACGCCCCCGCGCGAGATCATCGGCAAGGTCCCGGGCCTGCGCAACGAGGAGATGCACCGCCACAAGGAGCGCGGCTTCTGCTGCGGCGCCGGCGGCGCGCGGATGTGGATGGAAGAGCGGATCGGCAAGCGCATCAACAACGAGCGCGTCGACGAGGCCCTGTCGCTGAACCCCGACATCGTCTCCACGGCCTGCCCCTTCTGCCTCGTCATGCTGACCGACTCGGTCAACGGCAAGAAGAACGACGGCAAGGCCAAGGAGTCCATCCAGGTCGTCGACGTCGCCCAGCTCCTCCTCGACTCCGTCAGGACGCCGGTCGACCCGGCGGGCGAGGCCGAGACGGAGAGCGAGCCGGAGCCGGAGCCGGTGAAGTAGGTGATGTGACCGGCCTCGTCGGGCCGGCCTGACGAGGCCGGCCCGATCGGTACCACCGACGCCCCCGTGCCCTGTTGATTTCGGGTACGGGGGCGTCGTCGTACGTCACGAGGTGGCTTCGGGTGAGCCCGGTGTCGCGATCGGGGCGGTCTCGGCCGGTCTCCCGCGCACGATGTCGACCGCCGCCCCGGGCCGCAGCTTCGCGTAGACCCACTTCGCGTCGGAGGGCCGCAGGCCGATCCAGCCCGAGGTGACGTCGTAGTTGCCGGGGGCCTTGTCGTTGTACGGCATGGCGGCCAGGTAGGTCGTCGTGCCGTCGTCCGCCCGCAGGCGGACCACCCACGTCAGTTTGTAGCTGCTTCCGGATTCCGCGCCGACCTCTTCTCCGCTCACCAGCTCCATGTCGGTCATGGAGGTGACGGTCATCCGCCCGCTCGGAGTCGGTGTCCTCGCGAGGCCGGAGGTGATGGGCACTTTGCGGTTGTCGGCGACGAGGAACCGGGCCGAGAGGTTCACCGTGGCGTCGGACACCGCCCGCCGGACCGGCGCGCTGGTGGGTGTGCTGGTCGGTGTGCTGGTCGGCGGCGGGGTCGGCGCCGCGCTGGTCGGGCCGGCGGCCGGCGAGGACGTCCGTCCGGCGCCCGGACCGCCCAGGTTCAACACCAGCGTGAGCGCCACCGCGGCAGCGGCGACAGTCCCGGCGCCGACGGCGGCGGTACGACGGCGACGGCGGCGCAGATGGGCCCGACGGCGGATGTCCGCGCCCGACGCGGTCGGCAGACTCTGCCCCGACTCGGCCAGTTGACGCAGCCCGGCGGTGAGATCATCGGACACGGTCGTCCTCCCTCTCCCCGTCGTCGGTGGCCAGTTCTCGCGCCAACGCCGCCCGACCGCGGGACAGCCGGGCCTTGACCGTCCCCACGGGGGCTCCGGTCTCGGAGGCTACCTGCTCGACACTCAGGTCGCACAGATGGTGCAGGACCACCGCCATCCGCTGCGCCTCGGGCAGCCGGCGCAGCGCGGCGACCAGATCGGCCAGATGGGCCGGCCCGGACTCGGGC
Organism: Streptomyces sp. NPDC054834; assembly: GCF_053611185.1. Taxonomy (NCBI): domain Bacteria; kingdom Bacillati; phylum Actinomycetota; class Actinomycetes; order Kitasatosporales; family Streptomycetaceae; genus Streptomyces; species Streptomyces sp. NPDC054834. The sequence continues at coordinate 6,238 of NZ_JBSGZV010000012.1, read as the reverse complement.
CCCGGTGTGTACTCCGGCGGCGGAGTACGGCGCACCAGTTCCACCCACCGCTTCGCCCGCCGCCAGCGGCTCACCGCGAGCCGCATCGCCACGGTCCGCACCCAGGCCTCCGGCGCCCCGTCCGCCAGGAACTCCCGGCGCCGGTTCCAGGCCCGTACGAAGGCGTCCTGCACGACGTCCTGCGCCTCGCCGTGGTCCCCGGTGAAGGCGTAGAGCTGGCCGGTCAGCCGGGGGAACGCGGCGGTGTAGAAAGCGTCGAACTCTTCCTCCGTCATACCCCCACCACGAGTTTCCCGATGTCCCGTGCAACCCGGCAGTCACCGCCGTGCGTACAGGTCCCGTACGTCGCACATGGAAACACACCGCAGGAGGAACACGATGACCAGCAGAGCCAAGTCCCGTCGTGCCGCCGCCGTCTGGGGCGCCCGCCCGCCGGTCGTGCCGCTGACGTGACCTCCCGAACCCCTTCCCCGCGCGAGGACTTCGCGGCCTACGCCGACCGCGCCTGGCCCCGCCTGGTCCGCACCGCCCACCTCCTGACCGGCGATCCGCAGACGGCTCAGGAGCTGGCCCGCACGACGCTGGCCGACACCTACGCCCGCCGTAGGCGCACGCCGCGCGACGACGCCGACTTCTATGTGCGGCGGACACTGGTGCGCCAATACCTGCGCCGCGCCCGCCGTTTCGCGCGCGGTGGCGGCGAGCGGGCGCCCCTCTTCCAGGCGCTCGGCCGCCTCAGCCCCCGGCAGCGGGTGGTGCTGGTGCTGCGCCACGGCGAGCACCTGGCCGAGGCGGAGATCGCCGAAGTGCTGGGCTGCTCGGTCGGCGCCGTCAGGTCGTACGGACGACGAGGCCTTTCGGTTCTGGGCGCCCTGCCCGTGTCGGGAGTCCGCCGATGAGCCGTGTCGATGCGCGCGAGGCGCGTGAGGCGCTCGCCGGGGCGGTGCGCGAGGCGTTCGCCGAGGCGGTGCGCGAGGCCGACACGCCGCCCCTGCCGCTGGCCGAGATCGAGCGCGAGGGCCGTGCCTGCCGCCGCAGACGCCGTATGACGGCGCTGCTCACCGGTGGTCTGCTGGTGCTCGCCCCGCTGGGTCTGATCGCTTCCCGGACCCTGATCGCACCCGCTTCGTCCGGTTCGACGGCACCCTCGGCCTCCGTACCGGCCGGGACGGTGCGTGTGGTCGCCTCGGGGGAGCGCGTACGGCCCCTGGGCGGTGTGGAGTTGTGGCTGACGAAGGACGGGGAGCACTGGTCGACGGCACGGGGGTCGGGGCAGTTCCTGCCGATCGGCGGGCATGCGGCGCACGGTCCCGCCGTCACGCTGCGACTTGAGGAGGTGAACGGTCGTTTCCTCCTGTCCGGCACCTACCAGGGTGACCGGCCGGCCGCGCGGGTGGAGGTGACGGCGTCGTCCGGTACGACCCACGGCACGCTGCTCACGCTGGCGGGTGACCAGGACTGGAGCGTCTGGTACGCGGCCGCCGAACTCCCGTTGGACAAGCGGGTGTTCTCGGAGCTGCGGGTGACGGTGTACGACGCGCGGGGCGCGGTGCTGGCCAGGAGCGGAGTGAACTCGTGACCGACATGACTGATGTGCCGGATCTGACTGCCCCGGCCGAGGTGACCGGCGACACGACCGGCGCGGCGGACGCGGCGGACGCGGCGGACGGCGACGCGACCCCGGCCCCCAAGGCCCCGGACCCCCGGAAGCCCTTGCGCCGACGGCGACGACTGCCCCGGCGCGTCCGCAGCCGGCGGCGCCGGGGCCGTTGGATCCGGCGGGCCCTGATCGCCCTGCTCACCCTCGTCCTGGCGCTGTGCGGTGCGGTAGTGGCCGCGTACCGGCTGACCGTCATCCCCGAGCCGCATCCGGAGACGGTGATCCAGAGCACGGTGTTCCTGGACGCGAGCGGCGAGTACCTGGGACGGCGAGGGCCCGTGGACCGGCAGGACGTGCCGCTCTCCCAGGTTCCCCGGCAGGTGCAGGACGCGGTGATCGCCGCCGAGAACCGCTCGTTCCGCACCGACTCGGGGGTCTCACCGACCGCCGTCCTGCGGGCGGCGGTGTCCACGCTGAGCGGCGGTGAACGGCAGGGCGGTTCGACGATCACCCAGCAGTACGTGAAGAACGCGCTGCTCAGCCCGGAGCAGTCGCTCACCCGCAAGGCCCGCGAGGCGCTGATCGCCGTCAAGCTGGACCGTACCCGCTCCAAGGACTCGATCCTCGAGGGCTACCTCAACACCGTGTACTTCGGCCGGGGCGCGGCGGGCATCGAGTCGGCCGCGCGCAACTACTTCGGGGTGGACGCGAAGAACCTGACGCTCTCGCAGGGTGCGGCCCTGGCGGCGATCATCAACCTGCCGTCGTACTACGAGCGGGCCGGCGCGGACACGAAGGTGACCTCGACGCTGCGCAAGCGGTGGGAGTGGGTCCTCGACGGGATGCGCGGCTCGGGCACGATCACCGCGAAGGAACGTGCGCAGGCGGCCTTCCCGGCCTTCCGCTTCTATCCGCCGGGCGACACGGACGGCCAGCGCCAGTACCTCATCGACGCGGCGGCGGCCGAGGCGGCGGACCGGCTCGGCATCTCCCAGGACCAGTTGGCGCGGGGCGGGTACACGGTGCGTACGACGTTCGACGTGGGGGCGCAGGACGCGACGGCGGACCGGGTGGGCGACGCGCCACCGGCCGCCAAGGGGACGCGCCTGCACACGGCCGTGGTGGCGATGGTCCCCGGGGACGGCGCGATCCGGGTGCTGTACGGGGGTGCCGAGTACGCGAAGCAGCCGTTCAACGACGCGGTGTCCGGCGCGGTGGAGGCGGGCACGGCGCTGACGGACCTCAAGGAGTCGGGGCTCGGCGCCCCGGCGGCCTCCCTGGTCCGCTCCGCCACGCCTTCCCCGCTGCGGATGGCGTCGGCGTACGCCGCGCTCGCGGCGCGGGCCACGTACGCGAAGCCGTACACGGTCGCGAAGATCACCCGCGGCGGCCACACGCTCTACACGGCCCGCGCCGACACCCGCCGACTCCTGCCTGCGGGGGCAGCCGAACCCGTGGCGAAGGCCCCGGTCGAGGCCGTCCTGCCGTCCTTCACCGGCGGCGCGGGCACCGGCCCCGGCACCCGCACGGTCTGGCACACGGAGTCCGACGACCACCTGTCCGTCACCGTCGCCCTGTTCGCCGAACACCCGGCCAAGGGCAAACACCCGGCCACCCCCGCACGGCTCTCCGGCAATGCGGAGGAGTTCGCGGTACAGGTCGCGGGAACGGCGAGGACGGGCCGGGCGGGCGACTGAGCGGTCAGGAGTGGGGGCGGAGGTGGCGTATGAGGGCGGCGAGTCGGGGCCGGTCAGTTTCAACGACGGTTCCGGGCTCGTCGCTCTCGCGGAGCAACACCGTGCCCTGGCGGGCGGCGAGTTCGACGCAGTTGGAGGAATCCCCGCCGCCAGAGAAGGAGGACTTCCGCCAGATCACGTCCTGTGTCATGTCGGGACCTTTCCATCTGCTGTAGGGCGAGGTTCGAGACCGACCCGTTCAGCGAGAGCGAGAGCAGCTACATCGTCCACTTCCGCACCCTCGACGGCCGCGAGGTCACGGCACACGGGCAGTGGCGAGGGCACCGGGACGAGATCCGCTACGACCCCCAGGATCCCTCACGCGTGCTCGCGCCGACCCGTGTGGCCTGGCTGGGGATCGCCCTGGCGGCGTTCATGGCCGTCGGCTTCTGGGGCGTCGCCTTCGGTATCCCGGCGGTTATCCGGGTGATCGAGCTGCTGTCACTGCCGTTCTAGAAGCGTTCCCCGCGGCACGACCGACGCCCCCATGACCTCAGGGCACAGGGGCGCACCGTTTTCCCGTCGCCGCGGTCTACTCGCCCTTCGGACCCGCCTGCTGCACGACCTCGAAGGACCACAGGGTCGAGCCGGAGGCCGCGGGCCTGTGCCGCTCGCCGCCCTCTCCGCCGCCCTGGTGGGCCGACTTCATCGGGCCCTCCATCCAAGCCTGGAAGGACTCCTCGTCACGCCAGCGCGTGTAGACGAGGTACTGGTCGGTGCCCTCGACGGGGCGCAGCAGCTCGAACCACTCGAAGCCGTCGGAGTTCTCCACGGCGTGGGCCCGCGAGGCGAACCGCTTCTCGAGGGTCTCCCGCTGCTCGGCGGGCACGGTCAGTACGTTGATTTTTACCACGCTAGGCACATGACACCTCTCACCAAACGGGGCCACGACTGGACCCCTAACCTGGACCATGTGCGCGCAGTCTCCTACATCCGGCAGTCCAAGCGGCGTGAAGACGACTCCGCGTCGTCCCCCGAAGCGCAGCGAACCAAGTGCGAAGCGCTGATCACGGCCAAGGGCTGGGACAACGCCGGTCACTTCGCTGACGTGGGCAAGTCCGGATGGGACCCCAAAGTCGTCCGGCCCGAGTTCGAAGAGATGATGTCCGCCGTTCGCGCCGGACACGTAGACGCTGTGGTCGTCTTCTCGCTGTCCCGGCTCACCCGACAGGGCGCTCTCGAAGCGATGCTGATCAATGAGGAACTGGCCAAGCACGGGGTGCTACTGGTCAGCGTCGAGGAACCGTACCTGGACACGTCCACTCCCATGGGCATTGCGATCTTCGGTCTCATTGCTGCGTTGGCCCAGCAGGAATCCGACATGAAGTCGGCGTACATCACGGCGACGAAAGAGACCCTGCGCGCTGCGGGCTCCCACGTGTCCGGCATGGCACCGTACGGCTTCCAATCGACCCGCGAGCCGCGCGGGGAACTGGTGGTGGTGAAGCTGATCCCCGACCCGGCAGAGGCCCCTCACGTGCGTCAGATGGTCGAGTGGGCGTTGTCCGGCGTAGCCGCATCCGCCATTGCCCGCAGGCTGAACACAGACGGCGTGCCGACGAAAGCAGCGGACATGACCGCGCGGGTGACTGCACGCCGGGCCCGGGGCATAAGCAAGCCGCTGGAGCGTACGACGTGGGTGTCATCCACTGTGCTGCGCATCCTGCGTGACCCCCGCCTCGCCGGCTATGCGGCTGAGCGTCAGGGAACCAAGCGCGTCATCCTGCGCGACGAGCAGGGCGCCCCCCTGGTCGCGCATGAGGGCATCGTTCCCGCCGATGACTGGTGGCGCCTTCAGGACGTTCTAGACGGACGCACGCCGCAGGTTGTGAGGCAGGGCGGCAGGTCCGTGCCGTCACTGCTCGGCGGGGCAGGAATGCTGTTCTGCGGAGTGTGCGGATCGTCCATGGTGACCGACCGGCGCAACGGCAAACAGCTCTACCGGTGCAACCGTGCCCAGTCTGGGGCGGTCGCCGGTCACGGGGGTCTGGCTATCAACATGGAAGCCGCCGATGACGTGGTGACCCGCACCGTGTGGGGCCGCCTGACTGCGCTGGACCCCAGAGATCCCGAAGACCTGGAATGGCTCGCGGAGGCAGCGCGCCGATTCGCAGCGCAGGCAGACACGGGTGAGCGGCAGGCCGAACTAGCAGCCGCTCGCGCTGAGTTGGAGCACGTACGGGAAGCACTGCGCACGCTGTATGTCGACCGACAGGCAGGCTTGTACGCCGGGGCGACCGGCACGGCCATGTTCGCTGAATCCGTCGAGAGGCTGACAGCGCATGAGGCTCGCGTGAATGGTCGGGCGGCCGAGCTGGAGCGGGATGAGAGTGGAACCATTGCCATTCCCTCAGAGTGGACGGATCCGGAGGGCGACCCCATCGGGCCAGAGTCGACGTGGGGCAGTTGGGACCTGGAGGACCGACGAGAGTTCCTTGCATTCTTCGTCGACCGCATCACCATCGCTAAGTCAATCGGTCGTGGCCGGAACGCGAACACAGAGGATCGGGTGACTGTGCACTGGGCAGAGGCACCGCACAGCTAGGCGCCCCTGAGCGCCCCGCTGAGCCCCGTCGGCTGGTCCCGCGTGGATCGGTCGGGCGGGGCTCTCTGCTGCCCGCAGGCAGGCGCACAGAGCCTCAGGCAACCGACTCGCTACCAGGCCCCGGAGACAGAGTCATCCGGAGTATCTGACGATCCATCAGATAACACAGCCAAAGCCTGCTCAAGGGCGCTTGGTAACCGACTCGCTAGTCATTCGGTGAGGCGGAATTAGCAACGCCTCGCCGTATCCCGCTGAGGAGAGCGAGACACCATGGCAGCGGAAGAAATGCTGAAGGTCATCATGTCTTGGGCGTCGGAAGACTCACACCGTGGCCGTCTGGTCCGGGCCTGGCAGTCG